>NZ_JAZDAR010000026.1:157142-289275 GCF_036680945.1 Pseudoalteromonas sp. P80D2
AATCGACCTGAAGAGTTTTTATAAGAGGTCAGCCAAAATAAAAATTGCTTAGCATGTTTTAGATGGCGCAGTTTTGGTAATCGACCTTACACATTTTTATAAGAGGGCAAGGTAAATAAAACTGCGTTAGCAACCTCAATCTTACTTTTTTCCTTTATAGCCAGCGACGAACAGATTTTTTGTATTGCTGGTATGCTGACCCAAACTTCTCTGCCATAAACGTTTCTTCTGGCATAATTTGAAATCGATTCATATAGAGAATAAATACCGGCAGCATTATAAAACTCGCAATATTACCAAGATAAATTCCCCAACCAACTAACATTAATAACATACCTACATACATTGGGTTACGGCTAAATTGATAAACACCACTTGTAACAAGACTCGCCGACTTTTCTGGAATTCGAGGGTCAACGGTCGTGCCTTGCTTGCGAAATTGATAAACCCCTAATAAAGCAAACATCACACCTGAAAATGCTATGAGTAGTGCTACAAAAGGTGATACAAAAAACGAGAAGCTAAAACTCGTAAACAACTCAGCTGTGCCCCACATCATCAATGCAATGATCAGCAGCAGCGCGACTGGAGGAATTTTTAATTCTAACTGATTCACACAAGCTCCCCTACTTTCAATGCCTTACCACGACTAATTTGATGACACTGGGCTAAGAATAACTCGGCCGTTGCCATGGCATCAGTAAGGGCATGGTGCGAGCTGTAATGCGGTAAGTTGTAGCGTTTACGGCATTCGCTAAGTGTTAAATCATCGTGGCCAATTTCGTGGCCTTGCTGGTGCAGGCGTTTTTTTTCAATAACAAAGGTATCAAGAATTAAACGCGCTTTTGCATCTAAGCCAAGCGTTCTGCAGGCCTGTTTTAAAAACCCCCAATCAAGTGCCGCATTATGAAACACTAAAATGCACTCACCAAAATGCTGATGCAGCTTGCCAAGAATGATTTCGAGGCTTTCACCAGTATCTATGTCTTGTTTTGCAATACCGTGATAAATCGGGCTTTGTTCTAAGCTTTGCACGTCTTTATTTATTAAATGCTGCGCACCGCTGAGCTTAATGCACTGATCTTCTATCATTACCCACGCCACTGAGACAATTTCGTGCTGGCGAGGGTCAAGGCCCGTTAATTCCATGTCTATCACTACGTAGCGCTCTTTATAGGCATCGGCTGCCAAGAGTTGCTTACGTGCTAAATACCGACTTAACCAGCGTTTAACCATAACGCCTCCTATAAACTACCGCGAGCAAATTTAAATGCGGCCGCTTGCTGTGCCTGTTTAACCAAATAAAATGCTTCTTTTAATTGATGTCGCTCTAATGAATTCAACGCATTTGGGTTAATACAGTTGCTAGGCAATCCCTCTTCGTTAATTTGCGTACCTAAACGCAGCTGGGTTAAAAAGCGCCAACAGTCTTTTAGGTTATATAAGTCATCTTTATTGAGTAGCGAAAATTTCATTAACGCATCAATACGCTCTTGCGTATTAGCACGCTGAATACCCGCTTTAAGCGAATATAAACGTACTATGTCGTTGATGATCACCACACCGCGTTTTTTTAAGTCGAGGTACTTATGCTGCTTTTCGTCAGTTTCTAATTTAAATTGATTAAACAAACCAATAGGCACTGGCGTATTTTTAATGTCGCTGGCCATAGCTGCATAGAATAAGTCGTTTTTAGAAATGCGTTTTAGCTGCTCACAAAAGCGCGCATATAAGGTGGTTGAGCCTTCAATAAAACGTAGATCAAAAAATATCTTACAATTGAGCATCGCCTCTGGTGTGGGTGAGGTGATCCACTTATGAAACTTTTCTGTCCAAGCATTAATGCCCATACGGCACTGTGCATTGCTCGCCATAATATTGCCAGGGCAACGTTTTATACCGCACTCAATTAAGTGCTCACAGACATACTCGCCCATGCGCTTAAAGTAATCGTGTTGTTCTTCTGTTAAATCATCAGGTAACAACAGGCCATTATCTTGGTCAGAATGCAGTGTTTGTTCTTCTCGCGCTTGTGAACCAAAACAAATAAAACTAAAGCTGGTTGGTGCCGCGCCATTATCTTCTTGGAACAAACGGATCAAACGCGAAGTCAGTGCATCGGTTAAGCCACTTAATAATTTACCAATCAAGGAGATATCATCAATATTGTTTGAAAAACCTTTTAATAAACCGGGTATCTCTTGCGAATAACGCTTTAAGTCAACCACGCTGTGCGCTTTGTAAATTCGCCCAATTAATTGTACTGGGTCGCTTTTTTGCTGACGCAGTAAATCAGTACTGGTGAGCATACCAAGCGGTTTATGATGTTCATCAAGCACTGGTAAATGGTGAATATTATGCTTAAGCATTAAGTGCAGCGCCGAAAACACGCGGTTATTTTCAAAAATAAACTTGGGTTTACACGTCATGATGCTACTTACTGACTCTTGAGGGTCAACCTCATCGGCCAATACGCGGTTGCGTAAATCTCGGTCGGTGACAACCCCAACGAGGCGATCATGTTCAGTTAGCATAATCGACGAAACACCCTGTTGTTTCATTTTTTTAGCGGTTTGACGAATACTTGCATCAGGAGCCAAGGTAACGGCTTTGCGATTCATCAATTCGCAAATTTTCTTCTCCGACCAACTGTCGTTTTGACTTTTATAATGAGACGACAATAAACGGTTTTTGTGGGCGCGAACAAAGTATTGCTCAAACACTTTATACTCACGGCGTAAGTAATCAAATGCCGCTTGGTTTAGCATGTAAACAATGCCTTCCTTTTGCACTGAAATGCTATTTTGAATCGCTTCGCCAGTTAACAGTGAAGGAAAACCAAAGTAATCGCCACTCGATAACTTAGTAATCACATCGCCTTTTGGGTCGACTAAATCATAATCGCCAGAGCGAATTAAAAATAATCTGAGATTATCTGAACTTAACCACTGATTTTGATTTTCGCGGGTCAGATAAATAATATCGAGATGGTTTACAAAATACTCACTGGCAGCACCATCAAGCTGATTAAATGGCGTTTGCTGCATCACAAATTGGGCGACTTCCTGTTGCTCGGTATTCATGGTCATTCTCGCTATAAAATAGAGACAATATCTACACTACCCCTGTTTGAAATAAATAAAAAGCCCGACTTAAGTCGGGCTTTTGAACTTCAAGAGTGTGTTCTTATAAAATGGTTTTATTAGTGCGCGTGTGCTGCGCTCGAACCTTTAGGGTTACGGATACCTTCAACCATTTCTTGGATTTCAACTGGTGTTTCAGCCGTTAGTTTAAGTACGATAGCTGCAACTACAAAGTTAACAATCATACCAACAAGACCGATACCCTCAGGTGAAATACCAAATAACCAGTTTGCAGGTGCATTCAATTCAGGGCTTACGAACTTGAAGTAGATAATATAAGCCGCTGTGAATGTAATACCTGTCACCATACCCGCAATCGCACCTTCTTTATTCATCTTCTTAGAGAAGATACCCATAATGATGGCTGGGAAGAAGCTCGCCGCTGCTAAGCCGAAGGCAAAGGCAACAACCGAGGCCACGAATCCTGGCGGGTTAATACCAAAGTAAGCTGAAATTACAATCGCTATCATCGCAGCTAGGCGCGCTGCTAGTAGCTCTTGTTTGTCACTTATATCTGGTTTTAAGGTACGTTTTAATAAGTCATGCGATACCGAGGTCGAGATCACCAATAGTAAGCCTGCTGTTGTTGATAGCGCTGCTGCGATACCACCTGCTGCTACTAATGCAATCACCCATGCTGGTAAGTCTGCAATCTCAGGGTTTGCAAGTACCATGATGTCGCGGTCAACTTTAACTTCGTTTGCGCTGTTTGGATCATCAATCTTACCTGCTGAGTAGAACATTTTGCCGTCACCATTTTTATCATTAAAGGTGATTAGGCCTGTTCTTTCCCAGTTTTTAACCCAAGCTGGTGCTTCAGCGTACTCTGTACCGCTACCGTCTTTACCGTTAATTGTATCAATCATGTTTACACGAGCGAATGACGCTACAGCAGGTGCTGTTGTATAAACAATTGCAATGAAAACAAGTGTCCATGCAGCTGAGATACGCGTGTCTTTAACACGAGGAACAGTGAAGAAACGAACGATTACGTGCGGTAAACCTGCAGTACCAACCATTAGTGCGCCTGTGATTGCGAATACATCAATCATGCTCTTCGAGCCTTCGGTGTACTGCGCAAAGCCAAGCTCCGTACTGAGCCCATCTAGTTTATCGAGTACAAACTGTCCTGAGCCATCGCTAAGCGTTGCACCAAAACCTGTTTGTGGGAAGAAGTGACCTGTCATCATCATTGAAATGAAGATTGCTGGAACAAGGTAAGCAAATACCAGTACACAGTACTGAGCTACTTGCGTATATGTAATCCCCTTCATACCGCCTAATACAGCGTAGAAGAATACAATCACCATACCAATGTAAACACCGGTCTCAATATCTACTTCTAAGAAGCGAGAGAAAACTACGCCCACACCACGCATTTGACCTGCGATGTATGTGAAACAGATAAAGATGGCACATAAAATTGCAACAACACGTGCAGCTTGTGAGTAATAACGGTCACCGATGAAATCTGGCACCGTGAACTTACCAAACTTACGTAGGTAAGGTGCTAAACAAAGTGCAAGTAGTACATAACCACCTGTCCAACCCATTAGATATACACCACCGTCATAGCCCGCAAACGAGATAATACCCGCCATTGAGATAAACGATGCCGCACTCATCCAGTCAGCAGCGGTTGCCATACCATTTGCTAGCGGCGGTACACCGCCCCCTGCAACATAGAATTCATTTGTTGACCCAGCACGAGCCCAGATTGCGATGCCGATATAAAGCGCGAAGCTTAAACCGACGATAATAAACGTGAGTGTTTGAACATCCATTGCTTAGCTCCTATTCGTCTACGCCATATTTTTTATCTAACGTATTCATTTTGAAAACGTAAACAAAAATCAAAGCAACAAAGGTGTAAATAGCGCCTTGCTGGGAGAACCAGAAGCCGAGTTTAAACCCAAAGAAACGTATCTCGTTAAGTACGTCTACCAGTAAAATACCGAAGCCAAATGACACGACAAACCAAATTGCTAATAATTTAAATAGCAGTGCGAGGTTTTCCGCCCAATAAGCTTTTGCTTGTTCTTCATCTTTAAAAGCCATTTTTTATCCCCTTATGCATTACAAGAAAGTAATGAGTGGTATTAGTTGTCATTAACTAAGTTAGCAAGGGTTCTGATTTATGGAATTGAGACCATAGTCGTAACAGCTAGTTTACGTTTACGTAAACTGCAAAACACCATTTGTTAATGGATGGTAAAAAACAATAATTAACAACAACTTAACCTATAAAGATAAATTTGCGAAATAGCGAAAATAGTAAAAACGAATGATCTGCGACATTAGTCTAATAAAGATACACAAAACAGTACTATTCATTAATTTTCAACAACTTGCATTTAATTAATTATTATTGCAAAAAATCTTGCCATCGAAATCGCGCATAATTCTGGTAAGGTAGTGTTATTACAATAACTACTGAATTTAAACATGACAGCTGCGCTTTTATTTGTTGCACTCGCCTATATTGGCGTGTTGTTTTGGTTGGCAAATTGGGGAGACAAAACCACTCCTCTTGCTAAAAGAATTAGTCACCACCCATTTGTTTATTCTTTTTCATTAGGGATTTACTGTACGTCTTGGACCTACTACGGTTCAGTTGGTACAGCAGCCACCAGCAGTTGGAATTACTTACCTATTTTAATCGGCCCTGCGTTGCTTTTTTTCTTTGGCCAAGGGTTTTTACGCAAATTAGTACTGGTCAGTAAAAAACAAAATATTACGACCATCGCCGACTTTATTTCAGCTCGCTATGGTAAACGGCAAACCACCGCCATTATGGTAACCATTATCGCTTTATTGGCGACGATTCCGTATATCGCACTGCAATTAAAAGCACTGAGTAGCAGCTTCTTACTACTGCAAAACGACGATCGTATTTCTGGCTCTGTGCTGGCCCTTTCGGCAACACTCATTATGGCGATGTTTGCGATATTCTTTGGTACGCGCAAAGTCGATGTAACCGAATATCGCTCAGGGCTAATGCTCGCTGTCGCCTTTGAATCTATGATTAAGTTATTAGCTTTGGTGGCCGTTGCTGGGCTTGCTTTATACACATTATTTAATTTAAGTACTGTGCAAACAGAGCAGCTAACGGGCTCTATTTGGCAACATTGGCAGAACTTCGACTTTTTTAGCTTTAACTTTATCGGCCAGTCATTAATGGCGGCAGCGGCGATTATCTGTTTACCAAGGCAGTTCCACGTGACTGTGGTCGATAACCAAGATAAACGCCACCTTTATACTGCCCGCTGGGCATTCCCCCTGTATTTATTACTGACTGCTGCAATGATTTTCCCTATTGCAACGGCAGCTATACACCCTGGCATTGGCAGTGGCTTCTCACCAGATAGCTTTGTATTAGCCCTACCGCTGATGCACGAAAACGCCTTTTTAACGACCTTTGTATTTATCGGAGGTCTATCAGCGGCTACAGCGATGATTGTTGTAGCCACACTCACGCTCAGTACCATGATTTCAAACGATGTAGTGCTGCCGTTAATGCTGCGTCGTAAGTTTAAACGTAACCTCATTACTAGCAGCTATAAGTCGCAAATCCTGTTAGTGAGACGCTTCACAATTGCTGGCATTTTGATTTTGTCGTATTTCTACCAGCAATGGTTTGGCCATGGTAAAGCGCTGGCTAGTATGGGTTTAGTGGCCTTTTCTTTGGTATCGCAATTACTCCCAGCTATTGTTGGCGGCTTATACTGGCGAAAAGGCCATGCGTATGGGGTTTATGCCGGATTATTAGCAGGCTTTATTTGCTGGGTTTTGTTCTTAATGCTGCCTATTTTAGATGCAGGCAATACCTTAAACGCAGAGCTGCAACAAACACTTATTACTCGTGGCACCCTAATCGCCTTATTTGCCAATATTGGCTGTTACATAAGTTTTTCACTCGGTGCAGATGAGCGTTTAATTGATAAAATTCAAGCAGCTGCTTTTGTTAATCCAAAAGAGCAAGCGGTATTCGCTAGACGTTTAAATAAAAACGTAAAAGCCACTGTTTACGATTTTAAAGTACTGCTGCAAACCTTCTTAGGTGTGCAGCGCTCGCAGCAAGTGCTGGCTCACTTTGCGTTGTCGCATAACTTAGATGACAACAACGCGCACCCAGAACCTGAGTTTATTGCTTATTGTGAGCGCGCCTTAACCGGTGTACTTGGTGCCTCTTCAGCACAAGCGCTGATCCACACGGTTGCTTCTGGTAAACGCATGGCCTTTGAAGAAGTGGTTAACTTTTTTGATGAAACCACACAGGCCCTGCAATTTAATCAAAACTTATTATTTACCTCTCTCGAAAACCTCAGCCATGGTATTTCGGTTGTTGATAAAGAACTTAATTTAGTGGCATGGAATAAGCGCTACGCAGAGATGTTTGCCTACCCAGATGACTTTCTCGAAGTAGGCCAACCAATTGAAGATGTGCTTAGATACAATGCCGAGCGCGGTGAATGTGGCCCCGGTGAAGTTGAACGCCATGTAGAAAAGCGCGTGCAGCATCTTAAAAACGGCACGCCCCATCACTTTATTCGTCACCGCCGTAATGGCCAAGTGTTCGAAATGATTGGTAACCCACTGCCTGATGGCGGCTTTGTAACAAGTTTCTCTGATATTACCACGCATATCGAAACGCAAAATGCGCTTGAAGAAGTAAACATGGATCTTGAAAACCGCATTGAAGCACGTACTCAAGAAATCCGTACTATCAATAAAGATTTACAAGCACAAATCGATAGCCGAGTACAAACTGAGCAAGCACTTACTTTAGCGAAAAAAGAGGCTGAGCAAGCTAATGACAGTAAAACGCGATTTTTAGCCTTAGCTAGCCACGATATTTTACAACCGCTAAATGCAGCGCGCCTATACCTTGCAGCTATTGATGATAAAACCCTTTCGAGCAACAACTTAAATAACTTTGAAAAGCTGGGTGCAAGCTTAGATTCAACGGTGCATTTGATGTCGGCGCTGTTAGAAATTGCCAAGCTCGAGCAAGGAGCAATGACCCCTACTCCGCGTCACTTTAGTATTGATGACATACTTGCCCCACTGAAAAATGAATACGCCATTATGTCGAGCGAAAAAGGCTTAAAACTGACAGTGCGTTCAAAGGGAATTATCGTTCATAGTGATATCACTTACTTACGCCGAATTATTCAAAACTTGGTGTCAAATGCGGTTAAATACACCGATAGTGGCAGAGTTTTAATTGCTTGTCGCAAACGCAAACATCATTTACGGATTGAAGTATGGGACACAGGCCCCGGCATTACAGAAGTAGAGCAAGCGAAAATCTTCAATGACTTTTATCGTATTGAAGCCGGTGATAACAAAGGGGTTGGCCTTGGCTTAGGAGTTGTAAAACGAATGGCCGACTTACTTTCTTTACGTTTAGATGTAAGTTCAACACCTGGCAAAGGTAGCCGCTTTAGTATTGAAGTACCTTATGGTGAAAGCCAATTTATTCAACAAAAAGATACGCCTAAAAAAGGGGTTGAGAACCGCAGTGCAATGAACATTATTGCTGTGGATGATGACCCTGAAAACCTTAATGCCATGGCAAGCCTATTGCAAAAGTGGCAGGCAAATTATCAGCTCTTTGATCAAGTTGAAACCGTGATGGCCTATGCCAAAGAGCACCGAGCGCCCGATGTGATCTTAATGGATTACCAGTTGGGTCATGATTGCGATGGCATCACGCTTATTAAAACCCTAAGAGAAATTTGGCAAAGCCCAGTGCCTGCCATTTTAATCACAGCGGTGCGTGATGAAGCCCTAAAACAGCAAACCAAAGAAGAGCAAATTCATTACCTTAGTAAACCTGTTAAGCCCGCAAAACTTAAAGCACTGCTTAACCACAGTACTTAACCAACGTTTTTAACAACATCGATTTAAGGCAAAGCAGTAGGCTTTGCCTTAAATTTTTGGAACAACCAACTAAGCCCAACTAACGACAAGCCTAAGCCGATAAACGAAATAGCTCGCAGCAACCCGGTTAAGTTTGCCATATCAATCAAGAACACTTTTAACACCACCAGCGCCAATAAGCCAAGGCCGAGCTTTTGTAATACCGTAATGGTTCTTAACTGCCCCACCACAACCACCAAGGCACCGATAACAAGCCAAACTAAAGAATAACTGTAAAGCTCGGCATCTGAGGTTGGCAAAGCAATATTTATAAACTCGCCTTGCCAGTTATGGCGAATTTCCGCATTGATATATAAAACACTCATCACACCTGCAAGTGCTGTAAACAGCTTTTGTAAATAGTGCTGAGATTTAGTCAGTTGGCTTGCCCAAATTGCAATACAGGCGGGGACTAACCAAAGTAATAGTAACCAGTTAATAATCGGCCAACTGCCTATATTTATCGGCTCAAAAAACGGATTTACAGCAGTAAAGCTTTTCAGTATTAGTAAGCCACTCAGTGTTAATAACGCAAAACCTGCTACTTGATAGAGTTTTGCCAATTGCGCAGTAAAGCGTGAACGCAGTAAATAAATACAACCTAATATACCCCAGTTACAGGTTAATAAAATATGCTCATACACAGACAAGTTCTCAAAGTCTGGGTAGTGCCCCACCAACTGATAGCTCGTCTCTGTGGTAAGAAATAAAGCAATACAATGAAGCGTTGCACCTTCTAGCCACACCCGAACAGATTGCTGCTGCCAGTGCCTCGCTGCAAAGTAAAATAAGCAAGCGCAAACTGGGTATACAACCAAACTCCAGTGCACACCGAGCAGCAACGCACCACTGTAATCAGCTGACCAAGGTGCAAAGCTTAACCTAACTAGTAAAGCGCCAACTAAGCTCTTAAGCGGCCAAGTAGGTATGCTGAGTGACTGTTTATTGACATAAAAACTGATCAACAACACTTGCGCAGCAAGCGCTAAGGTCAAGCTGTTGCCTTCAAGGAGCATGGTTAACGCTAAGCTAATATTGGCATTACCGCCAAGCCAGTAACTAAATACCCGCATTGGATTTGTGCTATTAATTGATAACTTAAATAACCAAGCAGACAGTGCCAGTAATACAAAGCACCAAACCGGATACGCCGTCATCAAGGCATGTTCGGGAGTGATGACATATAAGCAACTAATAATCACAAAACTTGAAAGTGAAGCAAGTAAAGCAAAACCTAAGCGTTTAGGGTATTTACGACCAAACAAAAACCCATAACCCGCAAACAAAGCAATAAAAAACAGCCCTGCTCCGTAATTTTGCCGAAATACAAAAAGCTGCTCAGAGTAATCAACAGCATTGTATTGCCCTGTGAGCAAACACATTACACTCACGGCAGCTAGTATCAGCCAATGATCCCATGCACTGTTTTTTAATACCAAAAGAAGCAGTAAAGCCACTAACGACAACATACTAAGCTGCCAAGTAAGCAGTTGGTTACTGCTCATCAGTAAAAGATAAAGTGGTACGACAACAGCTATCAACAGAGGGTTGTCGGGCAGTTGCTTAAGTAGTGTTTTAAAGCGATGTGGACGGTATTCTATTTGTTTAATACTCAGCCCTAGGCGTGGAATCGCAATTAACAATAGGATGCTAAATAGAGCATAAAGATTAATAAACCAATGCAGGTTTTTAGCTGCACTCATTGCAACTAGGTAATACCAGCCTAAATGACCTGCCCATAACAGATACCACAACCAATGCCGTTTTACGTAATGAGCAACTAGCGAAGCCGATACACTAACAAAAGCAACATAAGTTAGCAGTGCTATAAAGTCATTGCTCCCGGTATTAACCCAAACCGGCACGCTGTAGGCGCCAATAATGCCAATGACCGCTAGCACAGGACCAAAACGCAGAGCCATCCAGCTGGCTGCTACAGAAACTAAGGTTAAAATGCTAAATGCAGGTAAAGCTTGCAGTAAGCCATAATGGCTGTAGGCCAGCAAGGTCAATGCAAAACAACTAATAAAGCCGCCACTTGCCAGCGCCGCGGGAATATAGTTGCTAAACCCATCAAAGATAATACCTTTACGATGTAAAACCTCCGCAGCAACAATTAAGCTCAAACCAAAAATAGCGCCAAGCGTAAGTCGCATGGTTTCGGATAATAAGCCTGCCTCCAGTGAATAGCGTGCTAAAAAGATACCGCCAAAGGCAAGTGCAACCGCTCCTACCCAAGTTAACCAATTAGCTTTGATTTGTGTAACGAGTTGGCTTACTAGCTGATTTAAAGTCGCAGGCTTGGGTTTTGTTTGCTCGGGCTTTTTAGGGATAGCCTCAATCGGCTTACTAATAATTACAGGCTCTGGTTCAAATTTTACTGTGTCAGTCAGATCGTCGTTTGAATTATCAAACTGGTTTGCAGTATTTGTTTGTGGATGATGGGTATATGTCGCGTTAAGTTTGACTCGAAGAGCAGCTACTTCTCGCTTTAAACTAGAGAGTTGAAAAAAGGCAAAAATACCCGCAATTGAGCCACCGACAACAACTAGTGCTAGTAATATTAGTAACGCAATAACGCCATCCATACTCTCTCCTTGTGTACGCTTTAAACAAAAAAGCATAAGCCTTAATTGTTTATACAATAAACACTTAGCAAGAGTAAATAAACAACGATATTGCGTTTTAGCCGGTTAAGACTGTTCAGTCACCGTACGCTCTAAGGTCATTTTAAAACCTGAGTCTGTGGTTTCATCGTGTTCAATCACTAAGATATAGTTACCTTCTTCAGTAAAATCCATATCGCTTTGTTGTAATAGCACAATCTGTTGACCGTTATCTTCAAACACCACATAAGTTGTATAAACTTCGTTATCAACCACCTGCTCTTGTTGGTCGTATTGATCTAACCCTTCAACAACATTGCTAGTATCTTCAACCGTTTCACCATTGAGGGTGAAGTACACATCAACTTCGTCAATCTCTTGCCCTGCATAACTATCAATTAAGTTAACCACAGTAACTGCGTGGCTGTAGCTGCTTGGAGTTAGGTTTTCTTCAATGGTCATCATACGAGGCCCGTAATCTTTATCATTGTAGAAAAGACCAACCGCACTTTGCTCACGCTCTAATGTCATTAAGAAGTTATCGACAATTGTGTCACCCGCTTCGTCTAACATAGCGACGCTATAACTATTTGGTGACATGCTCATGTATTCTGAGTAACTATCGTTGCTAACAACTTCGGTGTTGGTCGCCGTTGTGCCTCGGGTTACTTTAAACTGGGTTTGCGTGTAATCATCTATTGTATTGATAAAACGCAGCTGACCTTGCGCGTCTTGGTGGTTTAGTTGTGTTACTGAGCTACTAGCCGTCACAACATCAAGCGTAATGCCATCTTCTTCTGTTGCATAACTTGGGCGGATCATCGCCATGTACGTTGCTTCATCATTAAAGTACACGGTTGGTGATTCAAAAATCACATCAGTGCTGCCGCTTGCAGTAATATAAATAGTGTAATAACCTTCCTCAAGCGTCGCTAACTCTGGCTCAACGAGGTATTGCGAAGTCATTAATAACTCAGCGGTATCAAATAACCCGTCGTCAGTAGCAACGTATACATCGTAAAGGTTATCTTCACCAACGATATTAAAAAAGCCAACATTGAATTCATCTTCATCGCTTGACGTCGGCACACTGAGCTCAGTAAAAATTGGTTCAGCAAAATCACCATTCATTACTAGCAACTGAGTTTGATCATTTTTAATTTTGATGGTTTCTTCATCGATGGTGATATAACTATCATTGGCATCAACATATTCAAAACTGAGTTCATACTCCCCCGAACTGTAGTTATGACGAGTTGATACATCACCAAAATCTGCGCCCGAACGTTCAGTGTCATCAACAAATAAACGTGTGTATGGGCTGTTGTAAGAGCCATTGTACAGTTGCACATAGCCACTGTTGCTACTGCTGCTGTCATCGCTTGAACAGGCAGCCAGTACCGAAAGCAAACTTGAGGCAACAATTGTTTTAAGCAGAGTGCTTTTCATGGAATTTTTTCCTTATTGTTTGTAATACCCCATTCTGACTCGAATAGTGCGAAAAAATTCTATGTTTTACAAACTATTACCTTCACTTACAGTTACTTACGATAAGGTTAAAAAGTGTAGAAAATGATGTAGAAAAGCACTTAATTAATCATAATTATGGACAGAAAATCACATTTATACTGAAAGCAGCTTACTTTTACACGAAAAGTAAATAATGATTACATTTTAGGCGCTTATGCAATCAAATCAGATAAATTATTAGATAGTTAAATTTGCGCTATGCAGCACAAAAAAATTAGCAAATAATGGTGTTCACACAAACGGGATTAGAATGAGGACTATGAACACGATTTTAACCACACAATGCGATGATGATGTTGGTCTAATTGCCAAGATCACCGGCCTTTGTCATCAGCATAACTTAAACATTACACGTAATAACGAATTTGTAGATAAAGACGCTAAACGCTTTTTTATGCGTACAGAGTTAAGCGGCGTTATTTCAGATGACTTTTTACCAAGCCTTGCTGAGCTACTTCCTAATGGCGCAGAGCTTGCCCTGCACAGCAGCGAAAAAACGAAAGTGGTATTGCTTGCTACCAAAGAAGCGCACTGTTTAGGTGGGGTATTACTTAAGCAATTCGAAAAAGCCTTAAACATCGAAGTATTAGCTGTGATTGCCAACTACGCCGACTTAGCGCCACTGGCTGCTGGCTTTGGTGTACCATTTCATGTGGTATCGCACGAAGGTTTAAGCCGTGCAGAGCATGATCAACAAGTCGGTGATTTAATAGCCAGCTATCAGCCTGACATTATTGGCCTTGCTAAATATATGCGTATTTTAAGCCCTGAATTTGTGGCGCGCTTTGAAGGTAAGATTATTAATATTCACCATTCATTTTTGCCTGCCTTTATTGGCGCAAAGCCTTACCATCAGGCATTTGAGCGCGGTGTAAAAATTATTGGCGCGACCGCTCATTTTGTTAATAATGAGCTCGATGAAGGGCCGATTATTTTACAAGATGTGACGCATGTCAGTCATGCTGATACCGCAGAGATGATGGCAAAAATGGGTAAAGATGTAGAGAAAACTGTGTTCTGTAAAGCGCTGCAACTCGCATCTGAACATAAACTGTTTATCAATGGAAATCGAACCGTGGTGTTCGCTTAAGCAATAAAATGAAGAGGCTGAGTGGCCTCTTTATTGTTTTTATTATCTTTTGTTATGCCGACTCAATAGGCTCTAATTGTAACTTAGAGGCAATTAATACCGCTTGAGTACGGTTATACACACCTAGCTTTCTAAAAATTGCTGTAATGTGTGCTTTAACGGTTGCTTCAGAAATATGTAACTCGTAAGCAATCTGTTTGTTTAACAAGCCTTCGTGCAAGTATTGCAACACCTTGTATTGCTGCGGCGTCAGTGAAGCCACTTGCGCTGCAATTTCCTTGTCTTCGCCATCTACGGCAGCCACTTTATCTTTAAGCTCAAGTGGAAGCCAAACATCGCCTTCAAGAATGTGGTTAATTGCCAGCGCAATATCATCTGATGAAGATGATTTAGGAATAAATCCCATCGCACCATAACCCATTACTTTAGAAACTACATTGATGTCTTCGCTGCCAGAAACAACAGCTATTGGTAAGCTTGGATAATCTTCGCGAATGCGAATAAGGCCGTATAAATCGCCATTGCCTGGCATGTGAAGGTCTAGTAGTAAGATATCAAGATCTTCTTGCTCGCTCAGCACCTGCAAGGTGGTATCAAAGTTTTCCGATTCAAACACTTCTAAATCAGCGAACTTAGCACTCAATGCCCCTTTCAGCGCTTCACGAAATAACGGATGATCGTCCGCTATTAAAAACTGACTCATGGTTCACTCCTAATAAATTCGGCTGACACCTATTTCTAAGTGACAGCCGATATACTACGTTTAGAATCAACTTCTAATCAAGTTTTTAACGCGATTTTAACGATTTAATCGGTTTTCGATTAGCTCATCAACAACGCTCGGATCGGCTAGTGTAGAAGTATCTCCAAGCTGTTGGTGCTCATTTGCCGCAATTTTACGTAAAATTCGACGCATGATCTTACCAGAACGAGTTTTCGGTAAACCTGGAGACCATTGGATCATATCTGGTGAAGCAATTGGGCTTAATTCTTTACGAACCCAGTTACGTACCTCTTTTGTTAGTTCATCGCTTACTACAATCCCCTCATTTGGAGTGATGTAAACATAGATGCCCTGACCTTTAATATCATGTGGGTAACCTACGACTGCAGCTTCTGCTACTGCTTCGTGAGCAACCAATGCACTTTCGATTTCTGCAGTACCTAGGCGGTGACCTGATACGTTAAGTACGTCATCTACACGGCCTGTGATCCAGTAGTAACCATCTTCATCACGGCGACAACCATCACCTGTGAAGTACACGCCTGGGTATGCTGAGAAATAGGTTTGTTCAAAGCGTTCATGGTCGCCATAAACTGTACGTGCTTGTGATGGCCAGCTATCTAAAATAACAAGGTTACCGTCAACCGCGCCTTCTAGTGTATTACCCTCAGCATCAAATAGTGCTGGTGCAATACCAAAGAATGGACGTGTTGCTGAGCCAGGCTTCATATCTGTCGCACCTGGTAATGGTGTGATCATGATGCCGCCAGTCTCTGTTTGCCACCAGGTATCTACGATTGGGCAGTTTTCGTTACCAATATGCTCGTAATACCATGCCCACGCTTCTGGGTTAATTGGCTCACCTACAGAACCCATAACACGAAGACTTTTACGAGTTGAAGTCGCTGTTGGCTCATCGCCTTTCGCCATTAGAGCACGAATAGCAGTTGGTGCTGTGTAAAGAATAGTCACGTTGTGCTTATCAATTACTTCACCCATACGGCCCGCTGTTGGGTAAGTTGGTACACCTTCAAATACGACTTGCGTGCAGCCATTCACTAATGGGCCATAAGCAATGTAGCTGTGACCTGTGATCCAGCCAACATCGGCACTACACCAGAAAATATCGTCTTCTTTAAGATCAAACACATATTCATGTGTCATCGATGCATAAACAAGGTAACCACCGGTAGTATGAACCACACCTTTTGGTTGACCCGTTGAGCCTGAAGTATAAAGAATGAAAAGTGGATCTTCTGCATTCATTGGCTCTGGTTCGCACTCGGCTGGTAAGTCAGCGACAAGCTCATGCCACCAAACATCATGACTATTCCACTCAACTTCACCACCCGTTAGCTGATGAACAATAACGTGCTCAACAGTGGTTACTGAGTCTTGTGATACCGCTTCATCAACATTTGCTTTAAGTGGTACGCAGTTGCCAGCACGGCGACCTTCGTCTGAAGTAATTACCACTTTAGCGCCTGAGTCATTAATTCGGTCAGCAATCGCTGATGGAGAGAAACCACCAAATACTACAGAGTGAATAGCACCAATACGCGCACACGCTTGCATAGCGTAAATAGCCTGCGGTGTCATTGGCATGTAAATAGCGACACGGTCACCTTTTGATACGCCTAATTTTTTAAGGCCGTTGGCCAGTTTAGCGACTTCGTCGTGAAGCTGTTGGTAGCTAATATTTTCGTTGTGTTCAGGGTTATCGCCTTCCCAAATAAGGGCTGTTTTATCGGCTTTAGTGGCAAGGTGGCGGTCAATACAGTTGTAAGATGCATTAAGTTGACCATCTTCATACCAGCGAATGCTGATGTGGCCTTTGTCGAATGAGGTGTTCTTTACTTTGTTATAAGGAGTTGACCAATCAAGGCGTTTACCGTGCTCTCGCCAAAATCCTTCAGGGTCATCAATAGATTGCTTGTACAGTGTATTATATTTATCGTTATCAACTAGTGCTGCATTCTTGATATGCGCTGGTACTGGATAGATACTTTCTGACATTGTTGTCGTCTCCATTTTAATTACTTGCCTACGGCCTGCTTCAAGGATCACTCAGCAAAGCCCCTGAAAGTATTAGACCTTAGTTGTATATCTTGTCATTTAACAAAAAACTTTAAAATTGCCTTCTATAATCTAGTCCAATGTTAGGTTGGATGCGATTTAACTACCCATTCCACCTTAGTCTAATAGACCAATAGATAATTGAGAGAAGTCATTTCTTAAACAACAGTGATACAACAACATTAATGCAATCAACAAGTAGCTTCGACAGGAATACACATTATGACAACAACAAAAGTAACCGCATTAAAGACACTCACAGCTTCAGCTGTTTTATGTGCACTTGCAGGTACCGCTAACGCCGCAACCATTGGTAACACAGACGTTTCTTATGGTGGCTATGTAAAACTTGATGCTATGTGGAGTGATTACTCTGCAGGCGTACCAGCTGGCGGCAGCATTGGCCGTGACTTCTATGTACCAGGTACAACACCTGTAGGCGCAGACAGCGATAGCGATGCAGTATTTGACATGCATGCACGCCAATCTCGCTTTAACCTAGGTACAGCAACAAAATTAGACGATGGTAAAACCATCAAAACTAAAATTGAAATAGACTTTATTGCTTCAGCGCCAGGCGGTAACGAACGTGTTAGTAACTCTTACGCGCCTCGTATTCGTCAAGCATTTGTGACTTATGATGGTTGGTTATTTGGTCAAGCTTGGTCAAACTTTCAAAACGTAGGTGCATTACCTGAAACACTCGACTTCGTTGGTCCTGCAGAAGGTACTGTGTTCGTACGTCAAGCACAGGCACGTTACACTACCGGTAATTGGTCATTCTCTATCGAAAACCCAGAGAGCACAGTTACAGTTGGCGGCGCACGTGTAGCTACTGATGATGCATCAATGCCTGACTTTACAGCACGTTACGCACATAAAGCTGACTGGGGTGAATTAGTATTTACCGGTCTTGCTCGTCAGTTAACTTATAAACAAAATGGCATTGATGCAGATACATCATCGTTCGGTATCAGTGCATCTGGTAAAGTAAATTTTGGTCAAAATAACCTTAAATTTATGCTAACTCAAGGCTCAGGTTTAGGCCGCTACATTGGTTTAAACGTAGCAAATGGTGCGGTGCTTGACGGTGATGATTTAGATGCAATTGATTCAACATCAGGTTTCATTGCCTATCAACAACACTGGAACAGCCAATGGCGCTCAACTTTCCTTTATTCATTCTTCTCAGCAGATAACAACACAGATTTACTTGCTGTGACTGGCGACCCTACAGAAATGAGCCAAAGCTATAGTGCCAACCTTTTATATTCGCCTGTTAAAAAGCTTACATTTGGTGTTGAGTTTAAACATGCTGAGCGTGAGCTAGAAAGCGGTGTTGACGGCGATATGGACCGTCTGCAGTTCTCTGCAAAATACGTATTTTAAGATTTAAACTTATTTTACTTCCTGAAGCGGCTTCGGCCGCTTTTTTTATATCTTCTTTTTATATTTCTGTGCCCTTTAAACTTTTTTGCAAACAATTATTCACTAAAACAGAAAACCCTAATTGCAAATTATTTTCATTTAGATTAAATTACGCATTAATTTCACTATTCATTGAACTAATTGGAACTTTGCATGTCATCAACAAAATTTTTGCGCTTATCTCAATTAAGCCTTGTGACCTCAGCACTTTTAAGTGGCCACGCTTTTGCAGAACAACAAAAAGAAGAACAAGCAATTGAAAAAATTGCCGTGTATGGCCAGCATCATAAAAACTACATCACTGAAGAAGCACAGTCAGCAACCAAATTAGGGCTAACAATTAAAGAAACGCCACAGTCAATCTCTGTTGTATCACGTGCGCTAATGGATGACTTCTCACTCGATAATTTAAACGCTGTACTTGAAAGCACACCGGGTGTGACTGTTGAGCAAATAGAAACTGACCGTACTTATTTTAAAGCTCGTGGTTTTGAGATCACCAACTTCCAAGTTAATGGCATGGGTATGCCGCAAGACAACGGTTCAATCCAAGGTACTCTTGATACTTCTATTTTCGATAGTGTTGAAATTGTACGTGGTGCCAATGGTTTAATGACAGGTGCTGGTAACCCATCAGCAACAGTCAACATGGTTCTAAAGCGCCCTACTTATCAAACGCAAGTAAATGCGTCTGTATCGTATGGTTCTTGGGATAACAAGCGTTTAGAGCTTGACGCTTCAACTGCTATCAACGAAAACCACGCTGTACGTGCTGTATTCACCAAGCACAAAACTGAGTCATACCTTGATCGTTACGAGCAAGATAAAACAATTTATTACCTAGCCTACGAAGGTCAGTTAACTGACAGCACAGTAGTAACTGCAAACTATGTAAATCAAAAGAAAGATGCTGATAGCCCACTGTGGGGTGCTTTACCGCTTTATTACAGCGATGGTTCAGCAACAAACTTTGACGCTTCAACTAGCACAGCGTCTGATTGGTCATACTGGAATAACACAACTGAGCAGCTGTTCTTATCAATTGAGCAAGCAATCACCAATACTTGGTTCTTAAAAGCAAGCTACGCGCACTTAGAAAATGAGCAAGATTCTGAGCTTTTCTATGTTTACGGCACCCCAGACAGAGAAACAGGCCTTGGCCTAACTGGCTATGCCAGTGAATATGACCACAAAGATAAGCACGACATTTTAGATATCTACGCCACAGGTAAGTTTGATTTATTTGGTATGGAACATGATCTGTCATTTGGTGTAAACCAAGCAGATATGGATAACAAAGATAAATCATTGTATGACTACACTACAGGCAATGGTTTCCCTGCAATGCCTGAGCTAGGTGGTTGGGACGGTGTAGCGCCAGTACCAACACTTACTGATGGTTTAACAGGAGCTGATATCACTAGCCGTCAACGCTCTGCATATATTTCAACACGCATTCGTGCAACTGACGCATTCAGCATTTTAGCAGGTGTGAGCCAAGTAAATTGGGAAACTGAAGGTGCCTCTTACGGCGTTGCAAAAGACAAAGATAGCGACCAAACGGTGCCATACTTCGGTGCTGTTTATGATATCAACGAAAACTTCTCAACTTACGCAAGCTACACAGAAACCTTCGTACCGCAAACAGAGCGTGACATCAATGGTGATTACTTAGATCCAATCACAGGTAAAAGCAGCGAAGTTGGTGTGAAAGCACAGCTACTTGATGACGACTTATTTGTAACAGTTGCTTACTTTGACGCTAAACAAGTTGGCCTTGCCGTTGCTATCCCTGATTCATTACCTGATGACACTCGCTACTATGGCGCAGATGGTATTAACAGCGATGGTATTGAAGTAGAACTTAGTGGTCAAATCAACGAAACACTAAGTGCAAGCTTCAGCTACAGCAATCTAAACATTGATGGTGATGAGTTAGTAAAAGACTACACGCCTGAAAACCAATTCAAACTTGCTGTAACTCATAAAGTGCCTGAGATTGATGGTTTAACCTTTGGCTTAAACTATCGTTGGCAAGACGATACAAAGCGCGTACAAGTGCGTGATGCGGCTACGAATGCTGCACTTATCACCACAACGCAAGATGCGTACGGCCTATTAAACCTAATGGCAACGTACGATATTAACGACAATATGAGCGTTAACTTGAACGTTAATAACGTGACCAACGAAAAGTACATCCATAGTCTTTTCTGGGCTCAAGGTTATTACGGCGCACCGCGTAACTACTCAGTGTCTTTCAACTGGCAGCTTTAAGCTTGAGCTAGAAGCTGAAAGTTTTAAGCTTTAAGTACATGAAAAGCCGCATTATATGCGGCTTTTTCATGAAAGAGTTGCAAGAGTAAAGTTTACCTTTTCTAACTTTACTCTTTCTAACTTTACTCTTTCTAACTTTACTCTTGCTAACTTTGCCCTTGCTAACTTTCCCCTTTCTAACTTTCACCCATAAAAAAACCGCTAACTATGTAGCGGTCTTTTTTGTGTTAAGTGCGGGTCAAATCACGCTTAACTGTACTCTTTTGCGGTGTTTATAGCTCGTCTTCAGCTAATAGGCCTGCATCTTCACCATCTTCTGGTTGTTCAGTTGCCTGAAGTAATAGCATCTCACGTAACTTACCTTCGATCTCATCTGCGATCTCTGGGTTGTCTTTTAAGAACTTAATTGAGTTTGCTTTACCTTGACCAACTTTGCTGCCATTGTAGCTGTACCAAGCACCTGATTTTTCAACAATCTTATGCTTAACACCTAGGTCAATTAACTCGCCTTGTTTAGAAATACCTTCACCATACATAATGATGAACTCAGCTTGTTTAAACGGCGGAGCAACCTTGTTCTTAACAACTTTAACGCGGGTTTCGTTACCTACAACCTCGTCGCCTTCTTTCACAGAACCAATACGACGAATATCGATACGTACTGAAGAGTAGAATTTAAGTGCGTTACCACCTGTCGTTGTTTCAGGGTTACCAAACATAACACCAATTTTCATACGGATTTGGTTGATGAAAATACATAGTGTGTTTGAACGCTTGATGTTACCTGTAAGCTTACGTAATGCCTGTGACATTAAGCGAGCTTGTAGACCCATGTGTGAGTCACCCATGTCACCTTCGATTTCAGCTTTAGGTGTTAAAGCTGCTACCGAGTCAACAATCACAACATCAACAGCACTTGAACGAACTAACATGTCACAGATTTCTAATGCTTGCTCACCCGTGTCTGGTTGAGAAACAAGTAAGTCATCAATGTTTACACCCAATTTTTGTGCGTATACAGGATCTAGAGCGTGCTCAGCATCTACGAATGCACACGTTTTACCTTGCTTTTGAGCTTCAGCGATAACTTGTAAAGTAAGCGTTGTTTTACCTGATGATTCAGGACCATACACTTCAACAATACGACCCGTAGGTAAACCACCAATACCTAATGCGATATCGATACCTAGTGAACCTGTTGAGATTGCTTCAATATCTAGGGCTTTATTGTCGCCCAGTTTCATAATTGAGCCTTTACCAAATTGACGCTCAATTTGTGATAAAGCAGCGTCTAAGGCTTTTTGTTTGTTATCGTTCATTCTGTTCTCCAAATCCGGCTAATGCAGACAGTATACTGTATGAAATCACAGTATCAAGCTAATTTTCAGATTTTATCAATTCAATTATATTTTTTAATGAGTAAACAATAGCTTGCAGTCTAACTTCAGCTCGATCGCCAGAGAAAACTTGCTGACTTGGGTAGTTTTGACCAGCAAAATGAATGCAAAACCATACTAATCCCACAGGTTTATCCAGTGTTCCACCACCGGGGCCTGCTATCCCCGAAATAGCTATTGCGATATCTGCGTTTGCAGCTTTTGCCGCCCCCGATGCCATTTCAACAACGGTTTGCTCACTCACCGCACCAAAGCTGTTTAAGGTTTGCTCGCTAACGCCAATGAGCTCATGTTTTGCTTGGTTACTATAAGTAACAAACGCTCGGTCAATATAATTAGAGCTGCCAGGGGTATCGGTTAATGCATAACTCACTCCACCGCCAGTGCATGATTCTGCGGTAGTGATCCATAAGCGTTTATCCGTTAAAATAGCTCCTAATTTCGCAGCAAGTGTTTTAATCTCTTGATGTAATTCCATATTCAGCCTTTGGGTAAATACATGTCGTTTGATCTTTATGCACCGCACACTATAAAACAACAAACCCCTATGATGCAGCAGTATCTAAAAATAAAAGCCGAGCATCGGGATATTTTATTGTTTTATCGTATGGGCGACTTTTACGAACTTTTCTTTGATGATGCCAAGCGTGCAGCGCAACTTCTTGATATTTCTCAAACCCATCGAGGTAAAGCCGGTGGCGACCCCATTCCAATGGCGGGCGTACCCTATCACGCAGTCGAAAACTATTTAGCTCGCCTTGTACAAATGGGTGAGTCAGTAGCTATTTGTGAACAAGTTGGTGACCCAGCGACTAGCAAAGGCCCTGTTGAGCGTAAAGTTGTACGTATTGTTACACCGGGCACAATTTCTGACGAAGCATTATTACAAGAACGCCAAGACAACCTGCTAACCAGTGTATGGCAAAACAAACAAGGCCTATATGGTATTGCTTATTTAGATATTAACTCTGGCCGGTTCAATGTGTTAGAAGTTAATACCGACGAAGCATTTAGCTCAACATTACAGCGTTTAGCCCCTGCTGAGCTACTTTACAGTGAAACATTTGCAAATGTGCACTTAATTGAACATATCAAAGGCGCGCGTCGTCGCCCGGAATGGGAATTTGATCTAGATACTGCGCAGCATTTACTTTGCGACCAATTTGGCACCAAAGATTTAGTTGGTTTTGGAGTAGACAAAGCACACGCAGCTTTAGTCGCTGCAGGCTGCTTAATGCAATACGTAAAAGACACTCAGCGTATTGCCCTACCGCATATCCGTGCAATCACCCTTGAACAAAACGAACACGCGGTGATCTTAGATGCAGCAACTCGTAAAAACCTTGAACTAACGGTTAATTTATCGGGTGGTTACGAAAACACTCTTGCTCAAGTACTTGATAAAACAGCCACAGCTATGGGTTCACGCTTATTAAAGCGTCGTATTCATACCCCTGTGCGCAGCAAAACAGAGCTCAACTCTCGACTAAACGCAATTAGCGCAATTATCGATGCGCAATTATGTGGTGAGCTACAAGAGTCATTAAAGCAAATTGGCGATATTGAACGTGTTATTGCACGCCTAGCGCTTTGCACTGCTAGGCCGCGAGATTTAACGCGCCTGCGTAGCGCGCTGCAAGCTCTCGCGCCACTTCACGAACTATTACTAGATGCTAACGATCCGCGTATTAGTCAAATTATTGCTAAGTCGCAACAGTTACCTGAACTACAAGATTTACTAGAGCGTGCTGTAATCGAAACCCCACCGGTGCTTATTCGTGATGGGGGTGTGATTGCACCAGGTTACAACAGCGAACTTGATGAATGGCGAGCGCTAAGCCAAGGTGCTACCGATATTCTTGAAAAGCTTGAAGAGCGTGAGCGTGAGCGCACTGGCATTAGCACCTTAAAAATTGGTTATAACAAAGTGCATGGCTTTTTTATTGAAGTAAGCCGTGCGAACTCGCACTTGGTTCCTGCGGATTATATTCGCCGCCAAACGCTAAAAAATAATGAGCGCTATATTATCCCAGAGCTTAAAGAGCATGAGGATAAAGTACTTGGTAGCCAGTCAAAAGCGCTAGCGCTTGAAAAACAGCTTTACGAGCAACTCTTTGAGTTTATTGCTCCGCACATTGAGCAGCTACAAACAATGGCAGCTGTTCTAGCAGATTTAGATGTACTGAACAATTTAGCCGAACGTGCACAAGCGCTTAATTATGCTAAGCCAACTCTGTGCGATAACGATAACATCAGTATTAAGCAAGGTCGCCACCCGGTAGTAGAGCAGGTAATGAAAGACCCGTTTATAGCTAACCCTGTAGAGCTTAATAACGACCGTAAAATGCTGATTATCACAGGTCCAAATATGGGTGGTAAATCGACCTATATGCGCCAAACTGCACTTATTGTTCTAATGGCTCACATTGGTTGTTACGTTCCTGCTGATAGTGCAGAAATTGGGAATATTGACCGTATCTTTACGCGTATTGGCGCAAGTGATGACCTAGCATCAGGACGCTCAACCTTCATGGTTGAAATGACCGAAACAGCAACTATTTTAAATAACGCCACAGCACAATCACTGGTACTGATGGATGAAATTGGTCGCGGTACCTCAACTTATGATGGCTTATCGCTTGCCTATGCAACGGCTGATTATTTAGCATCAAAAATTGCTGCTAAAACTTTGTTTGCAACCCACTATTTTGAGTTAACCGAACTGGCCGAGCAAAAAACGGGGTTAGTTAATGTGCACCTAGATGCCATTGAGCACAACGACACCATTGCCTTTATGCATACCGTGCTTGAAGGCGCAGCAAGCAAGAGCTTTGGTTTACAAGTTGCTGCCTTGGCTGGTGTACCAAAAGCGGTTATCCAACAAGCAAAACAAAAGCTTAAAATGCTTGAGAACCATCAACCTGTTACTGCTCCTATTGAGCAACAACAGCAAACATTAAGTTTTGATGATGAGCCTTCTGAGCTTGAATTAACCTTAAAACAGCTTGATCCAGATAGCTTAACGCCAAGACAAGCACACCAACTACTGTATCAATTAAAAGATTTACTTTAAATTTTGAGTAGATATAAAAAAAGCTGACGTAACGTCAGCTTTTTTGTGTGTTCTAGACCCGAAGGCCTATGTATTGTTGTCAAATCAGGTGAATTGGTCGAATAGGCTATCTGTACTTAAACCTTCGTGTTGCAAAATGTCTTTTAAGCGACGTAATGCTTCAACTTGAATTTGTCTTACA
Organism: Pseudoalteromonas sp. P80D2; assembly: GCF_036680945.1. Taxonomy (NCBI): domain Bacteria; kingdom Pseudomonadati; phylum Pseudomonadota; class Gammaproteobacteria; order Alteromonadales; family Pseudoalteromonadaceae; genus Pseudoalteromonas; species Pseudoalteromonas sp. P80D2. Next base: position 182,593 of record NZ_JAZDAR010000026.1, read on the forward strand.
CGTTCCCGTGTTAAACCTATTTCACGACCAACATCTTCAAGGGTTGATGGCTCATAGCCTAGTAAACCAAAACGACGAGCGAGTACTTCACGCTGTTTTGGGTTTAACTCTCCAAGCCAATCAACAATGTGCTTGTTAATGTCATTACTCTGTACTTCGCCCTCTGGACCATAGTCTTTTTCATCGGCGATAATATCTAATAACGCTTTGTCATTTTCACCGCCGATAGGTGTATCCACCGAGGTGATTTTTTCGTTTAAACGCAGCATCTTAGTGACATCTTCAACCGGCTTATCTAAGCACTCTGCAATTTCTTCTGCGGTTGGTTCATGGTCAAGTTTCTGCGTTAATTCACGGGCTGTTCTTAAATAAACATTAAGCTCTTTAACCACGTGAATAGGTAAACGAATCGTACGTGTTTGGTTCATGATGGCACGTTCGATAGTTTGACGTATCCACCAAGTTGCATAAGTTGAAAAACGAAAACCACGTTCTGGGTCAAATTTCTCAACGGCTCTGATAAGGCCTAAATTACCTTCTTCAATAAGGTCTAGTAGCGCAAGGCCACGGTTGTTATAGCGGCGGGCAATTTTCACCACTAAACGTAAATTACTTTCAATCATTCGCTTGCGAGAGGCTTCACAGCCTTTCAGTGCTTTTCGAGCAAAATAAACTTCTTCTTCTGCGCTTAGCAGCGGAGAAAAACCAATCTCACCAAGATACAGCTGTGTAGCATCTAAATTCTTGGCAACTTCTTCTTTTGCAAAAATTTCATCTTCGTTGTCGACTTCTTCAAGTAATTCAGAAGACTCTTCTTCGACTACCGTGTCATCAAATTTATCGTCAATCGCGTCAGTTTTTTTCTCAAGTTTTGCTGTGTGACCCATAAGCGTCCTCCCGAGCAAATATGTGATTGAGCTAAATCACTTTATCAATACCCTAAATGGCTAAGGTAGATACTTAGCAGGATTGACTGCTTGACCCCGATAACGAATTTCAAATCTCAAAGCCGTAACCGAAGAGTCTGAACTGCCCATTTCTGCTATTTTCTGCCCTGCCTTTACTTCCTGTTTTTCCTTTACAAGCAACTTTGAATTGTGCGCGTAAGCGCTTAGGTAATCATCATTGTGTTTCAATATGATTAAATTACCGTACCCCCTCAATGCGTTGCCCGCGTATACCACAGTTCCATGTGCAGCAGCTAAAACAGAAGCCCCTTGTTTATTAGTGATCTGTAATCCTTTAAAGCCGTTCTCTTTATTAGAGAAGCGTTTTGTGACTTTACCTTTTGCAGGCCAGCCCCATACAACTTTAGCATTAGAATTACGCTTTTTTTCACTAATTATTTTGTTGGCTTGTTTCTGAACATACTCTCGTTGTTTTGGCTGATCAAGCCCTTTCTTTAATTTTTTGTTATTTTTTTGTATAGAAACAGTAGACTTTTTACTCGAATTCGTATATTTTTTCGTCTTTTTTGATTTTTGTGCCGATTTTGTGAGCGAAATACTCTGCCCAGGGAAGATGGTATAAGGTGCTGGAATATCGTTTATTTTTGCGAGTGTTCGAAAATCTTGCTGAGCGCTAAAAGCAATTGAATACAAAGTATCGCCCTTTTTGACTACATATTTTGAGCCAGAGATATTTACTTTGCGTGTGGCGGGTTTAACTTTATTATCTAAACTACTAACCGGTGCCGGTGCTTCGCGAGAAGTACAACCAAAGAGCAAAATACTAAGAAACAAAGTAACATAGACTGTTAACTGCCTGCTCATCGTAAAATGCTCCTTATCGTACTAGTTTAATGGTTTTACGGGTTATCGTAGTAAAAAGTACGCAACCACAACTAAAACAACTAATCCCCAGCCAAGCGCTTCAACATATTGACGTAATTTTTGCTCCATTTTAACGCCGCCCCACTTCATTAAAGCCGACACTAAGAAGAAACGCGCGCCACGACCTATTGCCGAGGCAATTAAAAATGGCAAGAATGCCATTTGCATCAAACCTGCACCTATGGTGAAAACCTTATAAGGTATAGGAGAGAAGCCCGCTAAAAACACCACCCATACACCATAGTTTTCAAACCAACTTAGCGCTGTGTCAAATTTAGCTTGCCAACCCATTTGCGCAATCAGCGGCTCAACTACAGGTTCGAATAACCAAAAGCCAAGTAAGTAACCTAAAATACCGCCAATCACTGAAGCAATAGTCGTAAAGCTGGCAAAGCGCCATGCTTTATCTGGCTGAGCAAGCGACATAGGGGCTAGCATGACATCCGGTGGCACCGGAAAAAAAACAGATTCAGCAAAACTCATCCCTGCTAAATAACGCTCCGCATGACGGTGTTTAGCCCATACCAGCGCCATATCATATAACTTAGTAAACAACTTCAAAGTATAACGTCCTATTCAATATCACCAGGTACCAAAGGTACAAATCGTACTGGTGCAACTTTATGTTCTGTAAAAGTGTCGCCATTTCTAACGACCATCATTAATTGCTGATCTTGCTCACCGATAGGTGCAATCATAACGCCCCCATCAGCAAGTTGTGCCAGAAGTCCTTGTGGCATAGTGGCCGCAGCGGCAGTAACAATAATCCCCTCAAATGGAGCTTGCGACTGCCAGCCTTGCCAACCGTCACCGTGTTTCATGGTGACATTATATAAATCAAGCTTATGCAAACGGCGTTTTGCTTGCCATTGCAATGCTTTAATACGCTCTACCGAGCACACTTTAGTGAAGGTTTTTGCCAATATTGCCGTTTGGTAGCCAGAGCCTGTGCCAATTTCGAGCACTTTATCACGTACGCCTGCTAAGCGAAGCAGCTCTGTCATGCGTGCGACAATATATGGCTGCGAAATCGTTTGTCCTTGACCGATTGGCAATGCGGTATTTTGATAAGCTTTGTGCTGCAAAACATCATCAATAAAAATGTGTCTGGGTGTTGAGGCAATCGCTTCAAGCACAGTACTGTCTTCTACACCCTCGCGTTTTAATAATTCAGCTAATGCCAGTGCACTGCGATTATAATTAGTCAGCACTATTAATCTCCATATTTGCTAACCAGCTATCGACGGCTTGTAAGCTCTCTTTCGCCGTCATATCAACACTAAGTGGGGTCACTGATGCATAACCATTATTAATGGCATAAAAATCAGTGCCCTCACCTGCATCACTTTCAGCGCCAAGGGTACCATACCAATAAATGTCACGGCCCCATGGGTCTTGTTGTTTCGTCATGGTTTCAGCTTTATGACGCGAACCTAAACGGGTTACCTTAACTCCTTTAAGCTCTGTAAGCGGAATATCTGGCACGTTTAAGTTGATGATTTGATCTTTCGGTAATGGGTGCGATGCCAACTCTTTGATAATACTCACCGCAACCGCAGCTGCAGTTTCAAAGTGATTTCCTTCTTTAGAGCATAACGACACAGCAATCGCCGGCAGTCCTAAGTGGCGCCCTTCAGTGGCCGCTGCTACTGTACCTGAATACAAGGTATCATCACCTAGGTTGGCGCCGTGGTTTATTCCTGCAACCACTAGATCTGGCTGCTGCTCGACTAATTCATTAACTCCCAAATGCACACAGTCAGTCGGCGTGCCATTAATCGAAATAAAGCCATTATCAAGGATAGTTGCACGAAGTGGATTCATGAGCGTTAATGAATTACTTGCGCCACTACAATTACGATCTGGCGCTACTAAGGTCACATCTGCTATTTGCGTCAATGCATGATACAAAACCGCAATCCCTTTAGCATGTACGCCATCATCATTGCTCAATAAGATTTTCATTTACGCATCCTTTTGTTTTTGTTCTCTGGGGCTTGTATCTTGATAGTCCACCAGCTCACGCAGCAGGGCGGTAGCAAAACAGCCTTTTGGTAAACCAAAACTTAACTTTAAAGTAGTTTCATCAATCGTTTCAACAGCTAATGAATCAGGAATAAGTCGTAACATTCTACGCTCATTCTTAAGGCCAAGTTCGCTAAGGCCATCTATCCAAGACTGATAAGGTTCGAGCCACACTTTTTCGGTTTCGGTCAGGCCTTTTTCGCCTTTACCAACCATAGGTGCCGACATCACAATATCGCCAGACGCTAAGCGCGCAATATTGTCATCACTAATATTGTCTTCAAAAAATGCATTACTGCCGCTGAGCATAAACACTTCGCGGTGCATTGTTTTCGCAAGGCCATGCTCGGCAACTCGCATACTCACGATCTCATTAAATACATAAGAGCGCGCAGCTGAAATAACTAAGCCACGCAATTTTTTATCGCGGATACGCTCACCAGCAAACATGCGCTTTGCCATTTCAAGGTTGTGACCACCATGGCCAAAGCGCTGCTCACCAAAGTAATTAGGCACACCAGCACGCACCGCGTTGATACGGCACAAAATATCCAGCGGCTCAGTGACATTACGTAATGTAATGGTAAAGCGATTGCCTTTATGGCAGCCAGTTCTGAGCTTACGGTTATGGCGCTGTTGCGATATTACAAAAAACTGCTCGTTATTCAGCTCACTAAATTCTATGTGCTTTTTAATGGGAACTGGCACGCTAAACCATTGGGTACACACGCCATGACGGTCTTTTAAGCCTGCATAACTCACATCACGTGGAGATACCCCTGCTTTTTCGGCAATGCGTTTCGCAATAAACTGAGTATTTTCGCCTTTTTTTACAACCTGCAAGCAAACATGTTCACCAGAACCGGTAAACTCAATACCTAAGTCTTCATCAACCATGAAGTCTTCAGCATGAGTTTTAAAGTCAGCCTTAGAAAGAGGTTTACCGTATAGGTAGTTTAACTCACTCATGCGCTTTGTTTGCTCATAATCACCACTGCGTGGCTTGAGATACCTTCTTTACGACCTTCAAACCCAAGCTTCTCAGTGGTTGTTGCTTTCACATTAACTTGTGAAATATCAGCTTCAAGGTCTTGGCATAAGTTTTCACGCATAGCTTGAATATGTGGCAACATTTTTGGTGCTTGCGCAACAATCGTGACGTCGGCATTGCCAAGTACATAACCTTGCTCTTTAGCAAGCCCAACCACGTGGCGTAGTAAAATTCGGCTATCAATATTTTCGTATTCGCTAGCAGTATCAGGGAAATGCTTGCCAATATCACCCATTGCCAATGCGCCTAAAATGGCATCACACAATGCGTGAATGGCAACATCACCATCTGAATGAGCTAAAAAGCCTTGTGGGTAATCTATTTTTTCACCACAAATTACCAACGGGCCTTCGCCGCCAAATTTGTGTACATCAAAGCCATGGCCAATTCGAATCATGAGGTACTCTCGTTTTGTTGTTTTTGCAGTAAAAATGCTGCTAAATCTAAATCTTCTGGGGTGGTGATTTTAATGTTGTCACTGCGACCTGCAACCAGCTTAACAGGCTGCTTAGCCCATTCAATTGCCGATGCCTCATCAGTGATAGTCACACCATTTTTAAGGGCACTTGATAGCGCATTAGTCAGCGCTTGATAAGGGAAAAGCTGAGGGGTGAGTGCCTGCCATAAATCATCACGTGGCACCGTTTGCTCACTGTGGGTATGACCGCGCTTAATGGTGTCTTTTACTTTTGACGCTAAAATACCGCCTTCATTGGCAGCGATACATTCAGTTATTAAACGCTGAATATCAGCAAGACACACTAACGGCCTTGCCGCATCGTGAACAAGTACCCAATCAGGTGGGTTGTCAGCAAGTGATAGCAAGGCGTTAAGCACAGAATCAGCGCGCTCTTTACCACCACTCACACGCTCAATACGCTTATCTATGTGTGGTAAATCAGCAAAGTAGCCGTCATCATCGCTAATTGCTACTTTGATGGTGTTTAATTCGTTAAGTTCTGCAAGTTTACTTAGGGTATGTTCTAAAATAGTTTTACCCGCAAGTTCAATATACTGCTTTGGCGCCGAATGCTGCATTCGACTGCCAACTCCCGCAGCGGGAACAATGGCGGTGATAGTTTGCTTAGTGTTCATTTTGCTGTTGACCTGGTAATACGCGAATAAAGGTTTCGCCAGGTTTAATCATTCCTAATTCATTACGCGCCCGCTCTTCGATGCCCTCTTGACCGAGTTTTAAGTCTTCAATATCGGCTTTGAGCACTTTATTGCGCTTTAATAATTTCGCATTGGTGTCTTGATGAGAGGTAACCGCTTGTTTTAAACGAGTGTAATCTTGCACCCCATTATGGCCAAACCATAAGCGGTACTGAATAAATAAAGCCAAACACAACAAGGCGAATTGAAAAACCCGCATTGAACACTCCTTCGCGGTTAAATTAAGTCAAAGGGCGTTTTAAATTACGCCAATTTATATTGCTTGCTAACAGCATTTCTCTTAATGACAAACGCTTAGGTGTGATGCGTTTATTAAATTGCCATTGATGACCGCAACACGCCGCAGCCATCACCGCCTTTGCAGGCTTAAGCAATTGAATATGCGTGTTTTCTAGCGATTCACCGGAAGTATCAAACCAACCAAGCTCGTTGCAATGTACCTTATTGTCGCTTACTTGATCTAAGCTGTCTATGCGCACGGTTGTACATTGCTCGTCATTAATTAGCACGGGAACAATTAACCCGCGCTTAGCATGTTGACTATAAAAGTCTTTTGAGTCTTTTTTATTATAAACAGGCGGCGTTGTTTTTTGTTTTTCAAGCCAACTGCCATTTTGTGAATCGAGCTGTAGTGGTGCATCACCACTGACAATACGCATAGCTAAACGCTCAATATAGTAAGGCAGGCTTGCTAATAAACGTTTTAGCCTTGCTGTATCAGGTTCATCAACTAAACGCGGGATCTCACGAGCATAAAATGCATTACATAACTGCGCATACAAAGCTCGCTCGGCATCAGTTTGCCAAATTTCGGCTTGTTGCGAGTGTTCGCTCTGTGAAGTTGGTTTAGACAATGCGCGCTCTGATAAAACAATTGCTTGACTGTTTTATAGCATAGAGCGTTTATTGAGCGCTACTTTACTGCGCCTTTTTTACCCAATTTTGCGTTACCAGTTTCTAAAAACTGCACCACTGCATCACGCTTTTTACCTAATAACAAACTACCATCAGCTAAAAACATAAAGTTTTGCCAACAACGTTTAAAAACAGCAAAGCTGGTTTCAATGATGTTGTCGCGAGCCATGCAAAAATAAACAGTGGTGTTTGCTTCCCACGCCAAGTGGTTAAGGATTTCTTCTGGTAACTGCTCGTCGCCAGCTTCCCATGCACTTTCCCAGTTAATGGTCTCTGAAAAGCTGTCGTCTTTGCCGCACCAATCTGTTTTATCAAAAAAGTCAGGGTGATCATGCTCGCGGCTCACCATGGTAGTCCATAAAACCGCAGCGCGTTCAGCACTCATTGGTTTTATTTGCGCTGCGTCTTCGCTGCTTATCGGCATATCTTTATGACGAAAAACCCAGGCTTTTTTGTATTCATCTAACGAAATATAATTCATAGTTTAGGCAGTTTGTTTCAGCGTAAAATGTGCAAACTGCAATTATACCCAAATGACTCCAAGATGCGAGATAAACACATGACAATCAAACCCGGTATTTACCAACATTACAAAGGTCCAAAATACAAAGTTGAATATGTTGCTACTCATAGCGAAACGAATGAGCCACTGGTAATTTATCAAGCGCTATATGGCGAATTTGGCATGTGGGCACGCCCGCTTAGTATGTTTACAGAAACCGTCACTGTGGAGGGTAAAACGATACCGCGTTTTGCATACCTTTCAGACGCCGACTAACTGTGGCATCATGACGTTATTAATCACTGCTCAGACCAGATAAGGTGACATCGTGCTTTTTAATTCAACCGATAACTACATTGCCAGTAACTCATTAAAACAAGCGGTTAACGCAGCGATCTTGCTCGAAAAGCCGCTGCTAATAAAAGGTGAGCCCGGCACAGGTAAAACCATGCTGGCCGAGGAGCTTGCAAAAAGTTTAGACACCACGCTAATTCAATGGCACATCAAATCAACCACTAAGGCGCAGCAAGGCCTGTATGAATATGATGCGGTATCGCGCCTTCGCGACAGCCAGTTAGGTGACGAGCGAGTGCACGATATCAGCAACTACATTGTAAAAGGGAAATTATGGCAAGCCTTTACTTATGGTGAGCAACATAACAAACGCCCTGTGCTATTGATTGATGAAATCGACAAAGCCGATATTGAATTTCCCAACGACTTGCTATTAGAGCTCGATAAAATGGAGTTTCATGTTTATGAGACCGGCGAGCGCGTTATTGCAAAGCAACGTCCGATTGTGATCATTACGTCGAATAATGAAAAAGAGCTGCCAGATGCCTTTTTACGTCGCTGTTTCTTCCATTACATTGATTTCCCTAGTAGTGAAGAAATGGCACAAATTATCGATGTGCATCACCCGCATGTTAAACAAGACCTAGTTCGCCAAGCACTTGAGGTGTTCTTTAATCTACGTGAAGTAAACGGCATTAAGAAAAAACCATCAACCAGCGAATTGCTTGATTGGTTAAAACTGCTAATGGCTGAAGATATAGACGCTAAAACACTGCATGATAAAAGCCAAAAAGGCGGCTTAATGCCAATGTTTGGCGCGTTATTAAAGAACGAGCAAGACATTAGCTTAGTCGAAAAACTTGCGTTTATGAGCCGCCGTTAATATGTTAATTGCGTTTTTCTTCAAGCTTCGAGAATACCGCTTACCTGTTAGTTTGCGAGAGCTACTTGATTTGATCAATGCGCTCAAGCAAGGGGTTATTTTTGCCGACGTTGACGCGTTTTATTATTTGGCGCGTACCATCATGGTAAAAGACGAAACCCACTTTGATCGTTTTGATAAAGCCTTTGCAGATTACTTTAGTGGCGTGGCCGACCTTGATCTGCTCGAAAGTTTAAAACAGCAACACGACTTGCCTAATGATTGGCTACGCAAAGAGTTTGAAAAACACTTAAGCGAAGAAGAAAAGGCGCAATTACAAGCCATGGGCGGCCTTGATAAACTCATGGAAACCCTCAAGCAACGCCTTGAAGAGCAGCAAAAACGCCATGCAGGGGGCAATAAGTGGGTAGGTACCGGTGGCACTTCGCCATTTGGCGCCTATGGTTATAACCCTGAAGGTGTGCGTATTGGTCAAGACGGAAACCGACATCGCCGTGCGGTAAAAGTATGGGATAAACGCAGCTACCGAAACCTTGATAGTGACCGTGAAATCGGCTCGCGCACCATTAAACTCGCCCTAAAAAAACTGCGTAAATTTGCCCGTACTGGTGCCAGCGACAGTCTCGATTTAACCGAAACCATCCGCGCAACTGCAAAGCAAGGCGGCATGCTCGATGTAAAAATGGCACCTGAGCGCCACAATGCAGTAAAAGTATTGATGCTATTTGATATCGGCGGTTCAATGGATGATTACATTCATACCTGCGAAGAGCTATTTAGCGCTGCTCACAGCGAATTTAAGCACCTTGAGTTTTACTATTTTCATAACTGTTTGTATGAGCATGTTTGGCAAGACAACAAACGTCGTCACTCTAACGTCATTGATACCATGACCTTGATTAACAAGTTCACCAGCGACTACAAGGTGATCTTTGTTGGTGATGCCACTATGGGCCCCTACGAAATCGCCTACCCCGGTGGCAGCGTTGAGCATTGGAATGAAGAGCCCGGCAGCGCTTGGCTAAACCGCATAACCAATCACTTTGATAAAGTCGCTTGGCTCAACCCACAACCCGTTGAACACTGGCGCTATTATCAATCAATTGATTTTATAAAGCAGTTAATGGACAACCGCATGTACCCACTCACGCTAGACGGGATTAGTAATGCGATTAGGGAGTTGAGTTAGAGCCGTCAGCCGTCAGCCGTCAGCCGTCAGCCGTCTGATCTGACTCCATAAAAGTAGACACCTCTTTGGAGTCAGTAATCATGAAAGTAAAGTCACAGCGTAGATATTCCCTCGAATTTAAAATAAAAGTCGTTCAAGAGTCGTTAGACACCTCAGATACAGTTAAGATGGTCGCTAATAAATACGGTATTCATCCTGACATGCTATCAAGTTGGAGAAGTCACATGACCTCGAAGAAGAAAACATCAAAGCCACTTAAGAACCAAGGCCCTGACAAATCATACACAGATTTAGAGCGCCAAATTCGCAAGCTTGAGAAGCAACTCGAAGATGCTCAGTTGGAGAATGACGTTTTAAAAAAGGCGAAGGTCTACTTCGACAGCCTAAAAGAATAAGGTTCGAATATATCCACAAGGTCACAGACGCCAAACGCACAGTGAAGAAATTGTGCAGTTGGTTATCTGTGTCGCCGGCTGGGTATTATAAATGGTTAAAACAATTACCTAGCACACGTCATAAAGAGAACAGTTTGTTACTTAAGTTTCTAAAGCATATTAGCGACCAGGAGCACTGTATCCCAGGCTATAGAAAGCTTTGGGAAGCAGCGGTAGCACATGGCTTTGATTGCAGTAAAGGACGTGTGCAGAGGCTGTTACAAAGCGTTGGCTATCGTTCAAAGTCAGGTAAGAAGCGCTATACAAGCCGCGCGAAGAAAGAAGGTACAATCAAAGCGAGTAATTTATTACGACGCCAGTTTAATGTTGATACAGCAAATACCGTGTGGGTATCAGACATCACACAAGTACGCTGTAAAGATGGTTGGCAGTATTTGTGCGTCATCCTTGATTTGTATTCTCGTAAGGTTGTTGGCTGGGTAACAAGCCGGATAAACAACGCCGAGTTAGTTATTAAAACACTGAAAAAAGCATGGTCAGCACGCAACCCAGATGGTGCGAACTTGCTCTTTCATTCAGACCAAGGAGCTCAGTATGTCGCAAAGGAAACAGTGAAGTGGTTAACTAATAGAGGTGTCACAGTGAGTATGTCTAGAAAAGGCAACTGCTGGGATAACGCATGCTCAGAAAGCTTCTTCGCGCAGTATAAAAAGGAGTGGATAAAGAATTTAAATGAACTGAGTCGTAGTGAAATGACAACACAAACGTATTTTTATATTGAAAAATACTACAACTCAGTAAGAAGGCATGGCACCCTTGGATATAAAAGTCCCATGCAATACGAACAAGTTAATTAAACCCCGTGTCTACTTTATCGGGGTCAGATCAGTCAGCCGTCAAACAGCATAAAAACTGAGAAATGAATGTAACGTTACAATTGTTTATAAACGCAAATAACTAAGCACCTTCTCGATCAGCTAAAAACTGACGGCTGAAAGCTGACAGCTCCCATTACATTATCTTCCAAACCAAAAACACCAGCGCAAAGCCCACCAAATAAGCTAAGCCTAACCAGCTTAGGGTGCGTAATAAAGGTGAGTGATGAATGCTGGGTTCTGAGCGTACTAAACTAAAGTTCAGCCATGCAAATACGGGAGTGGTTACAAAAGCGAGGGTCATAGCAAAAGTGAGCATTGGGCCAAGGGCTGATTTAAAGAATAAAATCACTGCCATACCTGCAAATGCTTGTAGTAATAACCACATATTTAAACTGTGTTTAGATTGTTTAATCGGTAGCAGTTTATGTGACTCATTTAATGTTCTGGCGTAGCCATCAAGCACTGTTAGCGTGGTGCCAAACATACATAAAAAAGCGATACCTGAAACCAGTGGCCTTGCCCATTCGCCCATAGTGAGGGCATACATATCAATTAGCTGCTTTGCAAAAGCGACTCCACCTAATTGCACAGCTTGTGCTTGGCCATATTGCACTAACACACCTAATGAAAAAAACACTAACGCAAGTGCTGCGGTAAGCCAGTAGCCCAAATTAAAATCAAACAAGCCTTGTTGCTTTGTCACGGCTTGTTGATGCTGCTTTTCTTTTAGCCACAGTGAGCTGATTGCTGATATTTCAATGGGTGCAGGCATCCAGCCCATGAGCGCGACCATAAAGCCAAGCATGGCAAGCTCATACGGCGACGGGCCCACATAGTCAACTGGGGCCATTGGGCCATTATTAATTGCCACAACCAACGCAGCCACGGTTGTAACCGTTAGCAGCCCCATAATGAGCTTTGAGACATTATCGAGCGCCTTAAAGTGCCCTAATAATAAAATGAGCAAACACACAGCTAAAATCAGCCAGCATAATAAGGTTACAGAAACAGTGACAGGTAATGCATAGTGCAGCAGACTGGCCGTTAATAATAAAACCCCCGCAGTATTTACTACCGCAGCGACAATATTAAGCGCAATAAAACTATAGAAATACCCCGGCCCTTTTTGCTTGTAGCCCTCAACTAAACTTTGTTTGGTCGCGAGCGTGTACTCCATGCCAAATCGAAAGAATGGGTACTTCAATACGTTTACTACAATGATTAGCCAAAATAGCTGCCAGCCGAATAACGATCCTGCTTGTGTTGATGCTACTAGATGTGAGCCACCAATGGCGGCTGTAGCCATTAAAACTCCCGGCCCTAATGCATTTAATTTAGATTGCCAATTTGATACTGCTGATTGCATAAGTTGTGTGTGTTTTATTCTTAGTAACAAGCAACTTACAGCGTTTTAGGTGAGATTGGAAGCAGAGCAAGTTAGCAAGTTAGCAAGTTAGCAAGTTAGCAAGTTAGCAAGTTAGCAAGTTAGCAACTCTAGACTGCCTACCAATTGTGTCAAGTAACTCGCTACTCTTTGGTTTTTTAATCTGACTTCTAACGACTGATATCTAATATCTCCATTTTTGTTCGGCGTTAAAACGCCTCCTACGTCTCTAACTCGCAAACTTTCCCCTTTACTCTTTCTAACTCACTAACTTTACTCTTTCCCCTAGCAACTCGCTAACTTTTGGAACTTCAATCTGACAGCTGATAGTTAAATATTAAAACCAAAAAAGCCAAGCGTTTCGCAACGGTTGGCTTTTTCAGATTTAGTTTAAGTCTAGCCGCTTAGGCTAGTGCTCTGTAATTAGCTCAGGTTCATTTCCTGAATGATTTCGTGGGCAATTTCTGGTGTAGTACTGACCGGCTTTTCGTGTAGTTTGGCTTTCATTTGCCCTTTACGATGTTTAAGTGATGCATCTAGTTTTTTAGCAGCACCTGCGATAGCTGGGTACATCACATCATCTTCAGCTTTTACTGATAAACGTGCGCCTTCATAGGTTGTACTAATCTCAGCCTGATACTTATTGTGTTCTTTTGAAAGAATAATATCGAGTGATATTAATGATGGAAAATGGCTAGCAATTTTCGAGAACTTCTCGTTGATATGAGCTCTAACAGCCTCAGTAACGTCAACATGATGACCAGAAATATTAATCTTCATAGGGTATCCTTTTTTCTTGTTACCTCACAGTTAGTATTGGGGGCGAATTGAATTAACACAAGCGAAAATTGCAGATAATTAGTAATTGATTGTAACCACAGATGATTTAGATCATGCGTTGCGGATAAAATATGCAAAAGCCCGCATCACACGGGCTTTTCAAAGAGGTTAACAACTGCTCATTAACTGTACGAGCAACAGTAGTCGGCAAACTCGCTGACCTTTACTAGAAAGGTAACATTTGCATCAACGGTAAAAGACTCTCCAGCTTGCATTGTTTGCCATTCGCTCTCACCGGGTAAAAGCACTTGCCAACTGCCACCGTTAAGCTCCATCAACTCTTTTTTACTCGTAGCAAATTCAAACTCACCCGGTTGCATAAAGCCTAACGTTTTCGTGCTGCCATCAGCAAATACCACAGTACGGCTAGACACTTTACCGTCAAAATACACATTGGCTTTTTTCAGCACACTTACATTATCAAACTGAGACATCCTCACTCCTGTTGTTTTGTTTTAAATCTAATCCACCCTGCCCGAATTTCAAGTGCGCAGCAACTGAAGATTATTCAATTAAAACCATTATTTAAGCTGGCTTTTTATTATCTTTAATAAACTGAGCAAGTAAGAAAACAAAGAAAGTTCCAGGTAGACCAACAATAAACAACAATGGGGTTAATACTCTTGGAGATGTTCCATTAATGTAAAACTTACCATATAAGAAATTACAAATTAGCCAGCCAGCGAGAATAAGGTACGATAACAAGCTCGTATTTTCAGCCTTCAATTCGCAGCTTCCGAAAGCAACGTCGACTAATAAAAGATCAAACGATATACACTGACTTGTATTTAGTGCGTAAAAAGTAAGTGCTGTCATAGATATTAAAGTGATTGCTGTAATGATGTATTTCATGGTCATTTCCTTATTAAATTAAAAGTAAAAAGAAGCAAGCAACTGCCTCTGTCATTTCAATTTAAATGACTCTGAAAATTACACCATAATTTAGCCATTACTTAATCATCACTTACTTATAACCAAAGTTATAACTATAATCACACCAATAACAATACCTATAAATCAAAAAGTTAGCTAAAAACTTCAGCTATAAATTGATACCCTCTTTTCATCTGGGACTTTATATATTTAGGGTTTTTTGTATCAGTATCTGAAAAGGCATTTCGCAACTTACTAATTACTCGGCGAATAGCAGTGTCGGTGACTATTTGATTTTGCCAAACATTGCTGTGTAGCTCTTCTAAGCTGACGACTCTAGGTTGCTGCTCTATTAAATAGCTAAGTACTTGCATCATTTTTGGTTCTAAATAAGTTACTTGCTCATCTTTTGAAATGCTTTTTTCTTCGTAATTAAATGTATATTCACCGATCATCAAAGTGCTTTGGTCTGAAAGAGAAAAGTTTTTTTCCTCTACTTCTTGAGTATCTTCTTGCTCACTTTTTCTCAATACTTTTTTATAATTTCTACTAATTAACTTAAAGCTGTAAGTCACTAAAAGAACAATTGGGCTAAGTGGTAGAGAGAGAATAAAAAGTAAAGATAGTAAGTAAGCATTAACCTTACTTTTTACTAATAACTGCCCAAAGAAAACAACCGCAAGCACCCATAAAATAAATGGTAAATCGATACTAATACTTTCAAGATCGTCTCCACAAACACCCACTCGAAAAAACGGCATATCAAAACATAAAGCAAAGCTATTAAAACTAGCTAACAGTAAAGCCAGCATATACAACCATTTCATTTTCATTCCTTAAATATTACTTTGACTGGACGATAATATAGCAAAAAGCCCCTATTAACTAATCTCTTACAACACATTAGGAAAGCTTAACAATTTGCATGATGTGATAATTGAAGAGGGTTCTTTAGCACATCACGAGGAGTGAGGTTTATAGTGAATGTGTTGGGTTTCACTCCGTTCTACCCAACCTACCAGTCAAACACAAAAAAACCCGCGCTGTGGTTTTACAGGGCGGGCTTTTAAATTTTAGCGACTAAAGCTTAGAACAAGGCGTTTGCTTTGTTTACGATGTTTTCAACAGTGAAACCAAAGTGCTTGAATAACTCGCCTGCAGGTGCTGACTCACCGAAGGTCGTCATACCAACTACTGCGCCGTTTAGACCTACATATTTGTACCAGTAGTCTGCGATGCCCGCTTCGATTGCAACGCGACGTGTAACGCTTGCTGGTAGTACGCTTTCTTTATACGCAGCGTCTTGCTCATCAAATAAGTCAGTTGAAGGCATAGATACCACGCGTACTTTTTTACCTTGTGAACGAAGTTCTGCAGCAGCATCTTGTGCAAGCTGTACTTCAGAGCCTGTTGCAATAAGGATAAGCTCTGGCTCACCGTCACAGCTAAGTACGTAACCACCTTTTTTCACATCTGCTAACTGCTGTGCAGTACGCGTTTGTTGCTCAAGGCCTTGGCGAGTGAAAATCAGTGATGTTGGGCCATCTTTACGCTCAATTGCTTGTTGCCATGCAATCGCTGACTCAACTTGGTCACATGGGCGCCAGTTAACTAGGTTAGGCGTCAAACGCATGCTTGCGATTTGTTCTACAGGTTGGTGCGTTGGACCATCTTCACCTAGACCAATTGAATCGTGCGTGTAAACGAAGATGCTTGGCTGCTTCATTAATGCTGCCATACGTACTGCATTGCGTGCGTATTCCATGAACATTAAGAAGGTAGCACCGTAAGGAATAAAGCCTTTATGCAGTGCAATACCATTCATAATCGCTGACATACCAAATTCACGTACACCGTAGAAAATGTAGTTACCGCTAGCATCGTTAGCTTCTAGGCCTTTTGAGCCATCCCAAAGTGTTAAGTTAGAACCCGCAAGGTCAGCAGAGCCACCCATGAATTCTGGTAGTAACGGACCAAACGCGTTTAATGCATTTTGTGATGCTTTACGTGTTGCTGGGTTTGCTGGGTTTGCTTGTAGCTCTTCGATGTAAGCTTGTGACTTTTCAGCCCAATCAGCTGGTAACTCACCATTTGTACGGCGTTTAAATTCAGCAGCAAGTTCAGGGTGTGCACTTGCGTATGCTGCAAACTTTTCATCCCAGCTTGCTTCTAGTTGCTTACCTTTTTCTTTGCCATCCCACTCGCTGTAGATATCAGCTGGGATTTCAAATGCATCGCCAGTCCAACCTAGGAACTCACGAGATGCTTTGATTTCGTCTTCACCTAGTGGTGCACCGTGACAGTCATGGCTACCTGACTTGTTAGGTGAACCGTAACCAATCACTGTTTTACAACAGATTAATGATGGCTTATCAGTGATGCTACGCGCTTCTTCGATAGCGGCGCGAATTGCATCAGGGTTATGACCATCAACATCGCTTACTACGTGCCAGCCGTATGCTTTGAAGCGCGCTGGTGTGTCATCGCTGAACCAACCTTCTACTTCACCATCAATTGAGATGCCGTTGTCATCCCAAAACGCAACTAGTTTACCTAGGCCTAATGTACCGGCTAATGAACAGGCTTCGTGTGAAATACCTTCCATTAAACAGCCATCGCCCATGAATGCATACGTGAAGTGATCAACAATATCGTGACCTTCACGGTTAAACTGTGCAGCTAGCGCTTTTTCGGCAATTGCCATGCCCACTGCATTTGTGATCCCTTGACCTAATGGACCCGTAGTAGTCTCAATACCTGGTGCATACCCATACTCTGGGTGACCTGGTGTTTTTGAGTGCATTTGACGGAAGTTTTTAATTTCCTCTAGTGGTAAGTCATAGCCACTTAAGTGCAGTAGAGAATAGATCAGCATTGAACCGTGGCCGTTAGAAAGAATAAATCGATCTCGGTCTGCCCACTCTGGATTCGTTGGATTGTGCTTTAGATAATCGCGCCATAGTACTTCTGCGATATCTGCCATGCCCATAGGGGCGCCAGGGTGACCAGATTTGGCCTGTTGTACTGCGTCCATTGATAAGACGCGAATAGCATTTGCAAGTTCTTTGCGTGATGGCATGAATTCTCCTACCTTTATGTATTTGCGCTGGTTGTTTATGAAGCCCCATTCTTACTTATTGTAAGGGTACAGTGCAATTAAAAATCCGCATTAAATGCACCAATTATGGGCGTTTGTTAAGAACAATACGTTATTAGTAATTTTAAATAGACGTCTAGGCGTAAAATTACTATGCAAACATATTTGTTTTAGATAAAATACGCCCCTTAATTTTTTAGCGCTATTACCGACGTTTGTGAAGCGCAATATTTGTGAGCAGAAATACAATGGCAAAACATTTATTTACTTCTGAATCTGTTTCTGAAGGTCATCCGGATAAAATCGCGGACCAAATCTCTGACGCGGTTCTAGATGCTATCCTTGAGCAAGATTCTCATGCCCGTGTTGCATGTGAGACTTACGTTAAGACTGGTATGGTGATGGTTGGTGGTGAAATCACAACTAGCGCTTGGGTTGATATCGAAGAAATCACACGTAAAACAGTACGTGAAATCGGTTACACGCACTCAGACATGGGCTTCGATGCTGACTCTTGTGCAATCCTAAACACTATCGGTAAACAATCTCCAGACATCAACCAAGGTGTTGACCGTGCTCGCCCTGAAGAGCAAGGCGCTGGTGACCAAGGTCTAATGTTCGGTTACGCATGTAATGAAACTGACGTTTTAATGCCTGCACCAATCACTTACTCACACCGTCTAGTTCAGCGTCAAGCTGAAGTTCGTAAAAGCGGTGAGCTTAACTGGTTACGCCCAGATGCAAAATCTCAAGTAACGTTTGCATACGAAAATGGCAAGCCTGTTGGTATTGATGCCGTTGTTCTTTCAACTCAACACTGTGATTCAATCTCACAAAACGACTTAGTTGAAGCGGTAATGGAAACTATCATTAAGCCGGTTCTTCCTGCCGAGCTAATCTCTAGCGCAACTAAGTTCTTCATCAACCCAACTGGCCGTTTCGTTATCGGTGGCCCAATGGGTGACTGTGGTCTTACAGGTCGTAAAATCATCGTTGATACATACGGTGGTATGGCTCGTCACGGTGGTGGTGCTTTCTCTGGTAAAGATCCATCAAAAGTTGACCGTTCAGCTGCATATGCTGCTCGTTACGTTGCTAAAAACGTGGTTGCTGCTGGCCTTGCTGACAAATGTGAGCTACAAGTTTCTTACGCTATCGGTGTTGCAGAGCCAACATCTATCAGCATCGAGACATTTGGTACAGGTAAATTAGAAGAAGCGCGTCTAATTGAATTAGTACGTGAGCACTTCGACCTACGCCCTTACGGCTTAATCCAAATGCTTGATCTTGAGCGTCCTATCTATCAACCGACTGCGGCATACGGACACTTCGGTCGTGATGAGTTCCCTTGGGAGCGTACAGACAAAGCAGACGCACTTCGCGCAGCTGCTGGCCTGTAATAGGTTAGATAAAATGAAAAAAGCGCCGTTTGGCGCTTTTTTTGTGTCTGATTTATAAGTAACTCACTATCTTTTCGTAAACTGCGACACCCCAAACTAAGGCTAGAATTAGCAAACTCAATGTCACTGCCGCAGAAGCCATATCTTTAGCTCGTCCCGATAATACATGATACTCAATCCCTACTCGGTCAGTGAGCGCTTCTATCGACGAGTTCAGTAACTCAACAATTAACAATAATAAGTAAGGAATAAACAACACTAACCAATGATTTAATGACTGCGCAAGAACCACTGACAAGGGTAATAAACACACCCCTAGATAGATTTCAGAGCGAAATGCCGACTCTTCTTTAAATGCCGCTTTAAAGCCTTTAATAGAACACTTGGTTGCTTTTAAAATACGCCCAAAGCCAATACCATTTGGCTTATTAACTAGGGGAATTTTTGGTTCTTTCATTTTTTACCTACCCGCTCAGAATTAGCCCGATCATAATGATAAATTCTTACTCTGTCACCCAAATACGCTTGATTAAACGCTAGCAATCACCTGGAATACTGCTGGTGTTTGCGCGGGAAAACTGATTGTTAGTTAATTGTTCTCTCAGTGCTTGTAGCGTTTTATAAACACTTTTTAGCGAAACCTTGTTACTTAACCAATGCGGAATGGAACCTCCAGGATCTGCGTAGGCTTGATGGCTGACCAACAAATTACTTTGTTGCTGTTCTAAACGCCAATAAGCGGTGAGGTCTTTAATACGCACAACGCCAGAGACTTCGGCTTTTGCATAAGGTTGGCTTTTGATTTGTAACTCGGTTTTGTGCTCATCTAAAGCGCGATAACAAGAGTAACTTACTAAATCTCGGTCTGACACCGGCCAAGGCGAGTTAAAGTGGGTATAAACAAGGGTTTCTGAAGGGCTTAAGCGCTCCATTAAGGTCACGCTTTTGACATTTTCGAGCCAGTTTGCGGCGTTGTCGGTATCACTGAGCAATGCCATAAAGTCACTGGCTTTGGCATTTTTCACCAGCACAGAAGCATTAATTTCAATAATACCGGTTTCATGCTTTTTATAGCTAACGGTGATGTCGTCTTGCTGTTTGTAAGTTTGCCATTCAATAGGGTTAGCTACTGCCGAGAGACTCAAACATACTAACCCTATCCATAGGCACAAGTGCATTTATTTAAAACCAATAAGGGTCTGTATTAAATGACGCGTGGCGACTTTGCTCCATCGCACTGACCAGAAACTCTGACTTTTGATCAAGCCATGATTGAATTTTGGTCAGCTCTAAGTCGTCTTGTCCTGCGCATAACTGCTTTAAGTACTCAAGGGTGCTTAACTCATAAATACCATGAGAGATATCAACCCACGGCATACGGAACTCATTTCTGTCTTCTTTATCGAACAAAGCGCCTAAGCAATTGCCGCTGAGTAATGAGTTTTCAAGGCGGGTGCGCAGTGCCAAATAGTCTTTATCGGTAAACACTTGCTGCTCAGGAATAAGCTCGTGCATGTCGTGCCAATCTTTAGCAAATAAACGCTTAGCAATATCGGCAACTGGTTTTTCTGCTGCCTGAAACTCAGCTTGCCCCCATGATTTGCGCCACTGTTTTTCAATTAACCAGGTTGTTAATTGTAATAATAAGCGGTTGTATCGAGTGCTATGAAAAAGAGTTTCAATATCTTCAATGCTGGGCTGAAGCTCTTTTAAGTCATTAATAACTTGAGTGAGCTCAGGCGCACTGTTGATTTTTTTGTAGTACGCGTGGCGCTTAGATGTGTAAGTTTTTAGCTGAATAGCATTTTCAACCCACGCTAATTCGCTCAATAACCACTTTAACTCTGTACGCAATGAGTCGGTATCGTCTTTACTAACAATATCGTCAAACAGCCAAAATGTATGGCGAATTAAACGAATACCGTCTGTGACACGCTTAAGGGTTTTTAAGCTTGGTTTTATGAAATAGCAGGCTTCATGTTTTTGTACAAAGCGAATCGCGTAGTTAATGCTTTCTACTAAAGCTTGTTCTTGGGTTGCACCACGTTTTAGTGGCACAAAGCCAATTGATTTGCTTGCTTTTAATGGTTTGTCATCTGCAAGACGATAACCTCGAGCAGCTTTAGAATAAAGCCCTAAGCGAACATGGCTTTCACTAACCAATTTATCTGCCAGTGCAAATAACTCATTGCGACTGCCTTCAATCAGTTCGATTTCAAGTTCAGAGATTGGCTCAACCTGACCCGACGCAGCAACTTCACCTTTATCTAATACCACTTCAATTTTTGCGCCATTTTCGGTTTCGAGTAACCAAGTACGGCGTATAAAGTTAGTGCTAAAAATTGGGTATAGGTTTTCTGCAATACCAGACACTTGCATGCCATGCGGCCAAATAGCAGCATCAAATGCGAGTAAATCAGGGCGGTTACCTGACAGTGGTAAGTTGTATTCTGGGCGCTGATGTAAGCCGCCAACCACTTCGCCAGCAAGCTTGATAGTTTGTTCACACTCACCATCGCAACAGCGAGTACGAAGGCCAATATCTAAAGCGCGTAATTCTCGGCTTGGCGTATCGTAATAAGCATTTTGTAAATTGCGTGACGGTTTGTTAGTAACGGTTTTTGCAAATTGGGTAATTAATGCGGGGATCAGTGGAACAACGGCATCTGACACCAAAAACTTCAGTTCTATCTCAGTATCCATTCGCTTTGCGGAGTACATTTAAAATAAATAAGTGATCAAAATAAACAAAGCAGACTGTTAATGCAAATTTTTTCCTGTTTTTTACGGTTAAGCTCACGCACGGATTACAATATCAGCCTTGCTATTAATAGTTGAAATCCCTACTATCTCTATACATAAAGAAATTATAAATTTAGCCACTTCTAGGCAAGATCACATTAACAAGGTAGATTGATGTTAAAACAGTGTATTTTTGGGTTGCTCCTTGCGGCCACCTCTTTTATTAGCTACGCAGAAGAAGCACCAAGCAGCGACAGCCAAAACACCGCATACATAGTCGATAACCTGTATACCTTTATGCACTCAGGCCCAAGCAAAAACTACCGCATTTTGGGTTCAGTTGATGCTGGTACGCAAGTTGTGTTGTTGTCAGGTGAAGATAATGGCTACTTTAAAATTCGTGATGATAAAGATCGTGAAGGTTGGGTAGAGTCAAAATTTGTTACTGAAAACGCGGGTATTCAACAACAGTTTCAAGCGCTGAATAACGACATGACGGTCATGCAAGAGCAGCTTCGCCAAGCTGAAATTGAACTGCCACAACTTCAAGAGCAGAACAAATCACTTACAGAGCAAAACCTAGCTCTTAGCAAGCAAATCGAAACACTTAAGAACACCATTGAGTCTGAGCGCAATGCAAAGCAAACAGCCAGTGCTAAAGAGAAGCGTCAGCTACTTACATATGGCGGAGCAATTGCATTTATCGGCTTACTGTTAGGTATTATCTTAACCGTGGTGTTATCTCGCCGTAAACGTTACGACGGCTGGGCATAAGCCACTAAATAGTCAATAAAAAAGCACCTGATGGTGCTTTTTTTGTATCTATATATCGAACCTTAGTCCGGTATCTTGTTTAATTTTTTCGATCACCATATAGGTGTGATGCGTACCTACCCCTGGGATATCAACTAAATCCCCCAGCACTTGGCGGTATTCATCCATATCAGACACCCGTACTTTTAATAAGTAGTCATAGCCACCAGCAACCATGTCGCATTCAACCACTTGTGGAATATTTAAAATATATTCACGAAAGACTTTAAATACCGATGTATTCGAGGTCACTAACGATACCTGCACATGTGCTAACAAGCTCTGGTTAAGCTTTGCTTCGCTAAGCTTTGCGTAATAGCCTTCGATGTAGCCTTCTTGCTCTAAACGTTTTACACGATCTAGACACGGGCTTGGGCTCAGATTTACCTGTTTTGCGAGGTTTACGTTCGATATTCTGCCATTTTTTTGCAGAGCGTCTAAAATTGCTAAATCGATGCGATCTAACATGCGTAATCTATTCGGACTGGTCATAACAGAATTTTATGCGGCTAAGTTAACGGTATGCCCTGTAAATTATCGTAAATCGAAAAATTTAACCAGCATATTCTGCTGGATTTTAATTAGAATGCACGAATTATATCAATGGTAAGAAATGCAATAAGTTCATTTCTAGACTCCACATACCAGAGGGTTACATATGCTATTTAATGGCGATTTGACAACTGAATGTCCAATTAGACAAAAGATCCGTGATTTCTACCGTATTGACGAAAATGCGGTTATTGATCATATTTTGCCTTTGGCTGAAGTAGGCGTGAAAGCGCGTAGCCGAGCGTGGGAACGTGCTCGTCAAATGGTTTTAAATATCCGTCGCGATCAGGATGGTCAAAGCGGTGTAGATGCACTATTAAATGAATTCTCACTTTCAAGTGAGGAAGGCGTTGTATTAATGTGTCTTGCAGAAGCACTATTACGTGTTCCAGATAAAGCAACGCAAGAATCACTAATTCGTGACAAACTTGCTAAAGGTGACTGGAGCTCGCATTTAGGTAGCAGCGATTCTTTATTTGTAAACGCCTCTTCTTGGGGTCTGTTAGTAACCGGTAAAATGGTTAACTACAGCGACAAGTCAAAAGAGCAGCAATTCGGTGTTCTTAAGAAAACAATTGGTCGTTTAGGTGAGCCTGTTATTCGTAAATCTGTGAACTTTGCGATGAAGATCATGGGTAAGCAATTCGTTATGGGTCGTACTATCGACGAAGCAATTGAACGTGCAGCCGATAAAGAGCAAAAAGGCTACGTATACTCATACGATATGCTAGGTGAAGGCGCACGCACAATGAAAGATGCAGAGCGTTACTTCAACAGCTACATGACAGCTATCCACGCGATTGGTAAAGCAGCAAATGGCCGTGGTCCAATCAAGAGCCCTGGTATCTCAGTTAAAATTTCTGCGATTCACCCACGTTATGAATTCACACATCGTGAACGTGTTATTGCTGAAATCGTACCTAAGTTAAAAGAACTTGCGCTTGCAGCGAAAAGCTACGATATCGGCTTTACTGTTGATGCTGAAGAAGCTGACCGTTTAGATATCTCTTTAGATGTTATTGAAGCGGTATTCAGTGATGACGATTTAGGTAACTGGAACGGCTTTGGTTTAGCAGTTCAAGCATACCAAAAGCGCGCTATTTTTGTCGTTGAGTGGGTTGCAGAGCTAGCTCGTCGCGTTGGTCGTAAACTAATGGTTCGCCTTGTAAAAGGTGCATACTGGGATACAGAAATCAAAACCACTCAACAAGATGGTTTAGATCATTACCCGGTATTTACACGTAAAGCGACCACTGACGTTTCTTACAAAGCTTGTGCAATTAAGCTTCTAGAAGCACGTGATGTACTGTACCCGCAATTTGCTACACACAACGCCTACACTGCAGCAACAATCTTAGAAGTTGCAAAAGGTGATAACGAAGGTTTTGAATTCCAACGCCTACACGGTATGGGTGAGTCGTTATTCGACCAAATCGTAACCCAAGAGAAAATTCAATGTCGTGTTTACGCACCAGTGGGTCAACACGAAGACTTACTTGCCTACTTAGTACGTCGTTTATTAGAAAACGGTGCTAACTCGTCATTCGTTAATGCGATTGTTGATACGACTAAGCCTGTTGAATCACTATTACCTGACCCTGTAGAAACACTGCAAGGTTTACGTAACAAGTACAACACGCAAATTAAGATGCCTATTGATTTATACGGTGAAGAACGTGCTAACTCAAAAGGCATGGACTTAACTGATATCAATGTAATCACACCATTTAAAGAAAACCTTGATACCTGGTTTGCTGAGCACCGCATTGAATTAAGCGATGTGCCAGAAGGCTCTCTTCCTGTGAAGAACCCTGCAAATCACAAAGAGATCATTGGTCATGTGAAACTACAATCTTCTGACGAAATGACTGCTCTTTTAGAAAATGCAGAAAAAGCATTTGAGTCATGGTCACAAACGCCAGTAAAAGAGCGCGCAAACTTATTACGTCGTGTTGCTGACATCTTAGAGCGTCATCACGATGAGTTAGTGGCACTATGTATCAAAGAAGCAGGTAAAGTAACTCAAGATGGTATCGATGAAGTTCGTGAAGCAGTGGATTTCTGCCGCTACTACGCTGCACGCGCTGAGGAACTTTCTGAAGATGAGCGCTTCGAAGCACGTGGTGTGATCTTATGTATCAGCCCATGGAACTTCCCACTTGCAATCTTCTTAGGTCAAGTAGCTGCAGCAATCGTGACAGGTAACACAGTTATTGCGAAACCAGCTGAGCAAACAAGCTTAATCGCACTTCGTACCATTGAACTTATGCTATCTGTAGGCTTACCAGAGCACGTTGTACAACCTGTTATTGCTCGTGGTAGCGAAGTAGGTAAAACCATCGTTCCTGATGAGCGTATTCAAGCTGTTATGTTCACAGGTTCTACAGAAACAGGTACTGTTATTTCGCAAACACTTGCTGCGCGTAATGATATTCAAGTACCACTTATTGCTGAAACTGGTGGTCAAAACTGTATGATCGTTGACTCAACCGCTCTACCAGAGCAAGTTGTTGACGATGTGATCAGTTCAGGTTTCCAAAGTGCTGGTCAACGCTGTTCTGCACTGCGTGTATTATTCTTACAAGAAGACGTTGCTGATGGCATCATTGAGATGATCAAAGGTGCTTTAAAAGAGCTTCACGTTGGCGACCCGTCATTGCTTTCAACTGATATCGGTCCTGTTATCGACGAAAAAGCACTGAAAAATTTAAATGACCATGTTGAATACTTAAAAGGTAATGCAACACTTCACTATGAGTGTGCTATTCCTGATAACAATGAAAATGGTGCTTACTTCTTCGCGCCTCGTTTATACGAAATCAAAGATTTATCTGTACTTAAGCGCGAAGTATTTGGCCCATGTGTACATATCATCCGCTTTAAAGGTACAGAGCTTGATAACGTGATTGACCAAATCAATGGCACAGGCTTTGGCTTAACTATGGGTGTGCATTCGCGTATCGAAGAGCGCTGTGAATACCTAGCGAAAATGTCACGTGCAGGTAACGTTTACATCAACCGTAATATGATCGGTGCGATTGTTGGCGTACAACCTTTCGGTGGCCGTGGTTTATCTGGTACTGGTCCTAAAGCGGGTGGCCCTAACTACCTACAACGTCTAGTGAAAGAAAAAGCATCACCAGATAACGTACAAATGACTAATCTAACACCTGATGAGTTAGATACTCACCACTATTCAGGTGCAGCTGAGCAGGTTGCTACGCTAATGGATAACTCATTACGCGACGAGAAAATCTGGCGTGCGACACCACTGAACGACCGAGTTTCTGCCGTACGTCAATTACTTGCAAAAGTAGCGACTGTAGAAATTATCGACGAGCTTGCAGATGATTTAGCATTAACGCTAGCTGATGCCCGTGCGCAACTTAACCGTCTTGAAAAACACATGCGTAAGCACACTGTGTTACCTGGACCAACGGGTGAGTCAAACACACTTCACTTAGAGCCTCGTGGCTGTGTGGTTTGTTATGCTGATAAGAGTACGTCATTTAACTTCTGGGCAATTTCGATTATCACAGCACTTGCTGCTGGTAACACAGTAATCACTGTTGCTTCTGAGTTATTCTTTGACGAAGCAGTTGCATTCAGAGACAAGTTTATCTCAACAGGTATCGCTGAAGGTGTATTCCAAGTAGCTAAACCTAATCAGTTACAAGCTATCTTGGCGCACCCTCACCTTGCAGGTGCGGTTGTTGCTGCTCGTTCATCACGCTTAGGCTACTTTAGCCAGCAGCTAGCACAACGTAAAGGTGCGATTCTGCCTGTGATCAGCTCTGAGTACTACGACACGCTAATCAAGCGCTTACTCACTGAGAAAACAATCAGTGTTGATACAACCGCATCAGGTGGTAACACATCACTAATGACCTTAGTTGAAGACGACGAGTAATCGTATAAGTTAAAGGAAATTAAACTTTCCTGAGCTAATTAAAAGCCCTCGCATTTGCGGGGGCTTTTGATTTTACAGATACCTTTTTACTATTCTTGTTTACCGAGCTACAAATTTTCTGCTAGTTTTATAGTAATGTATTCGACTAGAAGTAAAGGCTTTGAAAACACTCCCTATCAATCAACTAAAGCCCGGCATGTTTGTCCAAAGTGTGACAAAACAAACAGGCAAGATCCGTATAAAAAACCAAGGTTGGGTAAAAACACAGGGAAGTATAGATAAGCTGATCAAGGCTGGCATATTAGAAATAGCTATCGACCCAGACAAAACACTGACCTTAGACAGTGAGAATAAAGTGGTTGAGCAGCAACATAATCCGCAACCTGTTGGCGAGACGACCGCATTCGATCCTTGGCACACCACTCACAGTGTGTCGGCAGAAATGGGCAAAGCAAACAGCTTATATAACGAAGCAAGGTCATTACAAAGCAAAGCCTTTGACGATATCCGCGATGGCAACAAAATTGATATAGCCCCTTTTAAAGAACTCGCAAGTGGCTTTATTGATTCGGTTTTTCGTAACCAAGATGCGCTTGCCTGTATCACTCGTATGCGTGAAAAAGATGCTTACCTACTTGAGCATTCTATCAATGTATCAATTTTGATGAGTATTTTTGCTAAGCACTTAGGTATTGAAAAAGCCATTATTGAAGAGCTTGCGACCGGTGCTTTACTTCACGATATTGGCAAGATCAATATTCCCGATGAGATACTCAATAAGCCTGGCAAATTAACCGACGAAGAGTACCAAGTAATTCAAGACCATGCTCGTTTCAGTAAAGAAATTTTAGAGCAAGCAGGCTTGAGCGGGATTGCTGTAGATATAGCTGGCTTCCATCACGAACGTTTAGATGGCAGTGGCTACCCGTTTGGTAAAAGTGGTGACGAGATAAGCTTATATGTACGTATGGCTTCGATTGTTGATGTGTATGATGCATTGACCGCTGAGCGGGTTTACAAAGCAGGCATGGAGCCAATTAAGGCGTTTAAGATACTTAAAGATGGCTGCCCAGATAGCTTTGACGGAGACCTAGTCACTAAGTTTATTCAGTGCATAGGTGTTCACCCAGTCGGCACCTTAGTGAAACTTGAAAGCCAAAAATTAGGTGTGGTCACTCACAGTAACCCTACTAGTCCTTTAAAACCTCAAGTTAAAGTGTTTTATAACGCTAAACATGCACGCTATACCGAAGTGCAAGATATTGATTTGGCTAACAGCCGTTGCCACGATAGCTTAGAATCAGCAGTCAGGCCGAGAGACTTTAACATCGACCTGATCCGCTTTTTTAAGAGTGCTATTTTACCTTAGCCCTAAAATAAAGGCTGGCTACTCAGGCCAGTCTTGTAATGCTTTTAAAGTAAACTCATAGCCATCGTAGCTTAATAAGCTCTGCTCTGGAGTGATTTCAATGACTGATAACACGCCGATGTTATCGCCTTCGTATAACTCACGACCATTTAACTTAATCCAGCGCTTCGATGTTTCTGAAGCATAAATATGCGCTTGGTATTTAATGGTAGGAATGAGACTTTGTAATGCATCAGGCAAGAGCTCAATTGGCTCTGCATAAGACGTATTTTTAGTGCTACGGGTAATATCAACACTGTGTTTGTTATCAACATCTTCAACCGCTTTAGCAAAAGCATCTTTCAATGTATCTGGTACATCTTTAAGCTCATCATTTGTTGATGGTTGAGAAGCTGGTTGAGTTGGCTGACCATTAAGTGGCTTGCCGAGCACCTTGTATTTACTTAAATCAATGCCATTACTGCTCATTTGCTGCGGATTGATTTGTTGCATTGGCTGCGAAAACTGTGGCTGTGATTGATACACTGGCTGATTTTGATACACAGCTTGTTGCTGGTACTGAGGTTGTACTTGATAACCTTGATTTGCATACACAGGGGCTGAATTTACCGGAACTTGCACCCACTGATATTGCTGACCTTGCACTGGCACCTGCTGCATCATTTGTTGTGGTACAGATTGTTGCACTTGCCCTTGTTGCATCGTTGTTACTTGGGCTGGGTTATTGGTCGCTTGCGGGGTTTGGCTTTGCGCTACTTGCTGTTGCTTAGCGGGTTGCTGTGTTTCAGGACTTACCTGAGCCTCAGTGGCAACGCTTTCTGTGGTTTCATTGCTGTTATTAACAAGCTTTGGCTGCTCAGCAGCAGGTTTAGTTTGCTGTAACCATTTACCAATCGAAAATCCTGCCATAAGCGTCAATATTGCCGCCAGTAATAGCCCAAATGAAAAAGCTAAGCGTCGATACCGTGTTAATTCTTGCTGTTGTTTGAGCGCAAGTGCGGCTTGGTCATGATCAACGGCAGTTTGTGCGTGCTGATCTGATTGTTTAATTGCATCTAGTAATAATGACATAAATGAACACTCGTTATATTAGGTAGGATAAACCAATACCCATTCCTAATACGGCTAAAAATGAAACTGGGTAAAGCCAAACATAACTCGGCTCTTTATTTGCTACAGCAACAGGAGTGCTGGTTGGCGGCAGTGCTTCTGCGGCTGAGCGCATCACAAGTTCGCTGTCGATACTCAATTTTTGCTGTGAAAATGCCCCCACTAAACAGCGCTCACATAATAAATTGATCAATCTTGGTACGCCTTGAGTAACCTGATAAATCGCTTTTAACGCATCCCCTGAGAACAATGCTTGCTCTGTGCCCGCTTTAAATAAACGGTGCTTAACATAGGCAAACACTTGTCCTTCAGTGAGTGGTAATAAGTGATAACGCGCAGTAATACGCTGGGCAAGTTGTCTTAATTCAGTGCGTTTTAGTAGTTCTTGAAGCTCAGGTTGCCCTACTAATACAATTTGCAGCAGCTTTTTATGATCTGTTTCGATATTGGTTAACAAGCGCAGCTGCTCTAGCACATCAGGTGCGAGTAATTGTGCTTCATCAATAATTAAGATGGTGTGACCGCCCGCTTGATTGTTTGCCTCAAGGTGCTTTTTAATCACATCAGTAAGGGTCTTCAGAGTCGCATTAGTACAGTCGTACTCAATCTTTAATTCATCACAAATACTGGCAAGCAGTTCAAGTTGTGACAAAGCCGGATTATGAATTTGTGCCACTTGGGTGTTTTCAGGTAACTGCTCTTGCAGACTTCTTGTTAGTGTTGTTTTACCTGTACCCACTTCGCCTGTTAACAAAACGAAGCCACCCGCTTCACCTAATCCATAGGTAAGGTGCGCTAACGCCTCTTTATGGCGCTCACTAAGAAATAAATACTCAGGATTTGGGGCAATCGAAAAGGGTTTTTCTGACAAGCCAAAATAGCTTAAATACACCGTGTTATTCCTTGCGTTTAAAATCACGGTCTATAATGGCAAAAAACATCGCTACTTAAAACCTTGTTTACATTTTATTGGCTAAATAACGTAAAATAGCGAAAAGGCAAAATTATAGGTGTTTTATGCAGGTTTATTTAGTCGGTGGCGCAGTCAGAGACGCCCTACTTGGTCGTGACGTTAAAGAGCGCGACTATGTGGTAGTTGGTGCAACGCCTGAGCAACTGATCAGCCAAGGCTATCAACAAGTTGGTAAAGATTTTCCGGTATTTTTACACCCACAAAGTAAAGAAGAATATGCGCTAGCGCGCACCGAGCGAAAACAAGGCCAAGGTTATACCGGCTTCATTTGTGATTTCGCGCCTGATGTCACATTAGAGCAAGACTTAATACGTCGAGATCTCACCGTAAATGCCATTGCTCAAGCCCAAGATGGCAGCTTAGTCGACCCATTTTCTGGTCAGCAGGATCTTGAAAATCGTGTATTACGTCATGTCTCCGATGCCTTTAGTGAAGACCCTTTGCGCATATTGCGAGTAGCCCGTTTTGCTGCTCGTTATCATTACCTAGGCTTTACTATCGCCCCAGAAACCCAGTCACTATTAACCGAGATGGTTAAAGCCGGTGAACTGAGCACCCTCACAGCTGAGCGCGTTTGGTTAGAATGCGAAAAATCCCTCAGTGATGGCGCATTTAGCGAGTTTTTAAATGTACTTGATAGTATTGGCGGCCTGCATGTAATTAGCCCTGAGCTTGAAAGTAAATGGTGTGATGAGCTTTACCGTACTTTACAAGCTCGCTTTGCCTATGCGAATAAACTGCAAGTTAGTGACACTGCGTTGTTATTTAGCCAAGTTACCTTAGCGCTTTCAAGCGACGAGATAAAAGCGATGGCTAGCAAGATACGCTTACCTAATGAAGTGCGCGATTTAGCGCTATTTAGCCAAACACATCAAACAACGTTAAGTGCAGAAAAACCATCTAGCGAGGCCGTTTTTGCTTGCTTTAACCAACTTGATTTATGGCGTCGCCCTGAACGTTTTGAGCAAGTTTTAAAGGTGTTAGAGATAAGTCAACAACAGCCAGTAACCCGCTATGACTCTTTAGTAAATGCAGCCACGCAAGCACGAGCAGTCAGCCCGCAACAGTTTATTGCACAAGGTATTAAAGGCGCAGAAATAAAAACCGCGCTTGAGCAAGCGCGGTTAGAGATTATTAAAGGCTACTTTTCGTAGCGCACTAAACGCAAATAAACATCGGACGTTTTTGCGTGAAGGCTGTTGATGCCTTTATCAAATTGATACACCCAAGCTAGATCAGTGCGACTGATCCCTGAAGTGCTACTCCAGTAGTTTTGCAGCTTAGTCGATAAAAATGCGTTTTCGTTAATGCTAGGCTGCACACAACTATGCTCTAAAATACTTGCTAACTCTTTAACATTTGGTACATGCCAATCGCTGTAATCAGCAAAGGTTGCATTTTCAGCCCCGCGTAAAGCTTCGCCCCAAGTAAGTTGCTGGCTCGTGCCCTCGCAAGTATCCGTGTCACTATCATAACTTTGACCAAACGTACAACGTTGCCACATAAGACCCGTTTCGCTATCACTTACTGTACCATCTTCGTTTATTACAAAACGGCTATCAGGGGTCGTCTCTGTGACGGCGCTGTAACATACTTGCGCAGCAGCAAAACCCGATTGCAGAGCAATACCGGTAATTACTGTGATTAAAGGTAACTTTCGCATATTACTCTCCCGGCGTTCTAACTAAGCGCACAAAGGCGGTATTACTTTTTGGATATGCTAAGTCATTAGCACTACTCATATCGATAATATAAGCTTGCGATAAACTCGTACCATCTGCCGCTGTTTGCGAAGTCCAATAAGGCATAAATGAGCTGCTATCACTGCTTAGCTGAATATCACTTGGTTGATTTGGGAAGAAATCACTATTAAGTAACGTAGACTCACCTTGCTTGGCATAATCTAATAACCCTAATAACTCGGTGTAAGTTGGCACACGCCAATTTGTACCACCGCAAAAATCGTTGCTGTTCACATCATTAATGTAAGTTTGCAGGCCACAGTCACTGGTGCTTGGGCAAGTAGAGCTCGCAGCCCCTTGCACACTACCCGTTTGCACACCACTTGAACCATTTAAATACCAGGTATAATGGTTTGTTGCTGCACGATCGGCTGTCGACGGTGGTAATGTTGAACTGGCTTCTTTTACTTCCCAAATAAGCCCCGTGACGTTATCGCGAACACAACTAAAGCTGGTCGCATCATCTGGGAGTTCGTCGGCATATTCGTTCATTTTAGTAAAATCAAACGCTAAGTCGCCCTGACCTACTTTATCTAGTTGGTTTGCGACACTATCACGACCTACATCGGCGTCTTGGCTTGGGAAGTCTTCGCTGTCACAATTAATTTTTTGTGAGTTGTTATAGCAATCACTCATGCCTGTATCGTTAATTAAACCAAGTGGTTTTGGACTAATATCGATAATCACAGTATCTGTGTCGCTTCGCGATTTACTGTCGGTCACGGTAACTTCAAAGCTCAGCTCTGAATCGGTATCAACATCAGGGGCTACAAACGTCGTGATACACTGGTTCTGGTTTGCCAAGGTCACAGTTTCGCCTGTTAATTGCTCCCAAAAACATGACTTTGTTGCCGTCACAATTTCACTATTGCTGGCATCAAGGGTTACAGTATCAAATTCAATAATCTGTTGATCTTCACCTGCATCCGCAATAATAACTTCAACGGTTTTGTTTAAGGTAAACGACGCCTCAGTGCTTGCTGAGCCACCTTCATCATCCGTTACAGTTAAACGCCATGTCATCGCTGTATTCGATTCAAGTAGTGGGTGAGTAAAGCTAATGGTTTGATTGTTGTAGCTGTCAGCCGTTAAATCAGGGCCATCAAGTTGAGTCCACAAGTAACTGTCAACTGAGCCATTTTCATCGATATCAGCAGACTCTTCGCCACTTAATGTGATCACATCACTATATTGTGATGGTAACTCTTCAGGAGCTGTTTGCGTGATCACTGCAACTGGCAGTTGATTATTTGATGTAATAAAAATACTGACTTGATCGGAAACAAGTTGCCCATCGGTTTGATAATTCACTTTTAAAACAAGTTCAGAGTCGAGTTTAATATCAGGCGCGGTAATGGTTTGTTCAGCGCCCTCTGCAGGGAACCCTTCTAGTGCGGGGCCACTGACTCGTTCCCAAGTAAAGGTGCCATCAGCTGGTGAGCCTTGGGCAGAGACAGTAAATTCACTTTTTTCAATAATTTGCTGATCTGAGCCTGCATTAACTGTTGCTGCGATTGTATTCGAATCACTCGAACCGCCACCGCCGCCACAGGCTGTTAATGTCGTTAATGCAACTAGGGTAAGAGGCACTAATCTCATGTTTACCACCTTAAAATGCAAAGTCGGTCATGGCCGACTGCCAAATAAGCTAATAACAAGCAATTAAAGTGCCAGAGTCGGGGTTATAAATAACTTTCTTGATGAATACGTACGAAGAGCTTAGTGCCTATTTTACTGTAATCAACTTTGTACTCTCTGCCATCTAAGGCTTGGATAAACAACAAACGCTTTTCTTCTGCAAATACATCTGGGCTTGATACATACACCATCTCTAAGTAGCGCTCTTTGGCTTCACGACGGTTTTTTGGCAGGTCTTCTTTAAACGGCTCTAAACCATTTTGAGTAACTTTAATGCGTGGGTGGTTCTCACCATTCACAATCACTAAGTCGAGTTTTTTATCTTTATGTATAATTGTGTTTCGACCGCTTTTAATAAAAGAACGTTCTTGACTCATAGCCTTTTCCTACTACTTACTGCCACCTATAGCTTACTTTTTCAGTAAGCGAGTCTCTATAAACTCACTAGGATTCAGTTTCCAACGATTCAAATCAGCACTAAATTGCCAAATATCAACATCAAGTACATTGGCAGGCAATAATAAGTCGTATCCTGTCAACTGCCTTAAATGCTGCGTACGATTGGCAAACATGGCAATCAATCCTTTGTAAAGCTGACCACTTGGGGCAGTGTAGTCCGTCTCTTCTATTAACCATTTTGATGGGCAATCACCATTTTTGCAATGTTTTTGAATAACTTGCATAAATAGATGACGCTGCTCTATTAGTAATCGTCCGGCAATTCTTGGGTGAATCTGTGTTAAAAATTCATCTATGTTATTGAGTTTAATACCAACTGCATTTAACTCAAGGTATTCTAAGCCCTGTTCCACTTTTGGTATACCACTATGATGAAAATTAGCATGATTTAGCTGCCAATTCCCAACTTTGTGATGATAAATAAGTAAATTCTGAGTAAATGTTAGGCTAAAGTATGGTTCTTGAGTTTTTAAAAAGCCAATAAAAATTGCCGCTATGCAGGTTGTGGCTAAAAAAATCTCAACAATGCTAATTTCACCGGGCCTCAATAGGTTAACTAGCATAATAATGATTAACCCAATACCGCCCACAATTAAAAACTCACTGCCATGGCGGGATGCTTGTGCGCGCACTCTAAGTGCAGGAGGTTTCTTATCCATAAACAGAAAAGTAAAAAATAAACATCACAATTGTGACCAAAACTATCTTTCTAAGCGTTAAACAATAATTACATTTTGGCTCTTTACCCATACTAAAACCTCTCTTTTAGTCACAATAAAGGAACAAATTAGCCGAACTTTTAACTTTTACGCCAAATGCACAAATTTATGAGATACCTGACATACGGGGCACGTACTAATTTTGTACACTACACTCAACTAATTTTCTGGTAACACGATGATGTATTCTACACAATCTGGTAAAGCACTTTTTCCTTTTATTATTACCCTTTTGCTAGGGTTATGTATTTATTTGTATTTACCTTCAAGCCAAGGTGAGCAAAGCAACTTTGGCGACAGAGCAACGCAGGTGACAGCACACACTGTTACAGCCGAAGAAAATGCGGTGCTAATAGAAGCAATTGGTAGTGCTCGTGCTAACCAAGCGATTTATATTCGCAGTGCACAAAACGATTATGTTACCGATATCTTTTTCAATGATGGCGACTTAGTTAGTAAAGGTCAAAAGCTAGTTCAATTGCAATCTCAAGAAGAAGAGTTAGCAGTAAAAGAGTTAAGCATTAATTTACGTGAAGAACGCCGTCAACTTGAACGCCTTACTGAGCTATCTCGCTCACAGGCTACGGCTAAATCGTTACTAGAAGAGCAGCTATCTCGCGTAGACGCAACCGAAGCACAACTTGAAAGCGCTAAAACAAAACTTGCCGAAATGACGATTAAAGCACCGTTTTCTGGCTTACTTGGCAAGCGCGAAATTTCAATTGGTACTTATGTTAGCAATACTACAAACATCACCACCCTTGATGATATCAGCATCATTAAAGTCGACTTTAAAGTACCAGAAAAATACCTAGCGCAGTTACAGCTAGGAATGAAAGTGATGACCCAAAACGATGCTTACCCAGATAGAACCTTTAACGGTAAAGTGACGCATATTAGCTCGCGTATCGATTCAGTCACTCGTAGCGTTGAAGTGACTGCAAGCTTTATCAATGAAAAAGGCCTTTTACGCCCAGGTATGCTGTTAAACACCGCACTAGAGTTAAGCTCAAACCAAGCGCTAATGGTGCCAGAGAAAGCCGTCATTCCTCAGCAAGACAAACACTACGTGTTCCAAATTGAAGGTGGCGTTGCTAACAAAGTCGAAGTACATGTGGCGGGTCGTCACAATGGCTGGGTAGCTATTGATAAAGGCCTTGAAAATGGTCAGCAAGTCGTGACTGAAGGCATCATTAAAATCCGTACTGGCAGCAAAGTAAGTATCAAGGGCTAAACATGAAAATTACTGATACTAGTGTTAAACGCCCGGTCTTTGCTATCGTAATAAACCTGTTGTTACTTACCTTTGGTTTAGTGGCATTTTCTATGCTGCCACTGCGCGAATACCCAGATATTGAAACACCGATTGTCAGCGTTAGCACTGATTACACAGGTGCCAGCGCAGAGATTATTGAAACGAAAATCACCCAAGTACTCGAAAACCGCATTTCGGGTATCGAAGGCATTAAAAGTATTAACTCATCAAGCCGAAATGGTCGCTCAAATATCACCATTGAGTTTAATATCAGCCGCGATATCGATGCCGCATCAAACGATGTACGCGAACGTGTAGCCCGTGCCCTTGATAGCTTACCGGAGCAAGTTCGCCCACCAGAGGTCTCTAAGTCAAATAGTGATGAAAGCCCAATTGCCTGGTTTGTACTAAACAGTACCACTATGGATTCATTGCAGTTATCTGATTACGCACAGCGCTTTATTGTTGACCGATTAGCCGTTGTTGATGGTGTCTCTAACGTACGCGTTGGTGGCGAGCGTAAATACGCAATGAAAATCTGGTTAAACCGTAAAGCGATGGCAGCACGCGGTATTACCAGTAGCGATATTGAAAACACCTTACGCACTGAAAACGTTGAATTACCTGCCGGTGAAATCGAATCTATCGACCGTGATTTTACAGTACGTACCGCGCGTAGTTATAAAGATCAGCGAGACTTTCGAAACCTAGTAATCAAACGTGGCGATGATGGCTATTTAGTACGTTTAGGTGAAGTGGCTGATGTTCACTTAGAAGCTGCTGACGACGAAAGCTTATTCCGTGGCAATGGCCGTAATATGATTGGTTTGGGTATTGTAAAACAAGCCAAAGCCAATACCCTAACCGTGGTTGATAATGCCCGCGCAGAGCTTGAAAAAATTAAGCGTAACCTGCCAGAAGGCACCACCATTCAAGACAGCTATGACTCATCTATTTTCATCAAAGAGTCTATTGATGAAGTTTATAGAACCCTTGGGATTTCAATGGCGCTAGTTGTCTTGGTTATTTACCTATTTTTAGGCAATATCCGCGCAACCCTAGTACCTGCTGTAACCGTACCAGTGGCGTTAGTAGGCAGCTTTATGTTCTTGCTGGCTATGGGTTACTCAATCAACTTGTTAACTCTTCTGGCACTCGTGCTTGCTATCGGTTTAGTGGTAGATGATGCGATTGTAATGCTTGAGAATATTCATCGTCGTATAGAGTTGGGTGAGCCGCCACTGCTTGCTGCATTCCGTGGTGCCCGTGAAGTTGGCTTTGCGATTATTGCCACTACCCTCGTATTGATTGCGGTATTCGTGCCACTAGTGTTTATGGATGGCCGTATTGGTGCCCTCTTTACCGAATTTGCGATGGCAGTAAGTGCCGCGGTGTTCTTCTCGAGTATTACGGCGTTAACGCTTTCTCCGGCGCTTTGTTCTAAAGTGTTAAAAGCTTCAGAAAAAGAGAGTAAATTTAGCCAGTGGATGGATAGAACCTTCGCCAAAATCGAAAACGCCTATCGTAACTCTCTGGCTTCAAATATGGGCCGTAAGTGGAGCTTACTACTGACTATGATTTTGGCCGGTGTTGCCAGCTTTATGCTGTTTCAAAAAGTGCCTTCAGAGCTTACTCCAAAAGAAGACCGCGGTACTTTCTTTATCATGATGAGTGGCCCAGAGGGCGCAAGTTATGAAAATAACGCTGCAAACATGGCTAAAATTGAAGAGCGTTTAATGCCTTACTCTGAGTCTGGTGAATTGAGCCGAGTGCTTGTTCGTGTTCCGGGCTGGGGCGGCCAAGGTGGTGTTGCTATCATTGGTATGGCCGACTGGGATAAGCGTAAGCGCTCAACCTGGGAAGTGATGGACGAAATCAGCGGTAAAATGACTGAAGTGACTGATGTGCGTGCGTTTGCCATTATGCGCCGTGGTATTGGTGGCGGCGGTTCATCTCGTCCGATTGAATTTGTACTGCAAGGTAACGATTACGACCAGCTAGCCGATTGGCGAGACCGTATTATTAAGCGTGCTGAGAAAAACCCAGGCTTGGTAAGAATTGACCACGATTACAAAGAAACATTCCCGCAGTTTTTAATCAACATTGATAAAAACAAAGCCGCTGATTTAGGGGTTTCTGTATCGGATGTGGGTCGCACGCTAGAAACCATGTTAGGGCAACGCCGCGTAACGACCTTTATCGACCGCGGTGAAGAATACGATGTGATTTTAAAAGGCACCAAAGAAGACTTTGCTAACCCAACTGATATCTCAAATATCTATTTAAAATCACGTAGTGGCGAATTAGTGCCGCTTGATAGCTTAATTAGCTTAAAAGAAGAAGCCACTGCATCGCGTTTAAACCGTTATAACCGTATGCGCGCAATTACGTTAAGTGCGAACTTAGCAGATGGTTATACCCTAGAAGAAGCGCTTAACTTCTTAAATCAAGTTGCAGCAGAAGAAAACGACATCGACGGTGCAATTGACTACAAGGGTGAATCGCAGCTGTTCTATGAAGGTGCATCGGCGATGACCTATGTATTCATACTGGCACTGACAGTTACCTTCTTAGTACTTGCAGCCCAGTTTGAAAGCTTTATTCACCCATTTGTGATCATGCTTACTGT
The DNA here is from genome assembly GCF_036680945.1 of Pseudoalteromonas sp. P80D2. Classification (NCBI taxonomy): domain Bacteria; kingdom Pseudomonadati; phylum Pseudomonadota; class Gammaproteobacteria; order Alteromonadales; family Pseudoalteromonadaceae; genus Pseudoalteromonas; species Pseudoalteromonas sp. P80D2. Next base: position 221,238 of record NZ_JAZDAR010000026.1, read on the forward strand.
GCCACTTGGTTTAGTGGGTGCGTTATTTGGCTTGTGGTACACCGGACTTACTCTAAATATTTACAGCCAAATTGGTATCGTAATGCTGATAGGCTTGAGTGCGAAAAACGGTATCTTGATTGTTGAGTTTGCAAATCAGCTGCGCGATAAAGGCGTTGAGTTTAACGAAGCGATTAGCCAAGCGGCAACGCAGCGTTTACGCCCAATTATTATGACCTCATTGACCACAGTAATGAGCTCGGTACCGCTAGTACTTGCAAGTGGCCCAGGTGCAGAAAGTCGCATGGTAATTGGTGTGGTGGTATTTACAGGTGTTATTGTTGCAACCTTACTGACCTTATTCGTAGTACCTGCAGCATACAGCGCACTTGCTCGAAATACCCAGTCGCCTGAGTACTTGCAGAGCAAGTTAGAACAACAAGCAAAAGACAAGCCGTTAGAAGAAATTTAAACAAGCTTGAGCTTTAACAAAACGCCGTCTTTACGGCGTTTTGTTTTTTCGGCTATAGTCAGCAAAACGGTAAGGGAGTGAAATATGGATAACAACATACAAATAGCCACTTTTGGCGGCGGCTGCTTTTGGTGTATTGATGCCGCATTTAGACGCGTAAAAGGCGTGCTTAATGTCAGCTCTGGCTATGCCGGCGGTGAGATTGAAAACCCAAGTTATCAGCAAATTTGTACTGGCTTAACGGGTCACGCTGAAGTTGTTCAGCTCGATTTTGACAGCAGTATTGTAAGCTATAACACCCTACTTGAAATGTTCTTCACTTTACACGATGCCACACAGTTAAACCGCCAAGGTAATGATGTCGGCACCCAGTATCGAAGTGTTATTTACTATCATGATGAAAAGCAAAAAGCAGAATCTCAAGCCATGATTGATGCCTTACAAAAGCAAATTCGTGAGCCGATTGTCACCGAGCTTAGCCCGCTTACAAACTTTTACCCTGCAGAGCAGTACCATCAAGACTATTACAATGAAAACCCAAATCAAGGTTATTGCAGTATTCTGATTGCCCCTAAGCTTGCAAAGTTCGAACAGTATTACGCAGATAAACTAAAATGAAAAAAGCCCGCTAAGTAGGTAGCGAGCTTTTAGACGCAGAACTAATAATAACGCTGAGCTTGTTTTAACTTAAGACTAATGACATCAACGGGCAAATTAATGTCAATTACTAGCTATAAGTAAACAGCTCAACTGACCTTATTGGTTATTAGAACTGATAGCGGGCACCTACAAACAGGCGACGCTCGGCCGTGTTGTAGTAATAAAATTCGTCGTTGATGTAATCACCATCTAGGTCTGTACCATAGGCATCAACGGCGTTGTACTCTTTATCGAATAGGTTTTCTACACGTAGTGACACAGTTAAGTTGTCAGTTGCTTGGTAGTGACCAACTAAATTCCATAACGTATACGAAGGTAAGTGCGTTAACTTGCCATCACGATCACCACGGTATTGCATATCGATACCGGCATCAAAATCACCCCATGCTTTGTTTAATGACCAATTCACACTGTGATTTGACACATAGGTTAGTGACTGACCTGTCTCAGTATCTTCCGCTGAAAGGTAGGTAAAGTTAAAGCTGTGATCAAAGCCAAACACCTGGTTTTTAAAGCTAAACTCAACACCTTCGTGGCGAGCTTCGTTTATATTGGTTGGGATCCACTGCCCTGATGCATTTGGTGCCCAAGCGATTTTGTTGTCGATTTCGCTGCGGAAAATCGCAATATCAAGGCTGATATCATTCACATTGAGTGATAAGCCAAGCTCTTGGTTATCTGATGTTTCAGGGTTTAACTCTGGGTTACCTGAGCCTGGGTAATATAGGTCATTAAATGTTGGAGATTTAAAACCCGTACTTTGACTTACGCGGAATGTAGCGATGTCATTTAAGTGATAGCCAACAGCTGCGGTGTAAGTTGTTTCATCACCAAACTGTTGATCATCATCTTGGCGAACTGTTAGGTTTGCCAGTACTTGTTCGTCGTCATAATAAGCGCCAACAAACGCAGCGAATACTTCACGGCTGTCTTTTAAGTAAGTACCTGAGTTAGTGTTCACTTCATCTTTATACCAATTCAAACCGCCACTAAGAGTCAGCGCTTGATTGAAAAAGTATTGGCCATTGTAATCAATTTGCTCACGCTCAGTTTCAAACTTATCGACCACCGTTGCGCCTGTGTAATCAATACGTGAGTCATCTGAACTATCACTTGATATTGCAATATCAATGGCATGGCTGTGTTTTTCGAAAGCTTTTTTCCAACCTAGTGAAGCTTGGTAGTTTTCAAACTCGCCTTTTTCTACAGTGCTGTCTGCAGGGCTATAAGCGCTATCGTATTTTGCTTCGCCTTCTGAGTATTGTGCTTGCGCTAAAAACTCACCTAACTGCTCATTTTGATAACCTAGGTTAAAGCCAAGGTTTTTGTTCTCGTAGCCGTCTTCATCTGGCGCTAAGCCTTGCAGAACATCAAATCCATCTGTTTTTTCGTAACCGGCATTAACGGCCACATCAACACCCGCAAACTGACCACCTGTCGCTACTTGGTACTCTTGGTAAGAGTCTGAGCCAAAAGTAACATCTAAGGTCGTATTTTGTGCTTTACGCGTAATGATATTAATTACACCAGCTAGCGCATCAGAACCATATACAGCAGCACGTGAGCCTTTAATTACTTCAACACGCTCAATACTGTTTAAAGGAATATTGCTAATACTTTTATAGCCAAGTGTTGCAGAGCCGGTGCGTACACCATCAATTAAAATTAGCGTATGACGAGAACTTGCACCACGTAATGACACACCTGAGCTTTGCCCAAAACCACCATTAGCATTAATTTGAAAGCCTGCTTGAGTGGCCAGTAAGCTTGGTAAGTCACGAACATAGCTTGCTTCAATATCAGCACGGTCAATGACAGTAACGCTGGCTAATACATCATTAATTGATTGTTCGAATTTATTGGCAGTAACTGTGATGTGCTCGATCGATTGCTCGTCAGCAGATACAGAAAAAGACAACGCAGCAGCAACCGCTACGCCTAACGCAGATTTATTTAGCATGATATCCCCTAGCCTGTGCCCACCGCACACGCGAATAGTAAGTTACTTCAAGGCCGGTCTCCGGACTCTGTAAATGCATGGCATATACATTACCGTTGCGGGGGCAGTGTTGGCATTGTTTTCTCCCTGAAAACGCACCGACTTCCCGATTATCTTGCGACTATTTCACCCTTTGAAATAAAACGTATCTGAAGATACAGCAAGCACCTCGAAAATAGGCCGTTATTGTGATGATTTTGGGGAAGAAAGTCAATGGACGGCTATACTTCTAAACCAAAGTTTTAAGTCTAAAGCTTCAAGCTGCAAGTTAAGTGCTAAGGTGTAAGCCGAAAGTAAAAAAGCCAATCAGCATGGCTGATTGGCTTTTATAAAACAATGATTACCAGAAATACTCATGAGGTTTCGAGTTTCCTAACGGAAAAACAATTCCTTCTGGGTCAGCACCATTCAGCACAAGCTTACAAAGAGCTTTATTTAAACGTCTTCTTGGCTTGGTCATCGTCATTTTCACCCACCAACTTGGTGTTTGTTGGTAAAAATAAGTACTGTGTGGGCCTGTGTATTTTCTGTTTATTTTACCGTGTTTATTACGATCTATTGCTTTGTTTTTTACTGACATAAATATCCTCTAGCTGAAAATAGCTAGAAGATATCTTTTTCTCTGTAACCTAATATTTGTCTCAAAATACGCTCCTTGTAAAGTTCAGAAACTTGTAGGCTTATAGCTTAAAACTTACAGCTTAAAGCTAAAAACATAGAGTATTAATCGCGGAAGTTTTTGAACTGGAATGGTTGACCTAAATCAGCAGTACGAACAACTTGCATTGCTTCTTGTAAATCATCACGCTTTTTACCAGTTACACGTAATTCTTCACCTTGAATAGCAGCTTGTACTTTGATCTTTGAGTCTTTGATTAACTTAACGATTTTCTTCGCTACGTCTTTTTCGATACCTTGCTTAAGAGCAACGTCACGCATTACGTATTTACCGCTACGCGACTCATCTTTAAGCTCAAGGCTAGATACATCTAAGCCACGCTTTGAAATTTTCGCAGCAAGAATGTCAAAAAGTTGCATAACTTGTTGTGGTGCTTCTGCTTTTAACTTGATTACTTTGTCACTTAGTTCGATTGATGCATCAACACCACGAAAATCAAAACGCGTCTCTAGTTCACGCTTTGCATTATCTACTGCATTCTGCGCTTCGTTCATTTCTACTTCAGAAACAATATCAAATGAAGGCATGGGGTTCTCCTAACATAGTCTTTTTTAAATTCATTTATGGTTGGCAATTATAACGCTTATTTGTCGATTCTTTCTATTTTTATCCGACTTGTTCAGGTGCGATGCAAAAATTGTTTGATATACTGGCCATTCAATTTCGGCATTTTTTAGGGTTTATTGTGACAAGGCGTGTTTACCAAGTTATCTTTTTAGCCAGCATTATTGGCTTTACTATTTTATTTGCCAAAGAAATTAAAGGGGTGAGCAACCTCTTTCCACACGTTGATAAAGTGGCGCATTTTGGTATTTTCTTTGTACTGGCCATGGTGATGGACAAAGCCTTTAAATTGCCACTTATGGTGCAAATTTTACTGTTAGCCGGATATGGTGCAGCCATAGAGTTTATGCAAGATATGCTGCCTTACCGTCAAGCTTCGGTTGGGGATTTTGTAGCTGATTTTATCGGCGCTGTAAGTTACTTTATTATTAAACTTGGTTTTCATTTAGGTAGTAAGCAACGTAATGGCTAACATTTTAATTGTTGGCGACGGTGCAATTGGCTTATTGTTTAGTCATTTTTTATCTGCACAACATGACATTACATTGCTGACCCGTAAGCCGACCCTGACCACGCGTTTTTATCAAGCGAGTAATGGTAAATCACACCCAATTAAAGCTCGCCTTATTCACCACAAAGAGCTAAGCCAATCCGCCCCCTTTGACTTGGTGTTAATAACAGTAAAAGCATTTCAGGTGCAAACTGCCTTTGGACAAGTAGAACCTTATCTCAGTAAAACATGCCAAATCATTCTTTCTCACAATGGCATGGGGAATGTCGATGAGCTCAATACCCAACTTTTAAACACACAAGGGTTAGCGTTTTTAACAACGCGTTTAGCTGGTTTTAAAACAACGCCTTATAGTGTGAGCCATACAGGTAATGGTGAAAGCGTGTTAGGTGCATGTAATGCAGCTGCATGTGAAAGACTCAGTGAGCTTAAGCAGCAGTTTAGTTACTTACCACACTTTTCTGTGAGCGATGATATTCACTCATTGCGATGGCAAAAACTGTTAGTGAATATTGCAATTAACCCGTTAACAGCGATTCATAACGTAAAAAATGGCCAGCTACGTGCACCGCAATTTAGCACGCGCATAATCAATTTACTTAGTGAAGCGTGCCTGGTCGCCAATAAACAAGGGGTTAAAGTAAAACTCAGCGAGGCGCTGGATCAAGCCTATTCTGTGATGACAGCCACCGCTGAAAACTTTTCTTCTATGCAGCAAGACATCAGCCATAATCGAGAATCTGAAATTGATGCAATTTGTGGTTATGTGTGCGAGCAAGGCGCTAAGTTAGGGGTAAAAACTCCCTATAATCAGGCCATGCTGAGCATGATAAAAATAAAAAGTTAAGCTACAAGGGGAAAGGAGAAAGAGTAAAGTTACTTGCTTCTCGTTTCTCGTTTCTCGTTTCTCGTTTCTCGTTTCTCGTTTCTCGTAATTATTTCAGGCATTAAAAAAGCGCGAACATGTCGCGCTTTTATCAGTATCTCTTACGGACGATACACTTTGACGTTGCTAAAGCCTTCTTCGTGCAAGATCAGCGCTTGTAGCTGGCTCATCACACCTTTAGCACAATATAAGTAATATTCTTTATCTTTTGGTAAGTCACCAAATTTAGTCGCTAAGCGGAAGAAAGGTAAATGTACAACTTCAATACCTTCAAGCTCTAATGGGTTTGCGTCTTCTTCTTCAGGTGAGCGAATATCAACAACAACCGCCCCTTCAGGTAAATCAGATACAGACTCAGCTTCTTTCACTTCTTCTTTTGCTTCGGTGTCGATATCGCGAATATCCATCACACGCGCATTCTCAACAACTGTATTTAGCACGTCGAAGTCAAACTTAGCTTCTTCGGCAAGAATAGTTTTGATTTTCGCTTTAACCGTTGGCTTTTTAGAAATTACGCCACAGTATTCAGGCATGCTTTCTGCCATCTCAGCCGTGCCGATTTGACGCGCAATATTGATTATATCTTGCTTGTCGTGTTGGATTAACGGGCGAATGATTAAAGTTTCCGTCACACGGTCAATCACACTCAAATTAGCCAATGTTTGGCTTGATACCTGACCAATACTTTCGCCTGTTACCAGTGCTTGTACACCTAGTTTTTCTGCAACTTGACTACCGGCACGCATCATCATTCGCTTAAGCACAACACCCATTTGGCTGTTTTCAACGTTCTCTAAGATTTCTGCTACAACAGGTTCAAAATCAACAGTAACAAATTTCACTTTATGAGTAGAGCTGAACTGTTTCCAGATATAATAACTCGCCTGCTTAACACCGATTTCGTGCGCAGCACCACCTAAGTTAAAGAACAAGAAGTGAGTACGCGCACCTTTACGGATCATTTGATAGCTGGCAACACCAGAGTCGAAGCCACCCGACATAAGCGACAATACATCTTCTTGTGTTGGCAGCGGGAAGCCCGCCATACCTAAGTGAGTTTGAGTAACAATGTATGCTTTATCATCACGTACTTCTAAGCGAACAGTCACTTCAGGGTGAGATAATTTAACGCGCGCACCTTCAACATGCTGATTTAAACCACCACCTACGTAGCGCTCTACATCGCTCGATGTGAAATCATGCTTACCAGAACGTTTACAACGCACACAGAAGGTTTTGCCCGCAATCGTATGGCCGATTAGTTCAAGTGCTTTTTGGTAAATATCGTCGATTGAGTCGAAGTCTGTTTCTGTTACTTCAATAAACTGTACGATACCTGGAATGCGTTTTAAGCCATCGATAATATCTAAGCGAACTTGCTCAGATTCTAGTAAGCTAACAACAGAGATATTGTCCCAGTTGTTTCTTACCTGAACTTTTTCGTCAACACGACGCAAAACGATCTTAATGTTATTTTCTAATAACTTGGTAAAACGCTTACGAACAGATTTACTCTTGATCGCGATTTCAGGGTGTAATTTGACGATAAATTTAAGCATAGTTCACTCTTAGACTGTGGATTTCACACGCCCTGAGGTATAGCAACCTCAAGGGCGCGCGATTATAACAAAAATTATAGCGTCTAGGAAATAAACTGCTTTGCGGGATTATTGTTCGCTTTGCTCTGTTTCAGCAAGGGCTAAATACTTAGCTCTTAATTGGTTAACTTGCTCTAGGTGTTGCTCAGTGCAATGAGCTTTTAATAGCAGTAATACTTTTAAAATACCGTTATAAATATCAGCTCTGGCAAGTTCACCACTTAAGCGACGAGCTTTGATGTAAGGCGTCCAAAAGCTCACGGTCATTTTAAGCATATGCGCAAGTTCTGTAACATCTTCGTCTTCAATGCAAATAACACCACCTTCACGTAATGCAAATAGCACATCTTTGACTTGCTCTAAAAGCTCAGCTTGAAACGCAATATAGCCTTTTTTCAGCTCTTCATCACGAGATAAAATATCGCCTAAGTTGTCGTAGAAAAACTGAAAACGCCACATTAATTCAAACAGTGAATCTAGATAACCGGCTAGATTCTCTAGCGCATCATCATCAGGCGTCAAAGGCTTAAAGTGTGTGTGTAAGTGGTCGCTATACAAAGCAAATATGTGACGAATAATATCTTCTTTATTTTTAAAGTGATAATACAAGTTACCTGGGCTTATCCCCATATGCGAAGCGATATGATTGGTTGTTATGGCACGCTCACCGTGGCGATTAAATAACTCGATGCTGGTGTGTATGATCTTGTCCTTTGTGCTCATAGCCTAATTACTCTGTTTTTTATGATTATTACGTTCCCCAGCCGAGCAGTATAAACAAATGCGCGGCAATTAAATACTACCTTGAAAAATATTAACCTCAATCGGTTTAGTACCTTATATAGGTGAAGGTTCCTAATCCGATACGCGTATTTTCTAAGCTGCATCGTCGAGAAAACACTGTTAATATAGCAGGCAAATTTATAAATCGCTGATAGTTATGAACGTTACTGCAATCTATCCGGGCACTTTCGACCCACTTACAAATGGCCATACAGACTTAATTCATCGCGCGGCAAAAATGTTCGATAAAGTAATTGTTGCCATTGCGCATAACCCAAGTAAACAACCCTGCTTTACCCTTGATGAGCGCGTTGAGCTTGCTAATAAAATTTTGGCGCATCTTGATAACGTGAATGTAATTGGTTTTTCAGGCTTATTAGCTGATTTAGCTCGCGACCATAATGCCGAAGTGCTTATTCGTGGTATTCGTGCGGTGTCTGACTTCGACTATGAATTTCAGTTAGCTAATATGAATCGTCGCCTGAATCCAGATCTAGAAAGTGTATTTTTAACACCGGCAGAAAAAAATTCATTTATTTCATCGACTCTCGTCAAAGAAGTCGCACGCCACAATGGCGATGTGAGCGAGTTTGTTGACCCTATTGTAGCTAAAGCCTTACAGGATAAAATTCACGGATGAAATTAAAAAAGTTCATTAGCTTAACTGCATTACTAATGATCTCTGCACCTAGTGTTGCTGGGCCATGGATAGAAAGTGACGACCCTTTACTTCGCGCTTCAATCGAAATGCTATTTAACCAAGGCATTATTAAACAGCCTATTAATAGCTACCCATTAATGTGGCAAGGTATCGCACGCGACCTAGACGTTGCCAATACCAGCCAACTAGATGAACGAAGCTTATTTGCCTACCAGCATGTTAAGCATGCCCTTGATAATGCTAAACAAAAAAGCAGCTCAGGTATTCGCCTAAACTACAACAGCGAACCTCTCGCTCAGCAAGGTTTTGGTAAACGCCACCAGCAAGAAAGCGGTGTAAATAGTTATGGTTCAATCACAGGGAAGCGTGTTAGCGCTAAAGTCAGTGTAAATTACGCCGATGACGCCCTTGATAAGCAGCATGTTACTTACCAAGATAGCTATTTAGCCGTACTCCTGGGTAATTGGTCACTTAGTGTGGAGCAAGTAAGCCATTGGTGGGGGCCAAGTAACGATAACGCCCTACTACTATCAAATAATGCGGCGCCAATGAAAGGCGTGCGCTTTACCAGAGCAAATACACAATATGTCGGTCCAACTTGGTTATCATTTATCGGTAACTGGCAGTTAACGGGTATCTACGCCAAACAAAAGCCATATCTAAATAACTCAGATGACGGTGACTTTTGGGCGCTCCGATTTGCAAGCACCCCATTAACAGGCCTTGAAATAGCAATTAACAGTGCAGGCTCTGATTATTTAACTAACCTAGAAATTGACCCTGTTACACTCGAAAGCAATGAATCAACACATCGTTTAACTAGTTTAGATGTTAAGTACTCAACCACTTTAGCGGCTCAACCTATTGCTTTTTATGCTGAGGTAATGGGTCGAAATGAAAGTGGCTTAGCACCGAGCGAGCCATTTTATACGCTAGGTGTTGAAAGCTATTTTGGCTCGAAAGAGAGCCTATTAAAAAGCTATTTTGAATACTCAAATACAGAGCAAACTTGTGAGCAAATTAGCGATTGCGTATATGGCTCTGGCAGCTATACACAACGCTCGCGCTTAATTGGCAGCTCAACACCACTACAAAGCAAATCGGCTATCCTTGGCGCCTATTACCACACTCTAAACGGTTATGGTGGCCATGCTAAGCTTCGTTGGATTGAAAGCGAAACCAAACACGCTGAGCTCGCGTCAGATATGAGTCAGCTGCAGTTAGAACTCGGTTATCAGCAATCTGTGTTTAACGGCCTGTGGAAAGTGACAGGACTTGTTTCAAAAGATGAAATAGGTGATGAGTCAGAAACAAATACAGCCCTTAGAACCAGTTGGGAATACCGCTTTTAACTAATTGAGGTTAAGCTGGTTCAGCTTGACCTCGAATTCGCCTATAAAGCTTCACAAGCCCTAAAAAATCTTTATTACTGAAAAGTGCGATGAGCATCATTGCATCCATAATATTGACAGTAACCGTATAAAAGCCCCATAACCACCACTCTTCGGTATTCTCAAGTATATTAATATCTATATACATGCTGATAAAAAGAGAGCTGTTAATTAATAAACCTAATAACACATAGAGTTTTGCAGGGTAACTATCGATCGATTTACCTTTAGATATAAGCAGTATTGCACCAATACAGGTGAGATCTAGAACTGTCCAAACTACATAGGCAGTTGCATAACTCATCGACTCTATCTGGAAAGTAGCTGAAGTTAGTGGATCTGAGGCTAAATAAGACAAAAACATTGTTAGCGAAATCCACATTAAAGTTTTATCACCATTGGGAACTATTGATTTACTAACCATGTTATATAGGAAAGCCATCAGAAATCCCCACATAATAAATGTTGCTAGATAAGCACTTACATACTTATGAAACTCAGCCAAAGCTTTTCACCTTTTCTTTTGAAAAATTCATGCATACAACACGATGAAGCTTTAGAAAATCCTTATTAAAAAGCAACACGAGAATCATAGTGACATCTACAGTGTTTACGCCAAATGAGTACAAAGTCCAAAGAAACCATTCAGATTTGTTTTCGTATATAAAAATATCGATGTATATCGATAACATTAGGATGGAATTGAGAGTAAGTCCGAAGAGGATATATGTTGTTCCGCAAAAGTTAGCTACCTTGGCACAATACATCCAAGATAAGACTAAAGCTATAGTGAGTAAGTCAAAGTAAAACCTGTTCAAATAACTATAAACAGAGAGTTTAACGAAGCCGCTGATGAAGTATGAAATCATCATAATAAAAGATAAAACAAGAACTCTACTATCTGTTTTATTGATATTAACCGCTAAGTTAAATAAAAAGGCCATCAAAAAGCCCCACTCTATGAAGGCCCCTAACAAGTCCCCCAAAAAAGCATCTATATACATCTTTAAGTTCTATAACTGCTTTTGAAGTTGTTTTGACTTACCTGTACGTAAAAAGCGGTTCTTTAACGCATTTAGACCCAAGATATCTCTATCAACGATGAGTGCGATAATCATCGTAAAATCGAGTAAGTAGACGGTGAATGAGTAAAAGTCCCATAAGAACCAAGGACTTACATTACCAGTAATATGTAAATCATAATACATCAATAATTGAAGTATCGTATTTGAGCAAAGTACAAAAATTACATAGGTAAATGCTGGTGACTTAACACCCTTAATAAAGTAGGTACAACTAAAAATTACAGCTAGGGTAATTACATCATAGATAGCCCAACTAAGGTAGACACTTGAATTATCGAACCAAGAGAATAGATGATCACTTGTAAAGTATGATGCAAAAACAACGAGCGATAGCATTAACAGAACATTATTTCTTTTAGCATTTGCAATCCAGAGAAAGGCATTAAAAAAAAATGCCATCATTAATCCCCATACAACCATTGCAGGAAGAGATAAACCAAAATGTTCTGTTAAATACATCTTTTACTCATAGTGTAATTAATTTGGGCGTTTATCCGGATCTAATACAATGATACCACCGCGTTGGATTTCAGCACCGCCAGATAAAGCCATGGCTTCACTTGATAAAGTTACTGTATCAGATTGCAGGGTTTTATTACTAGTAGTTTGTTCCATAGCTGGCTTTGTTTGTTGCATTTGGCTGTAAGCTTGCATTTGCAATTGGCTATTGTTTGAAACTTGCATAAGTTAATTCCTTTAAGTTAATTGTTTTTTCAGTACAGCTTACAATAGCTTGCAAGCTGAGTTAAGCGTTCTCATTTTTTTGACGCTTTTTTATACTTCATCGCGACGTTGCCACCGCGCTGATAATAAAAGCAATTAACGATCCAACTTTTATAAATTTTGATCTTTTTGATCATAAAAGTCAGCAAATCTAAATTTCAGGCATAAAAAAACGCACAGGGGTAACCGTGCGTTTTTCTCATCCAGGGAATTTAAGCCACGTGTTTACACGGGATCACCGCGCTATTACTTGGCTTTAAAATATATTCCATTGCCACTTCATCGCAGTTCTCTTTGCGAAGGCAAAGCTCACAATCTTTGATCACTTTTTCTGGCAAACTGTCCTTGCTACAAAAGCTGAAACCTTGGCTTGCAAAAAACTCTGGCACTCTTGTCAGGACAATTACCCGACTAAGCGCCAAGCTTTTGGCTTTTTTTAGCAAATGTTCAACAAGTTGACGCCCCTGGCCGGCAATTCGTGATTCGGGGTCCACCCCGAGCGAGCGAATTTCAGCAAGGCCAGTGTCGTAAATATACAGCGAGGCACAGCCTGCAACTTGGTTTTCAACTTCAGTGACAGCAAACTCATTAATTGAGTGAATCATGTCGCTTTTAGCTCGTGGTAGGTTTTCACCTACCGTAGCCCAATGCTGAATTAGCTTAGCAATAGACTCAACATCATTTAAGGTTGCGTCACGTACCGCTATTTGCTGTTTTTTTTTGCGTATTTGATGGCACTAGTTACTTGCTCAACAGAGGTGCCACCCAGAGCTTGTCTTGCTTTAATACAGGCGTCTAATTCTAATACAGGATATACATCTGATTCGAAAATGCTATGCACAGACTTAAATTGCTCTAAACTTAAATCTTCTAAGTTATTCCCTTGTGCAATAGCCATTTGCACGAGCGTACCAACAATGTGGTGACCTTCTCTAAATGGAATACCTTTAGCCACTAAATAGTCAGCAAGTTCAGTCGCATTTGAGTGACCACCTTTTGCAGCTGCTAATGTTTTATCTGCATTAACTTTAATGCCTTTGATACACGCTTGCGCCATATGAATACATGCCAGCCAAGTTGGCATCGCATCAAATAAGCCCTCCTTGTCCTCTTGCATATCTTTATTGTAAGCAAGTGGTAGGGCTTTTAGTGTCATCATCATGGCACTGAATGCGCCAAAAACACGGCCTGTTTTACCACGGATTAATTCAAGTGCATCTGGGTTTTTCTTTTGCGGCATTAGTGAAGAACCTGATGTCACCCCATCAGAAAGCTCAATAAAGCCCGCTTCACCAGAGTTATAGAAAATTAAATCTTCAGCCATGCGCGACAAGTGGATCATCGAAATCGATGCGCAGCTTAATAGCTCAACTACAAAATCACGATCTGATACAGCATCAAGGCTATTGCGTGTGGCACCGGTAAAACCTAACCCTTCGGCAAGAGTTTGCCTATCAATTGGGTACGCAGTCCCGGCTAATGCACCGCTACCAAGTGGGCAATAATTCATACGATTTTTGGCATCGGTTAAGCGGCTTTCATCACGCTCAAGCATTTCAACATAGGCCATACACCAATGACTAAATAGCACAGGTTGGGCGCGCTGTAAGTGTGTGTAACCAGGTAAAATAGTGCCAAGCTCACGCTCAGCTAAGGCAATAAACTCACCTTTCAGCTCTGCGATTGCTTCAAGAATATGCTCAGCTGTATCACGACACCATAAACGGAAATCTGTTGCTACTTGGTCATTACGGCTACGACCGGTGTGTAACTTTTTAGCAAGGTCACCCACTTTATCAATCAGTGCTGATTCAACATAAGAATGAATATCTTCATGTCCTGCTACAGCAACTGCTTGTGGGTTCGCTTTAACTTCATCTAACAGCTTATTAAGTGCTGCAACTAGGTCATCGTATTCTTGCTGGTTTAAAACGTTTACTTGTTTTAACGCTCCAGCCCAAGCAACTGAACCAATAATGTCTTGCTCTGCAAGTTGATAATCAAAAGGAAGTGAATCGTTGAATTGTTTAAACGCTTCATCTGGACCCGTAGAAAAACGTCCGCCCCATAGTGCCATTGAACTGTCTCCAAATTCGGCTATTGCCCTGCAATGCAGGGCAATAATTAAATTACTTTTTCGTTAGTGCTGAGATTCTGCTTGAAAGCGAGAATAAACGAATGAAGCCTTCTGCATGTGATTGGTCATATACATCATCTTCGCCGAAGGTTGCGAAATCTTCGCTGTATAAGCTATTCGGTGATTTTTTCTGTACCGCAGTGACTTGGCCTTTATAAAGCTTAAGCACTACTTCACCCGTTGCTAACTTAGACAGTGATTCAGCGCCTGCAAGAATCGAGTCTTTTAATGGCGTAAACCAACGACCGTCATAGACTAAGTGAGAGAACTCGCCACCAAGTACTTCTTTCCATTTACGGCTTGATTTATCTAGCACTAGCTCGTCAATAGCTTGAAGAGCAGCCATGATCACAGTGCCCCCTGGTGTTTCATAACAGCCACGCGACTTCATACCCACCAAGCGGTTTTCTACGATATCAACACGACCCACACCATGCGGAGCAGCAATGTCATTTAATTTAACTAAGCAGTCATATGGTTTAAGCGATTCACCATTAACAGCAACCACTTCACCTTCAACAACGTTTAATGTTACATATTCTGCTTCATTGGGTGCTTGCTCTGGCGAGTTAGTCCAAGTCCATACTTGATCACTTGGTTGGCACCATGGATCTTCAAGCTCACCACCTTCGTGAGAAATATGCCAAGCATTCGCATCACGGCTATAAATTTTTGTTGCTGACGCAGAACATGGAATATTACGCTCAGCTAAGTAATCAAGTAATGACTCACGGCTTGATAAGTCCCACTCACGCCATGGTGCAATCACTTTTAGATCTGGTGCAAGGGCTGCGAAACATGACTCAAAACGTACTTGGTCGTTACCTTTACCAGTACAACCATGTGAAAGCGCATCAGCACCTACTTTACGGGCAATTTCAACCTGCGCTTTAGCAATGATTGGACGCGCCATAGATGTACCTAGTAAATAAGTGCCTTCGTAAATAGAACCCGTTTTTAAAGTTGGGTAAATATAGTCGCTGACCATCTCGTCTTTTAAGTCAACGATATGGCATTCCGACGCACCTGAAGCTATGGCTTTTTCTTCAACGCCTTCAAGCTCTTCTGCGCCTTGGCCAACATCAGCAACAAACGCGATTACTTCACAGCCGTAGTTTTCTTTTAACCATGGCACGATTGCCGATGTATCAAGACCACCAGAATAGGCTAATACGACTTTTTTAATTGAACTCATTGGTGTTCCTTAAACAAAATTTGGATTTAATAATGTGACAAGTAGAGCATTTTGCGCGTGCATACGATTCTCTGCTTGTTGGATAATTTTTGATGCTGGGCCATCCATTACCTCAGAGGTAATTTCAAACTCACGATGCGCTGGCTGACAATGCAGTACCGTTTGCGCACCGGTTTTCTCTAGTAGGGCTTGGTTAAGCTGATAAGGCATATATTTAGCTTTAACCTGCTCAAGCGGTGTTTTATCACCCATTGAAACCCAGGTATCAGCATAGACTGCATTTGCGCCAACTGCCGCCTCAATTCTGTCACTCACCATGACAGAGGCACCATTCATTGCTGCAATTTGCTCTGCTTGCTTAAGAATTTGCGAATCTGGCGAACTACCTTTAGGACAAACTGCAACAAAATCAGTACCTAAAGTAGCGGCTAATAACATTAGAGAGTGTGTGACGTTGTTACCTTCACCTAAGTAAGCAAGCTTTAGTTTGCTAACATCGCCATGGACTTCTTGCAGCGTTAAAAAGTCAGCAAGCGCTTGGCACGGGTGATATAAGTCACATAAGCTATTAACAACAGGCACCGATGAATACTCAGCAAGCGTGGTCAGTGTTTTGTGTGCATTCACACGAGCAACAATGCCATCTGCCCAAGTTGAGATATTAAGAGCAAAGTCTTTAACTGATTCACGAGCGCCCATGGCACCATTTTGTGAATCTAAATAAACTGCGTGACCACCTAGTTTATTAATACCAATATCAAATGATAAACGAGTACGTAAACTTGGCTTTTCAAACAATGTAACCACTGATTTGCCCGCTAATGCTTGGCTGAAGTCAGCTGGGTTTGCTTTAATTTTTTGCGCTAAATTTAGTAATTTAAGTGCGCCTTTTTGGTCTAATTCAAGACCATTTAAGAAATTCTTTAACATGAAATACCTATGGTGTAATTTTCGTTCCTACATGTTCGCCTTTTAATAAAGCGACTAAGTTCTCTGGCTTCAGCCAGCTTGAGATATACACACCACGTCGTAAATGTTGGGCAGCAAGAAGGCTGGTCTTTACTTTGACCTCCATCCCGCCCTGAATGACTCCTTCAAGGATAAGTGTTTCGATTTGCTGCGTATTAAGTTGATGTAGAGGCTGCTTATTGGCATCAAGCACAGCTTCTACGTCTGTCATAAAAATAAGTTCTGCATTAAGCTCTTTAGCGATAGCCGCTGCAGCTTCATCTGCATTGACGTTGTACCATTGGCCATCTTCCCCAAAGCCAATAGAGCTCACTAGGGGTAAACGACCTTGTTCAAGCATGCTAGGTAGCACGCTGTCACAACTACCTGAGCACTGACCTACTTGCGCCAATACTTTAAGTTTTTCAGATACCAGTACACCCGCTTCATAAAGGCTTAAACCCACAGGTTTGTGGCCAGCGCTGATTGCTTGGCTCATCAATTGTTTATTGGCACAACCGGCAAGAGCACCAACAATATATGGCATTTGCTCATTTGGGCTGATACGTAGACCTTGATGTTTTGCAGTCACAAAGCCGGCGTCTTTAAGCCAAGCATCCACCAAGGCACCACCACCATGAACAATGACAAAGTTATCTTGTTGCTCAGAGGCTAAAACATCAAAAAGCGCTTTTGCGGCATCTGCGCTATTTAACACAGCACCACCGACTTTAATGATCCAAGTTTTCATTACAGCGCTCCTACTAAGCCAGTATGGTGAGGTTCACCCATGGCTAAATTAATGCACTGTAATGCTTGCCCAGCGGCACCTTTTAGAAGGTTATCAATCGCTGACATAACGATGAGTTGCTCACCTTTTTGTTGCCATGCAATATCAACATATGGTTGTTTAGCTACGCCTTTAATGCTTGGAATTTTATTGCCAAGTAAACGAATTAAAGGCTCATTTGCTAACACTTGATATGCCGTGCTCACTTGCTCTGCAGTTACACCTGGTTTTAATTGCACATAAATAGTTTCTAAAATTCCACGGGGGAAGTTACCCAAATGTGGCGTGAATAGCACAGAGTGACCAAGGTGCTGCTCAATCTCAGGTGTGTGTCTGTGGTTAAACAAGCCATAAGGAGCAAGTGACACTTCGCAAAAGTGAGTATTAACACTGGCTTTTCTACCAGCGCCTGTAACACCTGACACCGCATTAACAATAATGGCTTGATCAGCTAATAAACCCGCTTCTTTAAGTGGTTTTAAAGAATTAAGTGCTGCTGTTGGGTAACAACCCGCTACAGCAACAAGGTTTGCTTTACTAATCGCATCGCTATTCCATTCAGCTAAACCATATGCTGCTTGCTCTAAAAGCTCAGGATGTTCATGTGCGAAACCGTAATAAGTTAGGTAATCCTCATTCCCAGCTAAACGGAAACCACCAGATAGGTCGAATACTTTTTTACCCATGGCTAAAAATTGGGGAGCAAGATCAACACTGACCTTGTGATCTGTACACAGGCATACATAGTCAGCATTGCTTTCGATATCTTTGTACGCTTCAGAAGTTAGAGGTTGCAGTGTGTACTCTAACAATCCAAGGTGCTCAGGGTATAAATCGCTTAATAATTTACCTTTATCTAAACTCCCTTCAGACACATAACATGCTTTAAGGGTCAGTTTTGGATGCTTAGCAACTAAACTTGCCAGCTCTGCGCCGCTATAACCACTCGCGCCAATAATCACTACATTCATTGCTTACTTTTACCTATTAAATCTGTTTATCGATACGCCTAAAATTACTCGCTCAATTGCGAATAAAAACACTGTCTAAAGTAATGAAATCAGGTTATCGTCGTTTCGTGTTCATCGTACAGCTTTACTAATATTTATGCTTAAAAAGTGAATTGATATTCATCATAAATACTTTTATATTGTTATGCAATTAGATTGAATAATTATTTTTGGATTTTTTTATGTCGCTACCCTCTTTTATATCTATGTATCAGCAGCTAATTGCTGCCCCTTCAATTAGTGCGATTGAAGATTCTTTGTGCATGAGCAATAAAGGGGTTATTACCTTGCTCGCAAACTGGTGCGAAAGCCTTGGTTTTACATGTGAAATCACAGAGCTTGAAAACGGTAAAGGCAGTTACAACTTATTAGCGAAGCGCGGTGAAGGAGATGGCGGTTTAATGCTTGCAGGTCATACTGACACAGTGCCATTTGATGATAGCCGCTGGAATTACGATCCGTTTAAACTCAGCGAACATGACAATAAACTTTACGGTTTAGGTAGTATTGATATGAAGGGCTTTTTTGCCTTTGTATTGCAAGCAATTAGTGAGCTCGATGAAACTAAACAAACAGAGCCACTATTAATTTTAGCCACAGCCGATGAAGAAACCACAATGGCCGGTGCACAACAAATTTGCCGCCACCCAGACTTAAAACCAGCGCGCTGTATTATTGGTGAGCCAACTGATATGACACCAGTATTTACTCATAAAGGCCATATGAGTACAGCGATCCGAGTAATTGGTCGCTCAGGCCATAGTTCAGATCCTGAACGTGGTTTAAACGCCATCGAAGTCATGCATAAAATGATTACAAAATTGTTAATCATCAAAGAAGAATTAAAGAATAAATATTCAGTTGAGCACTTTGAAATTCCGTACCCTACTTTGAACCTTGGCCATATCCATGGTGGCGATAATGCCAACCGCATTTGTGGCTGCTGTGAAATGCACATTGATATGCGGCCTTTACCTGGTTTAAGTGTGCAAGAACTACAAGCGATTTTGCTAACAGCCGCAGAAGAGATTAATGCCCAATACCCAAATGCAGTGAGCGTTATCGACATGCATGAACCTATCCCAGCATTTAGTGGTAGCACTGATACAGCATTAGTAAAACTGGCCGAAAAAATCTCGGGTCAACCAGCTGTCGCTGTAAACTATTGTACCGAAGCTCCTTTTATTCAACAGCTTGGCTGTGAAACCATCGTCATGGGACCTGGCTCAATTAACCAAGCCCACCAGCCAGATGAGTTTTTGGCGATGGAAAAAATAAAACCTTCGCAAGCTATTATCAGTGACATGATTAAAGCAAGCTGCTTTAGCGAATAGGAGCATCACGCTCCCTTTTCTAATCCATATACTTACTCAAGTACTTTTTAAATACCGGATCAGTTTTCGCCAGCTCTTTTTGCTCCGCTAAAATATCTTTTAGAATTGCTTTAGAGGTTAACGGGTTGGCTAATACAACGCGAAATACCACGGTGGGTTGATGGTCATATTTTGCAGGAGTTAAACGAGTACGCGATACAAAAGAACGACCCGCTTCACGCTGACGCTTTTGCATGCTTGCAGTAAAGCGATTCAACGAAGCGTAAATATCTAATTTCGTTTCTTCGTCAGCATCTTTAAGCTTCGCTTGGATTTCTTTTGGTACGTAACGATAGGTTAATAAGCAAAGCTCAGGCTCTGAGATTAACTCAAAGTCTTCATCCTGCTTGATCATGTCGGCAAAAGTGCGGGCTTTCACGATACTGCGATCAATTAGCATCTCGTAGCCTTTACGGCCAATAACACGTAAGCAAGCATGCACTAACATTGCCATACCAGGGCGGCTGCCCTCAAGGGTATGACTGCCTAAATCTTTTGAGCCTTTACGAAGAATATATTCCGCATGATGCTCAATAGCATCCGTCGCAGCTGGGTCTTTAAATAACACCAGACCAGCCCCCATTGGTACATACATTTGTTTGTGTGCATCAATGGTTATTGAATCAGCACGTTCGATACCGCTCAATAGGTGGCGGTAATTTGAAGATAATAAGGTTGAACCACCCCATGCAGCATCGACATGAAAATGACAGCCAAGTTCTTCGCTCAAATCAGCCATTTCATTTAGTGGATCTATGCTGCCTGTTTCAGTCGTCCCTGCAACACCCACAAGTGCCATTACCTTAATGCCAGAGGCTTCAAGCTCATGGGCCTTTTTACGCATCGCATCGACATCAACTTTATTATTTTCGCCGGTTGCAATTGCGACAATGTTATCGCGACCAATACCCAGTAAATCAACGGTTTTGCCTAATGAGTAATGGCCTCGCTCAGAAACAAGCACAGCTAAGCCTTTATAACCATAATGCAGCATTCCAGCGATTAAACCCTGTGCAGCAATACCTTTATAGTCACCATCCGCTTTTAATAAACGGTTGCGGGCTATCCATAAAGCAGTAATGTTAGCGACAGTGCCACCTGAACAAAATGCGCCTAATGACGTTTTCGCACTGTGCATCCATTTACTATAAAAGCTGTCGTCCTCACCATAAGCAAGGTGATGCATCATGCCCAAAACTTGTCTTTCTAGAGGCGTAAATGCCTTTGAAGTTTCAATTTTTACTAGGTTTTGGTTAAGACCGACCATTAACTTAGAAAGCGGTAACACAAAATGCGGTAATGCTGAGGTCATATGGCCAATAAAGCTCGGCGCAGCGGTATGAACAGAATGAGCAACCAACTGCTCCATAATGTCTTGAGCATAGTCAGATACAAAGGTCGGCTCTTCTGGAATAGTAGCCGTTTGAAAGTCTTTTTCAATTTCGTGCAAAGGCTTTTCGATAGCAGCTATGTTCTCATTTAAGAACCCTGCTAAGTTGCTAGAAATTTCAGATTCGATTTTACTTAATGTCGAGTCTGGTGCTTCTGGCACCGTAAAAATACGAATCAAGCTTTCTTTAGAGGCGACGGCACAACGCTTTTGATCCATCCTAATACCCATAATTAGCAGCTAAAAATGCACCCGATGATGGGACATCTGGGTAAGCACTTTTGCGGCACTGTTTCTACGAAATTGGCTAACTTTACTGGAATATCACGAAAATGTCTCGCATAAAGCAAAAAAGCGCTAATTTCGATGACAAAAAAGTGATCGGTTAATGAAATTTGCAGTCATTTTATACTATCAGACACGCTTTTTTTGAGTATAATCAAACGATAACTGCTAAGGGAACCTCTATGCCCAAAGGAATGCAAAAAACCAGCTGGCTGCTATATGGCTTCGCCGCATTTTTTATTAGCTTATTTGGCTATATCTATTACACCTATGAAACCACGCGTAGTGAGATCATGGAAAATATCGATACCAAACTGCTTAATGCCGCGGTCAGTGTCAAACATATCCTAGGTGATGACTATCACAATATAGTTAATGCGGGCTTACCAATCTCTTCGGCAATATATAAAGACAAAAGCCGAGCCCTATCTGAGTATGCAAAACAAATGCAGCTTGCCTATGTGTACGCAATGGTACTGCGCGACGGCAAAGTCTACTTTAGTGCGTCGAGTTACACGCAAAAAGATCAAAACAATGGCCGCGTAACACAGTTTCTAGATGCCTACCCCGAAGCGACAGAACTTAACAAAGAAGCTTTTTTTTCAACAGAGCCTGTATTTGAGGTATCAAAAGATCAATGGGGCTATTTTAAAAGCATCTTTGTCACTTTTGTCGATGATAATGGTCACACCTATATAACGGGTGCCGACATAACCATTAGTGACTTAAATCAGCAACTGCAGCACAGTGTGACCCGTGCAATGATCACAGGCTGTTTCTTTTTCTTTATTGCAGCGCTAATTGCTGGGCTGTATTTTTTACAACTAAAACGCTCCCTCTCAACAGATGCCCGCACCGGCTTTGCTAACCATGTCGCGCTGGAATACTACATAAAGAAAACCACCAAACACCGTATGGAGCTAGCAGTTATTGCCATTAATGAGTTAGAAGATATTAGCAGTTTTTATGGCACTGAAGTGAGCGACAAAGTAATGGGTAACTTGCTTAGCTATTTTCAATCAAGGATGCCTAGCGAAGGGTTTGTCTATCGATTAGCAACGAATAAAATTGCGCTATTACGAACGCATAGTGATGAGCGTAATATCGATGATGTTATTAATGCTTTTAACTATGCAATTCCTGCGTTGAAAGAGCCTTATATCTACGTGAGCTTGTATGCAGGTATTGCTACAGGTAATAAATTAATGCTGATTGAAAATGCCCATGTTGCGCTGCAGCAAGCAAAGCTTAATAATCAGCGTATTGTACGTTATGAAAATGTGTTTAAGCAGGTTGAAGAGAAATTTAGAAGCAATGTTACGCTTGCCAAAGAAGTAAAAGAAGCCTTCGATAACAATCGCATCGTACCTTACTTTCAAGCGGTCTATAATAACCAAAGCAAACACATTGACCATTATCAATGCCTAGCCAGAATGGCCAGTGCTACAGGTCGTATTCATGCGCCAGATTACTTTATGATGGTGCTAAAGCGCTCACGTATGGACGGTCTTTTAAGGCGCACCATGTTTACTCGCTGCATTGAGCAGTTTAGGAAAACCAATGTGCGATGGAGTATCAACATTACCGCACAAGATATTCTCGACCCAAGCTTAAGCGAGTTTTTAGAGTTACAACTTAGGCGCTATCCGCAGCCTCATAATATTATTTTTCAGTTTTATGAGCGTGATGCCATTGCTTACTTTAGTGAAGTAAAAACCTTTATTAACACCCTAAAAAATAAAGGTGCTCAGGTTATTATCAATGAATTCGGCGCGGGCTTTTCAAACTTACCCCACATTAGAAAGCTAGAAATTGATGGCTTGAAGCTAGATAAAGGGTTGGTGAGCCAAATTCATACCAATACTGATAACTATCTGTTTATTGAAAACTTGGTGAAATATGCTCAGCAATTAAAGTTAGATGTAATTGCTGAGCAAGTTGATAACGAACAAATAGCTGACGCGCTTGCTCGAGCGGGTGTTACTTTAATGCAAGGGAGTCACTTTGCACCACCGACCCCCTATATTCATTAAAGGTTGATCACCAAACGGTGACTTTGTTGACCACTGGCCCAATATTTACGTTCGAATGGAGTAATTGCAGTATCGCTTTCATACAGCTCAACATCGCACTTATGCCCTGCAAGCTCTAATGAGCGAGCAAACTCTTTTACGTATATATCCCAGTTGCTTCTCAGCTCTAAGCGGCCGCCTAATTTAACGATATACGGAAAAATTGCAGCGCCGTGCCAGCGTCTTTGCAAGTGCTTTGCTTTTGGCCAAGGGTTTGGATACAACAAGTAATGATGACTCGGTTGCCAGTTTGCAGCCACCGCTAAGCGCCAAAAATCATTTAAATCAGCTTGTACTAAAATGTACTGCCCTGCATCTGTTTGCTTGTATTCAATATCATGCTTATCTAAACGATGTGATGACTTATCAATACCAATCACCAATGCATCAGGGTGACGTTTAGCTAAGTTAGCGGTGCTTTCACCCACACCACAACACGAATCAAGAATAATAGGCCCGTTAAATGCCTGCACCTTTTCGTTTACCTGATCAAAAGCTGCTTGCGTATGCTCTGCAATCGGCTTTTTAAATTCAGCACTTAAGTGCTTTAAAACAATTTCGTCTAGCTTTTCATGTAAGCCAGGTTGATTCGATACAATACTTCTCGAATTTGCATCCGTCATTAGTGTCTAAGCCCCACACCACGTTTAATAAGGGTTAATGCTAACGTAAATAAACCCACAATAAATAAACCAAGTACACCAAATGCTACCGATAAATCGACATCAGACACACCTAAGAAACCATATCTAAATGCATTCACCATATAAATAATTGGGTTTACTTGCGATACGCCTTGCCAAAATTCTGGCAACAAGGTGATAGAGTAAAACACCCCACCGAGATAAGTCAGCGGCGTTAAAATAAAGGTCGGGATAATACTAATATCATCAAAGCTATTAGCATAAATTGCATTGATAAGTCCACCTAACGCAAATACAGCCGACGTTAAAATAACCGTAGCCATAATCACAAAAATATTATGAATTTGAATATCAACAAATAGCAAAGAGACACAGGTAACAATTAAACCAACCAGCATACCTCGTGTCATACCACCGCCCATGTAGCCAAGTACAATGATGTAGTTTGGCACTGGTGCAACTAAGAGCTCTTCAATGCTTTTTTGAAATTTAGTCGAATAAAAACTCGAGGCAACATTCGAGTAAGAGTTGGTGATCACCGACATCATAATCAGACCTGGGACAATAAACTCCATATAACTAAAGCCACCCATATCACCGATACGAGAACCAATCAGATTACCAAAAATCACAAAATACAGGCTCATCGTGATTGCCGGCGGAACTAAGGTTTGCACCCAAATACGTAAAAAGCGAATACACTCTTTGATCCAAATACTTTTTAGCGCTACTCCATATTTAAACATTATTCGCCTCGCCCTTGTTCTAATAACCCTACAAACAGCTCTTCTAAACGGTTTGCTTTATTTCGCATACTCAGCACAGTATTACCTTGTTCAGTCAGCGCACTAAACACCTGGTTTAAGCCCTGTGACTTCGCCACTTCAACTTCTAAAGTGTGATCATCGGTCAGTGTGTATTTATAACCTTCAATGCTAATTGGCTGCACTGGTTGCTTTAAATCAAGTACGAAAGTTTCTTTATCAAGCTTGGCAAGTAACGCTTTAATGGTGGTGTTTTCAACAATCACACCACTGTCGATAATCGCGATGTTTTTACATAACAGCTCGGCTTCTTCTAGATAATGGGTGGTCAAGATGATGGTCACACCTTGCTTATTAATCTCGCGAAGAAAATCCCACATAGAGCGGCGTAGCTCAATATCAACACCCGCTGTTGGTTCATCTAAAATGAGTAATTTAGGTTCATGCATCAGTGCACGAGCAATCATTAAACGGCGTTTCATACCACCTGAAAGGGTGCGCGCTTGTTTATCTTTTTTCTCAAATAAACCTAGCTGCTTTAAGTATTTTTCAGCACGCTCATGCGCCAGCTTTCTTGGTACACCGTAATAGCCTGCTTGGTTAACCAAAATTTGATTTAGTGTTTCAAACTGACTGAAATTAAATTCTTGCGGTACTAAGCCAAGTTCAGACTTAGCAGCTTCAAGGTCTGTATCAATATCGTGACCAAATACCTGGACACGACCGGCACTTTTATTCACTAACGATGAGATAACACCAATAGTGGTTGATTTACCTGCCCCGTTTGGTCCAAGTAAGGCAAAGAAGTCGCCTTGCTGAACTTGTAAATCAATGCCTTTTACGGCTTCAACACCATTTTTATAAACCTTTTTTAGGCCTTCAATATTTAATGCGATCGTTTTTTCGCTCACTGTTTGCCCTCTCCATAACCCCAACGTTTCGTCAAAGTATGTTCAATGTTTAAATGATCTAAAATTCGCGCCACCATAAAATCAACCAAATCTGAAATCTGCTCTGGTTGATGATAAAACCCCGGTGCCGCAGGCATAATAGTTACGCCTAGTCGTGCTAGCTTCAGCATGTTTTCAAGGTGGATTTCGCTAAATGGCGTTTCACGCGGAACTAAAATCAGCTGCCCACGCTCTTTAATAACCACGTCAGCAGCGCGTTCGAGTAAGTTATCTGATGCCCCGACCGCAATTGCAGATACTGAACCTGCACTACAAGGGCATACCACCATTTTTTTCGGCGCAGCTGAGCCGGATGCAACTGGGCTAAACCAGTTGTCTTTACCAAATACTTTAAGTTGCTCAGGAGCGGCATTAAAAAGTGTACTCAGCTGCTCTGTCGCTTTGTCTTCATTACCTGAAAGTTTGATATTCGATTCTGTATCAAAGACCACTCTTGCCGCACTTGAGATCAGTACATACACCTGAAACTGCTGTTCAAGTAATACTTCTAATAACCTTAAGCCATAAGGGGCCCCTGAGGCACCACTAAAAGCTAACGTTATTTTATCTTTAAATTGCATACAGTTAAGCTCCGTATACTGGTTAGTTTTGTTCAAGGGCAGTGATTAAACGCTGATGAATACCTTCAAAACCACCATTACTCATAATTAAAATATGTTGTGACGGCGCACTATTGCCAACAACCTGAGTAATGATTTCCTCAGTGCTTTTCATGCAATGCATACCTGCTTTGTCTGCGTACTCTTTAAGTGACCAGCTTAAATTTTCTGGCTCAAATAAATACACATCATCTGCTGCATCGAGTGAATCAATCAGGGTTTGTTGATGCACGCCCATTTTCATAGTGTTTGAACGAGGCTCTAAAATAGCAATTATCTTCTCAGTGCCTACTTTTGCACGTAGACCTGCTAAGGTCGTTTTAATTGCCGTTGGATGATGGGCAAAATCGTCATACACTTTTATTGAGTTAACGTCGGCTTTAAGCTCCATACGGCGCTTAGGAGAGATAAACTCAGCTAAGCCTGCAATACTGACTGATACCGCGATGCCTACGTGTCTAGCTGCTGCAATGGCCATAATGGCATTTTTGACATTGTGCTCGCCCATAGCTTGCCAACTGACAACACCTTGCACTTGTGAATTTAGTAGCACTTCAAATTCACTACCATCAGCTTTAAGTAAGCGATAATCCCAATCACCCGCCAGTGTTTCGCTCTCGCTCCAAAGGCCGCGTTCAATCACATCTTGTAGTGCTTCGTCTTGGCTTGGCCAAATCACTTTGCCACTACAGGGTAATGTACGCATCAAGTGGTGAAATTGTTTCTTTATCGCGTTTAAATCTTCAAAAATATCAGCATGATCAAATTCAAGATTATTTAGAATTAAGGTGCGTGGTAAGTAATGTACAAATTTACTGCGTTTATCGAAAAACGCCGTGTCGTATTCGTCGGCTTCAATAACAAAAAATGGCGTTTCGCCTACACGGGCAGACACACCAAAGTTTTGTACGATACCACCAATTAAAAAGCCCGGTTTCATTCCTGCGTATTCTAGTAACCATGCCAGCATACTGGCTGTAGTCGTTTTGCCGTGTGTTCCGGCCACAGCCAACACCCAAGAGTTTTGCAGTAAATTATGCTTTAACCATTCTGGACCAGAAGTATAAGGCAAGCCTTTATCAAGTACGTATTCAACGCAAGGGTTGCCTCGGCTCATAGCATTACCTATCACCACCATATCTGGCGCGGGTTCTAGTTGGGCAACGTCATAACCTTGGGTGAGTGTAATCCCTAGCTCTTCTAATTGCGTGCTCATCGGCGGGTACACATTTTGATCAGAGCCTGTCACTGTATGACCTAACGATTTAGCGATTGCGGCAATACCACCCATAAAGGTGCCACAAATTCCAAGAATGTGAATATGCATCTACTGTCCTGAGCAAAATGAATAAGAGATAAGTAAGGCGTTATAATGCCAAATATAAGCTTTACTTACCATTACTACACGGCATTAGAGTATTGCCAAATAGCCGACATAAAAAAACACCTCAACTTGAGGTGTTTTTTAATTAAGTTTAAAGCCTATTTTACAGCATTAAGAATGCAAACAAACCTACACCTAATAGTAAGCGATAGATAACAAATGGCATCATGCCCATGCGCTCAATCACTTTTAAGAAAAAGAAAATACATGCATAAGCCGATACAAATGATAAACCTGCGCCTAATAGAATTGCATGCCAATCAATCGCCTCGCCCGCTGTAGCCAACTGATACACATAATATGAACCAGCTGCAGCAATAACTGGAATTGACATTAAAAACGAAAAACGTGCGGCGCTTTGCTTGTTTAGACCCAACATTAAGCCCACAGTAATGGTAATACCTGAACGGGATGTACCAGGAAATACCATAGCGAGCACTTGCGAGAAGCCTAATAAAAGCGCACTGAAAAAGTTTACTTGGTAAATATTCTTAACTTGCTTTGCTTTTACATCGGCATACCAAAGTAACAAACCAAATACGATGGTTGAAGTAGCAATAACCCAGGCATTACGCGAGTAGCTTTCCACAAAATCTTTAAATAAATAACCAATTAATAATGCTGGAATGGTCGCAACAATAATCCACCAGCCTAAACGACTATCATCGGTTGCCCCTTGTGAACCAAACGATTTAAACCACGCACCGAGAATATCCACCACTTCTTTACGAAAATACAGTACCACAGCACCTAGCGTACCTACGTGTACCGCAACATCAAATGCCAAGCCTTGGTCGTGCCAACCTAAAACTTGTGAGGGTAAAATTAAATGTGCTGAGCTCGAAATAGGTAAAAACTCAGTCAATCCTTGAATTAAGGCTAAAACAATTATCTCAATAATACTCATGGGTTAGAAAACTCCACCTTCCATAGTTTTTGTTGTGGGTTATTATAATTATTCCATAACTCAGCCAAAGTTAGCTTAGCTACGGGGTGATAAAAATCAGGAGCAATTTCAGCTAGAGGCTGCAATACAAACGCATTTTTGGTTATTTCATCCCGCGGTAATTGCGCAGGCGAATCACAGATAATGTCATCATAAAACAATAAATCAAGGTCTAATGTGCGAGGACTAAACTTTTTATCCTCACGAGTGCGGCCATTATCAAGCTCAATTTTTTTCAGTAGTTTACATAGTTCAGCTAATGGCATATCTGTTTTTGCTGCGACCACTGAATTATAAAAATTACTACCTGCAAACCCCACCGCTTCACTTTCATAAACAGACGAATGT
Organism: Pseudoalteromonas sp. P80D2; assembly: GCF_036680945.1. Taxonomy (NCBI): domain Bacteria; kingdom Pseudomonadati; phylum Pseudomonadota; class Gammaproteobacteria; order Alteromonadales; family Pseudoalteromonadaceae; genus Pseudoalteromonas; species Pseudoalteromonas sp. P80D2. Next base: position 250,085 of record NZ_JAZDAR010000026.1, read on the forward strand.
ATAAAGTCTGGAAAAAAAGGCTTTAAGGCAATAAGCGCTTGTCGAAGATAATGCTCTTTATTGACATTAGAGCCTAAGCTTATAAAAATTTGCGCCATGGTTAGTTTGCCTTACGACGGGTGATCTCAACTCCCACCGTTTGCGCTTGTGGTACTGCGGCTGGTTTACTAACACGTATAGTGACTTGGTTAGTCGCAAACTCAGCTAAAATAATGGCAGCTAATTGCTCAACTAAAGTTTCAAGTAACTCAATTGGTTTTGCCGTTGTATGCTCAATCACTCGTTCACTCACTTTGGCGTAATCAAGTGCTAAATTTATATCATCAGTTGCCGCTGCGGCAGAAATATCACATAACATTTCGATATCAAAATACAGGCTTTGTTTACTTTCTTTTTCAAAATCATACACGCCAATAATGGTGTCTACATGTAGTTGTGATATATATACCTTGTCCATTGATACTCCAAGTGACATGAATATTAAAACAACTCCTCATACTAAACGCTTATTGATAACAATAATGCGCTATATAAGCTGTCATACTGTTTTAATATATAAAAATTACCCCTACAATAACGGATAGATGCATTGCAATAAGGTGCTTACATTCTACTCGATGAGAGCGGCAGATGGTTTTGCCGCCAATGATAGCCCAAAAGTGCAGATTAAAAAATAAGGAAGCGCGTGTTAGAAGTTTTAATGTTAGTTTTAGCTTACATACTGGGATCGGTCTCTTCCGCTATCCTTGTATCACGGCTGTTTAAACTACCAGACCCACGCAGTCATGGATCGAATAACCCTGGTGCTACAAATGTTTATCGCCTTGGGGGAAAAGTCCCCGCTGTTTTAGTTCTTGTCTTTGATATTTTAAAAGGAACCATCCCTGTCTGGGGTGCCTACTTTTTAAAAATAGACCCGCTAATGCTAGGTTTAATTGGTGTGGCAGCCTGTTTAGGGCATATGTATCCGCTGTTTTTTAGCTTTAAAGGTGGTAAGGCTGTCGCGACCGCTTTTGGCACGTTATTACCCATTGGTTTATCGCTAGGTGGGATGCTGATCGCAACCTGGCTCATAATTATTGCTATCACACGATATTCATCGCTTGCAGCACTGGTTACGGTTTCGTTAGCACCTCTTTATACTTGGTGGATAAAACCTTTGTATACCTTGCCAGTTACCTTTTTAACCGTGTTGATAATTTTCCGTCACAGAGCAAATATTACTCGCTTGATGGCGAGGGAAGAGCCTAAAGTAGGGGCTAAGAAAAAAGCCCCAGAGCAGGAATAGTGTTATAAATTAAAGTGCTTCGAGTGAATCAATAGGCCAGCGCGGCTTTGTTTTCATATCAAGGCTAGCAAACTGACCTGCTTTCAAACGCTGCATACCAGCATAAGCAATCATAGCGCCGTTATCTGTACAAAACTCTGTGCGCGGGTAATAAACGCGCCCTTTCATGCCTTGCATTACTCGTTCAAGTTGCGCACGCAATTGCACGTTTGCACTTACACCACCGGCAATCACTAAACGTTTGATACCTGTTTGCTTTAATGCACGCTTACATTTAATGATTAGAGTATCTATTACCGCTGTTTGGAATGCATGAGCAATATCAGCTTTGGTTTGCTCGTCATCATCGCTATCACGAATCGCAAGAGACGCTGCTGTTTTTAAGCCACTGAAGCTAAAATCTAAGCCTGGTTTATCAGTCATCGGACGTGGGAATACAAAACGCTCAGGCGTACCTTGCTCCGCAAGTTTTGCTAGACGTGGGCCACCAGGGTAATCAAGACCTAATAACTTCGCGGTTTTATCGAATGCTTCACCGGCAGCGTCATCAACTGACTCTCCCAGCACTTCGTATTCACCAATGCCAGATACTTTAACCATCATAGTATGACCGCCAGACACCAGTAGTGCGATAAACGGAAATTCCGGTTTGTCCTCTTCAAGCATTGGCGCAAGTAGGTGGCCTTCCATATGATGAACAGCAACAGCAGGAATATTCCAACCATAGGCCAACGAGCGACCAATAGAAGTTCCCACAAGGAGTGCACCAACAAGTCCAGGGCCTGCGGTGTAAGCAATGCCATCTAAGTCTTCTGGGCCACAACCAGCTTGTGCAAAAGCAGCATCAATCAAAGGTAAGGTTTTACGTACGTGATCGCGTGACGCAAGCTCAGGTACCACACCGCCGTAATCGGCATGCACTTTTACTTGGCTATACAGTTGATGTGCTAATAAGCCTTGTTCATCATCATAAATGGCAATACCCGTTTCATCACATGATGATTCAATACCTAAAATTCGCATCAATTACTCCGCCAAGAAAAAACAAACGCGTATTTTACAGTGAAAATACGCATTACTGAATATTAAATTGCAATACCTATGTTGGTTTGGCCGTCAGATACAGCAAGTTGCTTAAGCTCTTTTACGTTCTCTGAGGTAATTCGGCCCATTTGCTCTACAAAATCAATAAGCTCTGCAAGCACATCAATTTCATACTGCATTAAAGGGTGTTCACGAACAGCTTTGTTATCAGCAATTTCACCATCTACTGTTAGTTGATATTCAATAAAACGAGCCACTGAAGCCTGTGAAATTTTACTAATATTTAAAAACTCTTGTTCATCTTTAGCTATCAAACCGTGCAACATGCCAAGCAAAGCGGTTGCTGTATCGATTGCGGGATAAGTCCCGAACATGTCAAAGTCAGTAAGCTCTGGCACATTCGGCTCTATTTTTTCAATTTGCTTTTCAAGGCTGATTTTACTTTTTGGTAGTAAGATTTTTTCCCAGCAGACACTTAATGCGCTACGAAAAACCGCGGCATCACCAAACCCTGTTGCTTCACTAAATAAGCTGTAATTAGGCAGCATACGCTCAAGTAATGCGCCACCTAAAACCGCTTTTTGCAAATAGTTTAATTCTCTAATACGTTGAAAATTATTCGCTTTTGTCATTCTTTACAGTCCCACAAGACCAACATATTTCAAATGTTGCTCCGTTAAGCTCATGACACTTAGGACATACCCAGTCAGGAGCCGATTGTTTTAATTGCCGGTAGTTTAGCAATATTTCTTGCGCCTGGCGCTCTTTTAATGCGTAAACGAGTATATCGACCCCTGTTTGTTCAAATGGGATCTCTCCAAGCGCACCTTGTAAAAGCTCACCTTGCAGTTGCGATTCGATCCCTTTACTTTTTAAAAGCCCTTTAATAATGTTGGCTTCTAAGCCATTTTCAGCCTGAAACACTTTCACCCAAGCGAATGGGTCCTGCTTAGCAGGTTGATTTAAATTATTGTTTTGCAAATCACTTCCCTTTTACTTTTCTATCTTTAAATCCTAAACTACGCTAGCAACTAACTTCGCTGCAATGCTTATTTCAAGGTAGCCACATGACTTTAACAACACCGGGACTGTTATTCCCAGCAATTTCTTTACTGTTACTTGCTTACACCAACCGTTTTTTGGTGCTTGCTCAGCTTATTCGAGAGCTCAATGCACGTGAAGGGGAAAGTATCCGCCCGTTAGTTGTTGCGCAAATTACCAATTTAAGAAAACGCATTAAACTCATTCGGGTTATGCAGGTTTATGGCGTTGCCTCTTTTTTAATGTGTACCTTATCAATGTTTGCTTTATTTATTGAGTTTAATACTACTGGAATCATTTTATTTGGCATCAGCCTCGCTTGCTTAGCCTTATCACTTCTCACCTCTTTGTATGAGATCCACATTTCTTGTGATGCTATTGAAATCGAATTAAAGAATATCGAAAAAAAACCAGTTTCAGATAAGGCAGAGTAAATTTCTGCCTCTATACTTATTGTATGAGATACAACAATAAGTGGTGTTTTTGTGGATGATTTCTTATTTTCTGAAGAACAGTTAGAAGAAAATAATATAGAAACTGAAGAGCCTGAATACTGGCATATTCTTGTTGTTGATGATGAAGAAGATATCCATCAAGTTACGAAACTAGTATTAGCTGGCTTCACTTTCGAAAATAAAGGTCTGCGCTTTTATGACGCCTACTCTGCGGCGGAAGCAAAAGAGTTTTTAAAAAAAGATATTCCCTTTTCTGTTGCTCTAGTTGATGTAGTAATGGAAACCAATCATGCTGGTCTTGAGCTTATTCAATACATTCGCGATGAAATAGAAAACCACGATATTCGTTTAATTCTTCGCACAGGTCAGCCAGGTGAAGCCCCTGAAGAAGCGATTATCCGCGATTACGACATTAACGATTATAAAAACAAAACTGAGCTCACCGCGATTAAAATTAAAACCTTGCTCTACTCGGCGTTAAGAGCACATCGCGATATTCAAATTATAGACCGGCACAAGCATGGTCTTGAACAGATCATCAACGCGTCTGCTAACTTTTTAAAATGTGACAGTGTTCATGAATTTGCTTCAACAATTTTAAGCCATGTTACTAACGTGATGGGCATTAATGACACGCAAATTTATTGTGCTGCGGCCGTTAATCTACAATCGTCACCAGCAAAAGATTTTCAATTACTTGCAGCCTCAGGTGTAGGCCCCACACCACAGCAAAATACCATTCCTGATGAAGTAAAAAACTTATTTATAGATGCACATGAGCGAAAATCATCACTAAAAACAAGTAATGATTATATTGGTTACTTCCCTACCAAAGCCGGCCTTGAAACCATGCTTTATGTTCATAAAGGCAGTAAGTTACAGGCCACAGAACATCAACTGTTAGAGTTTTATGCCAACAATATCGCGCTTGCTTACGATAATTTAAAACTCAGAGAAATGGTAAAAGAGTCGCAAAAAGAGCTGTCGTACATTCTTGGAGAAGCAGTAGAAAAACGCTCTAAAGAAACCGGCTCTCACGTTAAACGTGTTGCTTTATATAGTGAATTACTTGCTCAGCTTTCAGAGCTTAACCCATTTCAATGTGAAATCATTAAGCTTGCTTCACCATTACATGACATAGGTAAAATCAGCATTCCAGACAGCATATTGAATAAACCTGGTAAACTCACTGATGGTGAGTGGGAAATAATGAAAACCCATGCAGAAATCGGCTATGAAATATTAAAAAACTCAAGTAACGAGATATTGACATGCGGTGCTTTAATTTCTTACCAGCATCATGAAAAGTGGGATGGTTCAGGGTATCCGCAAGGTTTAATGGCAGACGATATTAATATAGTTGGCCGCATAACCGCCCTCGCCGATGTGTTTGACGCCCTTTGCAGCGACCGTTGTTATAAGAAGGCTTGGCCATTAGAAGAGGCGTTAACTCTCATAAAAGATCAGCGGGCGAAACATTTTGATCCAATTCTAGTCGACTTATTACTTGAAAATTTACCACTTTTCTTAGAGATTAAGGACCGTTATCCTGATTAGATGTAACTTTTCTGTAAAACACTTCCCAAAATAGGTACAATAATTTACTATGCCTACCGTGAAGTATAATAATATTGCCTGGACGTAAAAGGCTTACTTATAACAAGGGACTATTAAAGTGAGATTTGAACAACTTGAACAATTTGTGGCGCTCGGGGTGCTGAGGCATTTCCGACAAGCTGCAGAAAAAACCCAAATCAGCACTTCAGCGTTAACTCGCAGTATTCAGACGCTCGAAGATGAAATTGGTTATGAGCTCGTTACCCGCTCTACACGCTCAGTTAAGTTAACCAAAGAAGGTGAACTTTTCCTTGAGTACGCTAAACAAACCCTCGACAACCTAGAAGAAACCAAAAAGCGTTTATTCGAATCTTTAAACGGTTGCACTAACGAAAAATTAGTTATTGGTTATACCAACAAAGCAAGCACGGTTGTGCCTGTTTCTTGCGGCCAATTTTTAGCGCAGTATCCGCATGTAAAAATCGAGATGCAACTACAAGAGCAAAGTGAACTTGTACGTAAACTGCAATTAGGTGAAATTGATATTAGCGTATGCTCGCAGGCAATGAACAGCATTGGTAGTGATATACATTTACCTGATCAACTGATTATTTTTGTAGCTAAAAACCACCCACTTGCGCATAAGAGCGACATTAGTAAACGCGACTTTGCAGACTACCCTATGTACAGCTGTTTTTCACAGTCTAAACAAGTGCAAGCTATGCTAAACGATGCTATCGAATCTTTTGATAAAACATCAAGCATCAAAGTAGGTAGCATCGAGCAAGTAATGGATGGCCTTAAAAAGTCAAACCACATCGCAATAGCCAGTATTGAACACACAAATATTGTCTCTTCAGATCCAGATTTACTGTTATTGAAAACCAATAAAGGTATCGCACACGAGCAGCTTGTGATCCAAACAAATCAACAAATCAATGAGAATTCTCATGTTAGTCATTTACTTGACCTCATTGAAAAAACGGCGTTATCAAGCCAAAGCTAATAGCTATAATATATACTGCTAGCCTGTAATTAATCAGGCTAGCCAATCCGCTTTATTTCTTCATCTTTTAATGCATAAAAAGCGTGCATCGCAGAATTTTTCATATACACTTACGCACCTTTTTTTGATTGTGCACATGAATGACCGCACCGCTAATTACCGACACATACTTAGATGCTATTGAACGTACAGGATATGCTGTTGTTGAAAACGCGATTGATGAAAGCTTAATTGCTGATTTAATTGCAGATTGCTATCGCATTAATCCGCATTTTCATACCGCAGGTATTGGCCGATTAAACGACCAACAAATAGATAAAACTGTGCGTAAAGATAAAACCTTTTGGTTTGATAGCTCTAGCCAAGCACAAATTACTTATCTGGCGACCATGGAAGCAATAAAGACACAGTTAAACCGTAGCTTCTATTTAGGCTTATTTGATTATGAATGCCATTATGCAAAGTATCAACAAGGTGACTTTTATAAAAAGCACTATGATGCCTTCAAAGGCCGTTCGAATCGCATTTTTACAACGGTTTGTTACTTAAATACGCCAGAGTCTGGCGGTGAATTGGTGATCTACAAACCAAAAAGTAAAGACATTGAAATAGTCATTAAACCTCAAGCGGGCTTATTGGTTATGTTTGAAAGCGAACGCTTTATGCATGAAGTATTACCCGCAAACGATGTACGCTACTCTATTGCAGGCTGGTTCAGAAAAAATGCCTCAATCAGCGGTATTATCGACCCACCAAGGTAATTAAAATGGCAGTGGCAAGGATGCTGCTATACCGATAAAAATCACTAACCCTACATAATGGTTATTCAAAAATGCTTTGAAACAAGGATCTCGTTCTCGTTTATGAATAAGCATTTGTTGATAAAGTAAAAAACCAACCGCTGCAGCTAAGCCCACCCAATAAGGCAAGCCAAGGTGATTACTCATACCTATGTAAGCAAGAATCGTAATAAACAAGGCATTGAGTAAAAAGATGATGTGTCTGTCATAGCTGGCAAACAAGATTGCCGTTGATTTAACGCCAATCTTTAAATCATCATCTCTATCAACCATGGCATACATAGTGTCATAAGCCACAGTCCACACAAGATTCGCGGTAAATAGGAGCCATGCTTCTAATGGTACTGAGCCTATTGATGCCATATAGGCCATTGGAATAGCCCAACTGAATGCAGCACCAAGCACAACTTGCGGTAATTGCGTGTAGCGTTTCATAAAGGGATAACAGAAAGCCAGTGCTAAGGCACCAAACGACAGTAATATCGTTGACCACCCTAGTGTTAATACTAAACCAAAGGCCACCACAATAAGCAGTACAAATAAGCTCAGAGCTTCACCACTTGATACCAAACCTGCTGCCAGCGGTCGCTGGGCTGTGCGCTTAACAGAGCCATCTATTTTACGATCGGCAAAGTCATTAATTACACACCCAGCACTGCGCATCACAAAGACGCCCAAACTAAAAACCACAAAATTTAATAAGCTCGGTGTGCCAAGCTCAGCAAGCCACAGCGCCCAATAAGTTGGCCACAATAGTAACAAGGTGCCAATTGGCTTATCGGTACGCATTAACTGTTTATAGTAAGGTATATGTGCGACCTTAAGTGCAGCTAGCTTCATAGGTAAATATATGCTCCAGGTAAGAATACTTCAGCCACGAGAAAATGAGCATTAGATAAGCTAAAAACACTGCGTCTTCCCCACAATGGTTTTGAAGAGAAGCCAATTTCAGATGTTAAAGCTTGGATAGCGTGCTGCTGTGAAAACTCAGCAACTTCTATTTCTGTGCGCGATAAGCTTGGGTCTTGAAAAATAACGTCACCAAGCGGCCTTGTTCCCATACTTAGTAACTGCTGCTTTTTTAATGTATCATCTGCCGGCAACCAGCTTTGTGCATAAACCATTGGTTTACCATCGCATAGAAGTAACACTTCGCGGTTTAAAGCCTGACTTAGAGAGGTATTGAGTAACGCTTGTTGCTCGCAGGTTAGGTCAAAGGGTGCTTCGTTTAAAACTTCAACTGAAAAGGCCTGACAGTGACTTTTAAGCTTGGCTGTTAATGACCCAGCTTCAAGCAACCAACTTTGCTGTTGTTGCGTCAAATCTGGAAATGCTGAAGCAGGCTGCCAATTTGCAGCTAATGAAACTGGGAATGTGATCACAACGACTCATTATTTTTAAAAACCGTGCAAATGATATCACTGCTGCACGTTTCGAAAAAGTCATGATTTAATCTCAAGCAGGGTTAAAAAACGCAGAACAGCCTGTATCTTAAGTGAATTTGGGTATAGACTAAAAATCATTGAAAGGGTGGAATATTCTTAACTATGAAAAAATCATTGTTATCAATTTACTTGATAAGCATGCTACTTGTTACTGCAACAAGTTGGTCTGTACGCGCTGAATCAAATGTTGGCTACTTTGGTTTTGAGCCTGACATCATCACAAACTACATAGGTCAAGGTAATAAAAAGCTTGGCTATGTTCGTATAACGGTGGATCTCATGCTCAATGATCTATCTGATATCGCAATCGTAGAACATCACACTCCACTATTGCGTGATGCGATTGTTGAAATACTCTCAAAAGAGCCTGAAGAAAACATTAAATCGCTTACCGGTCGCGAAGAAATCAGAAAGCGCTGCACCGAAAAGCTAAAAGCACTACTAAAACAAGAAACAGGACAAGAAATTGTCCGAGAAGTGTTATTTACTAAGTATTTATATCATTAATTGTAAGATGGCGGCATTAGCCGCCATTTTTATTTACGCGATTATTTGCGTGAAAGCAGCTTGTCTGACACAGCATAAGCCATACCAGCCAATAACCCTGCTAAATGCGCCCAGTTCGCCATACTCACAGGCAACATATCTACAAAGCCCAAAATAAGCCAAACCAGCATAAAACCAACGATGCTATTACTTACTAGTGGCGGCTCTGTTGGCCTCATTACACTGTAAATCCAACAAAAACCCAGTAAGCCATACACAACGCCGCTTAAACCACCAAAGTTAGGCCCAACTACTAAAAACTGTGCCCAGTTACTAATGAATGCCGTCACTAAAAATAAACCCACTAAGGTTATTTTGCCACTGCGTTTTTCTATATCGTTACCCAGCGTCATCCACCAGATCAAATTAAAAATAAGATGAATAGCGCTAAAATGCACAATGGCAGGTGTAAACCAAGTTAGTGGCTGTGCAGGGTTGAACTGCAACATACTGTAAATAGTTTCAAAACCACCTAATAAGAAGGCAATAAATATAGCTATCGAGACTAAAGTAACTGTACGGTTTAGCCAGCTTAATGCCTTAAAGCGAGCTTTTAAATTAAGGGATTGCCCTTGATATGACAGAGGCGATTGTGTACTGCCTACCTGCCATGAAGCTTGTTGGTATTTTTCGTCATGAGGGTTAGCAGCAAACTCCTGCCAAAGAGGTTGAGCTTGATGAAAGTGCTCTGGAGCAACACAAATAATCACAGTTTGTCCATCTTGCGAGCGCAGCTCTCCATGTAAGCCCTTACTTTTTATGTAATCTATAAAGCCTTGTGCGGCGCGAGGATTATTTATGCTACCCAACTCAATCATCGTTCAATGTGCTCCGGAAGTTGTGTCTGCCAAGCTGTAAAGCCACCATCCATGCTGTATACGTCTTCAAACCCCTGCTCTACTAAATAGCTCGCAGCACCTTGAGAACTCACACCATGGTAGCAAACAATGATGATTGGCTGATCAAACTCTTTATGCATCATAAATTCGCTGATATTAGCATTTGATAAATGCTCAGCGCCTGGGATATGCCCAGTTTGAAATGAGTTAGGATCGCGAATATCAGCAATCACAACCTCTTCTTTATCTAACAGCGCAAACGTATCGCTCACTGAAATATGTTTATACGACATAGTACTCTCTAAACTAAAAAGGCGGCCAAAGCCGCCTTATCAAATTACTCGGTATTAATCCCAGTTGAGGATTACTTTACCTGATTGGCCTGAAATCATTGTATCAAAGCCTGCTTGGAAGTCATCCACGGAGAACTGGTGAGTGATAATTGGTTTCAGATCAAGACCTGACTGAATTAGACTCGCCATCTTGTACCAAGTTTCAAACATTTCACGGCCGTAAATACCTTTAATAATTAGACCTTTGAAAATAACCTGGTTCCAATCAACCGCCATATCTGAAGGTGGAATACCTAACATGGCAATTTTACCGCCGTGATTCATGTTGTTTAGCATGCTGTTAAATGCAACTGGCACACCTGACATTTCAAGACCAATATCAAAGCCTTCGGTCATGCCAAGCTCTTTCATTACATCTTCAAGCTTTTCAGTTGCTACGTTTACAGCACGAGTCGCGCCCATTTTACGTGCTAAATCTAAGCGGTATTCGTTTACATCGGTGATAACCACATGACGTGCACCAACATGTTTGGCAACAGCAGCAGCCATGATACCAATAGGACCAGCACCTGTGATTAATACGTCTTCACCTACTAAGTCAAACGACAACGCTGTGTGCACTGCATTACCGAATGGGTCAAAGATTGATGCTAGTTCATCAGGAATGTTATCTGGAATTTTAAATGCGTTGAAAGCTGGGATCACAAGGTATTCAGCAAATGCACCTTCGCGGTTTACACCAACACCAGTTGTATTACGGCATAAATGCACTCGACCAGCGCGACAGTTACGACAGTGACCACAGGTAATATGACCTTCGCCAGAAACACGGTCACCCACTTGGAAACCACGTACTTCCTGACCCATATCAACCACTTCACCTACATATTCATGACCAACAACCATTGGCGTAGGAATTGTATTTTGTGCCCACTCATCCCATTTATAAATATGGACATCTGTTCCACAAATTGCTGTTTTGCGGATTTTAATAAGCAGATCGTTATGGCCAACTTCAGGTTTTGGCGCATCAGTCATCCAGATCCCTGGTTCTGCTTTTAATTTAGATAATGCTTTCATGATTTACACTCAATTAAACAAAACCGAAGCAAAAGCTTCGGTTTAGGAAATAAAATTAGATAACACCCATTTCTTTACCAATACGGGTAAAGGCAGCAATAGCGGTATCTAATTGCTCTTTTGTATGCGCCGCAGAAATTTGCGTACGAATACGTGCTTGGCCTTTTGGTACTACAGGGAATGAGAAACCTGTTACGTAAATACCTTCAGCAAGTAATTTGTCAGCCATGGCTGAGGCAACTTTAGCATCGCCTAACATGACAGGGATAATAGCGTGGTCTTTACCTGCACAGGTAAATCCTGCTGCTTCCATTTGTTCACGGAAATACTTTGCGTTATCCCAAAGCTTAGCGCGTAATTCGCCGCCATTGCTTAGCATCTCAAGTACTTTAATTGATGCAGTAACAATTGATGGTGCAAGTGAGTTTGAGAAAAGGTATGGACGAGAGCGTTGGCGTAACCACTCAACAATTTCTTTTTTACCTGAAGTGTAACCACCTGATGCGCCACCAAGTGCTTTACCAAGGGTACCTGTGATGATATCAACACGGTCTAGTACACCGCAGTACTCTGGCGTACCTTTACCATTTTCACCAACAAAACCAACCGCGTGAGAGTCATCAACCATCACTAATGCATCATATTTATCAGCTAGGTCACAAACCGCTTCTAGATTACAAATTACGCCGTCCATTGAGAAAACACCGTCAGTGGCGATTAGCTTAGTTTTAGCACCCGCTTCATCAGCAGCAATAAGTTGTTTTTCAAGGTCGCTCATGTCGTTATTTGCATAGCGGAAACGCTTTGCTTTACAAAGACGCACACCGTCAATGATCGAAGCGTGGTTTAGCGCGTCAGAGATGATTGCATCATCTGGGCCTAAGATTGTTTCGAATAAACCTGCGTTGGCATCAAAACATGATGAGTAAAGAATAGTGTCTTCGGTTTCTAAGAACTCAGAGATCTTTTGCTCTAAAGTTTTATGAATATCTTGAGTACCACAAATAAAGCGTACAGACGCAACACCAAAACCATGATCGTCAAGGCCTTGTTGAGCTGCTTTAATTAACTCTGGGCTATTTGCTAAGCCAAGGTAGTTATTAGCACAAAAGTTAATGACCTTATCACCAGAGGCAACTTCAATTTGAGCCTGTTGCTGTGACGTGATAACACGCTCGCTTTTGTATAAGCCTTCAGCTTTCACTTCATCAATTTGCTGCTGCAACTGATTAAAAAACGCAGATGCTCTCATCTGTAATCTCCACATATTCTTGTATCTAACCAGAAATGATTAGCATGACATTAAATTTTGCGCCTATTGTAAAAGCTTAGACGAACAATTGCACTGTTTGCAGTTCGTCGCAGGCCTTAAGGCTTGCGAAATAAAACTGGTCTTACCTGCTAAGACTGTAAAATTAAAGCAGGTAACTCAGCTAAAGACTCACAGACTACATCGGCGTGTTGTTCAGTTGACTCGGCATAACTTTGCCCTGAACGAACTAAAACGCGGGTAGCGATATTGGCTCTCTCAGCGGCAATAAGGTCGCCAAGCTTATCACCAACCATAATACTTTGAGATGGATCGATTTGATGCTCATCAATGGCTTGTAAAAGCATACCTGGGGCAGGCTTGCGACAAATACACTCTTGCAAATAGGCAGGCTCAGCTTTGCTTGGATGATGCGGACAGAAATAGACATCAAGAATAGTAACGCCATGGCGTAAAAATTCGCCCTTCATCCACTCAGTGAGGTTATAAAAATCTTGCTCTGCATAATAACCCCGGCCAATACCTGACTGATTAGTTACTACCACAATTTGATAGCCCGCATCAGCGAAGGCTTTGCACGCCTCAAATACACCGGGTACAAATTCAAACTCTTCTGGTTTGTATACATAGCCATGATCAATATTGACCACACCATCACGGTCTAAAAATAAAACTTTGCTCATTACAATTGCTCTTTATCTACCACGTGGTCAAACATCGAAATCACCTTTTCAACACTGATTTGCGCCATTAAATCAGCCCCTTTAACGCGTGTTCCCCAAGGTAGCTCTTGCGCTGTTTTGCCTGTTTGCTCACGTAAATTTTGGTGATAAACCTCAACAACATAATCTTGATATAAATAAGGCCCTGTGCGTTTTGGGTTTGAGTGGGCATACAAACCAATAACAGGCGTTCCTACCGTTACAGCCATGTGTGCAGGCCCAGTATCAGGAGCTAGCACTAACGCCGCACGTTTCAAAGCACATAACAGTTCTTTTAGTTGGGTTTTCCCTACTAAGTTAAGCACAGGTGCCGAACTCTGCGCGATAATTTGCTCGGCAAGTTCAATTTCTAAAGGGGTTGGGCCACCAGTAATAACCACCGAAAAGCCTTGTTGATGAGCATGTTCAGCAAGTGCAGCATAACGCTCAGGTAACCAATTACGCTCTTTTTTACTTGCCGCAGGCGAGATAACAAAAATACGCCCGGCTAAACGTTCTTCACCTAATAGCGCATCGGCTGCTTGTTGGTGCTGTTCGGTAATTGGCATTTTCCATTGAGGTTTGTAATCAGGCGTCCCAATTGCTTGAGCAAAACCTTTAAAGCCCTCTAATACATGCGCCTCTGATTGCGGGGCAATACGCTTATTAATAAACAAGCTATGTAACTCTTTTGAGCGCGCCCAATCAAACCCCACTTTGACTTTTGCCGGAATACAACGGGCTGCTAGATTCGCTCTGAGTGCGACTTGCATATGTAATAGCACATCAAATTTACGCCCTTTGAACGTATCTTTTAGTTGCTGATAAGCCTGTTTGCCTTGTTTTTTATCGAATACAACAAACTCAACACCTGGTAAATCGGCCAGTAACATGGCCTCAACTTTACCAATCACCCAAGTAATTTTTGCCTTCGGATGTGCCTTTTGAATTGCTTGCACTGCTGATACGGCATGACATACATCACCAATAGCCGAAAGCCTTAAAATACAAATATCTGAATAGGAGGTTGATTGAGTCACGTGCGCCCTTAGCTACAGCAAATAATATGCGATCTTAAATTAACTTGATGCTAATGCAAGCACTTATGCGAAAAGCTAAAAATACGGTAAGATAGCGCTAATTTTATTTAATCTTGAAGTTGTTATGTTTGAAACTCAGCATCTGCAGAACACCACCCTTTTGTGTCACCCAGCTTATAAAGATGAGCTCACGCAACAGTGGTTCGATGCCAATTATTGGCAACAACAAGATAAAATCGTTGGAGCAAAAAAAGGTCGCGCAACAGCGTGGTTTTTTAAACATCAACAGCTTACAGGCGTTCTTCGCCACTATTGGCGTGGTGGTTTAATAGGTAAGTTGCTGAGCGATCAGTACTTATATTTTGGTTTAAAGCAAACTCGTGTCTATAAAGAGTTTACACTGATGATGCGCTTAATTGAGCTTGGCCTAAATGTGCCTACACCCATTGCAGCAAAAGTGACCACCCGTGGCTTAATCTATCGCGGCGATATCATTACCGAGGCAGTAACAGGCGCAAAAAGCGTGCTAGATATTTTAATCACGCGCCCACTTAGCCAGTCTGAGCTAAAAGCGATAGCAGTGACTCTCAGCGAGTTTCACAATCACGGCGTCTATCACGCAGATTTAAACATCAATAACATACTGTTCGATGACACAGGTAAGGTGTTTATCATCGACTTTGACCGCGGTGAAATCAAACAGCCACATGCTAGCTGGCAAACAGAAAACATCAAGCGCCTTGCCCGTTCGTTTGCAAAAGAGCAAGGCCGTAATGAAGTGATGCATTGGCAACAAAGTGATTGGCAGTCACTGGTGTGTGACTACCAAGCATTGCTGAACTAATTATCGATTTTGGGCCAATGCTAAATAGTTTTCTGCAACTTGTGTTGCTGATATTTTTGATAGTATTTCTGCATCAACAACCTCTGGCTTATCGTTTAACACAGACTCAATAGCTTGAGTTAAAGCCTCAGGGTTATTTGTAGGAACTAAATACTTGGCTAAACTACCCGTTAAGATTTCTTTTGGTCCATGAGTACAATCGGTGCTTACAACTGGCGTACCCAGTATGAGCGCCTCAATGAGAACAGTGGGTAATCCTTCATAATCTGAACTCAGTACCAAAGCATCAGCGCCTTTAATCCAAGCATATGGGTTTTGCTGAAAGCCTGGCAAAATAAGCCTATCTTCAATACCATGCTGGCGACCGAGTTTGGCAGCTTTATTAACTTTATTACATAATAAAACAAGCTTATGGGATGTATTTAAATTAGCAAATGCTGAAAATAAAACATCATGTCTTTTTTGTTTGGCTAAACGACCTACGTGAATAATATAGGGCTCACGTGGTAATCCTAACTCAGCTTCACTCGCTTTTTTGACTATGCTTTGAACATTAAACGGGTTAAAAATTGTTGTGATAGTGCGGGGAGCAATCAACTTTTGCTGCTTAATTTCACTTTCAATACCTTCAGAAACACAAATTAAGTTTTGTCCTGACAAGCGCTTTTTACTTTTCAGTAAATATTGATAAGCAAATGGTCCAAGTTTCTTTTGTCTATTTAACTCAGCCGTAATTGAGTTATGAATGACATAGAAAACATGTTTAACAGTACTGCAAATTAACAAATTATTACTGCGATCTAAATTTGATAAAACGAGATCAAATTCCCCGTTTTTAGATTGGTATTGTGCAAACCAATTTTCGATACGTTTTACGCTTTTTTTTAGTTGCCAGAACCTATCAACTTTTTTTGCTTTATGGTCAAACAAACATTCAACATTTAGTTGTGATGGTAAGGTATATTCAATCGAATTCGCTAAACTAAGAATGACAACTTCATGTTGTTGAGCCAAAAGCTCGCCAGCCAGCGTCAGCATGACTTTCTCAGCCCCACCGCCAACCAAAGAATCAATAACTATGGCAACCTTCATTTAGAAACCCCAAACAATAACTCAGACACGCCTTGCAGCATTTCTTTCTTGGCATTATGCGGTTTTATTTTCGCCAAAACGTTTTTAGTTGCTTGATAAGTTGTAGGTTCCAGTAATCGTTTAACAGCGTCACTTAAACTGTCTAACGTTGGGTCTGCGGCTAAAGTTAAGTTACTTTCAACACAGTTTTGCAAACGTTTCGGTTGGTCCTTGGAAATTGCTGCAGCAACAGTGGGGACTTTGAGTGAAATAGCTTGTAATAAACTGTCCCCTGCTGATAACACTGCAAATTTAGCATGTGCTAATACACCAACAAATTCACTTGCATGTAAACTTTTTAAAATGATCAGGGTATCATCTTTAGGTAGATCGTTTGGGTAGTTAGAACCAAAAACAACGATACCTTTCAAGCCTGTTTCAGCAGCTATTTTCTTCGCTGCTTGATAAAAAATATCAGCAAATAACTGGTTTTTTTCACCGTGCCCACCTGACCCAGCATTTACTAAAAAATAACCTTCATTCGTAAGATTTAACTGAGCTAACAATTGATACGTTTCGGTACTTGATGACTGAGAGAAGAAAGGACCCACATTTACCGGAGGTGACAAAGGGAAGAGCTTAAGCTTTAATCGCTCACTGAAGCTTATTTTTTCAATACAATAGTCAGGTTGTGCAACCCAATGTTTATCTATTAAATTTAAACGATTTAGCTTTAAGCCTTTCGCTCTTTTTTTATTATGCTGTGAAATAAACACCACTTTAGCCCCTGCACGCTTTGCTGTTTTCATTTGGGCTGCTCTACCTGCACAATCAAAAACAACCAAGTTAGGCTTAAATGTTTCAATTAACTGATTAACTTTACGCGTTTCTTTTGTCGCTGATTGCTCTATCAGTGTTGTATCAAATGGGCAATCAAGGGCGTAATTTGTATGTTTATTTAATAAAAAGTGGATGTCTAAACGATCGGGAAAACTCTCATCTAAATAATGAGCAAATGATAACGAACGCATGTATTCACCTATTCCTTCAGATGATGACACGGGGATAAATAAAAGGCGTTTTTTTTCCATTACACTTTAAATTATAAAATTTGCCAGATTATACATCAAATTGAGTTCCTTTTACGATACCTAGACGAATTGCTCGTTGTGAATTATTTACTGCAATCATCATGTAGGGTTGGTAGACTTCTAGTCCCAAAAAACAAACCGAGAATTAAGCATTGCCTAAAAAAACACTTTTATTACTCGCTCTTGCTAGCGCATTTAGTCTACCTCTAGCTGCTGAACCTTGGGTTAAACCAGACGACTATGGCTTACGAGCCGACATTCAATTATTAGCGGATACAGGAGTGATTAAAGCTCCTGTAACTACATACCCGCTAATGTGGAATAGCTTTATTGATGAATTAAATGACACCACACTAGAGCAATTACCTAGTTTTGTTCAAGATGCTTTACTTCGAGTACAACACAGATATAAAGCCGAAAATACCGAACAGCACAATTTCCATACTGAAGTTTTTCTATCAACAGATACATTACCAGCCACGAGTTTTGGCGCCACCAACACACAAAAATCAGAAGCGACCGTCGCTTATAGTTATTTAGGTGAAAGTTTAGCTGGTAAACTAGCAGTTAATTATCGTTCTGATGGTCGAAAATGCTATCTAGAGGGCATGGAACAATCAGACATAGCTGAAGATCATCAAGCGCTTACTGACTGTGATGATATTACTTTTGACCATAGTTACCTTGCCTATAAAATTGGCAATTGGGTCTTTCGTGCAGGTGCAGTTGAACAATTCTGGGGACCAGGTGTTGACAACAGTCTAATTCTCACAGCGAATAGTAAACCTTTACAAGCTTTCAGCATCAGTCGTGAAAAAGCCACCGCTTTTGAATCAGCTTGGTTGAGCTGGATTGGTCCTTGGAGCTTAACAACTCAAATGGCTAAGCTTGAATCAACCCGAGCAGTCCCTGATGCGCTACTTTGGAGTAGCCGAGTGAACTTTAGGCCAATTCAGCAACTTGAAGTTGCTCTAAGCTGGTCTGCACAATGGGGCGGGGATGGTGAACCCCAATCTATCTCAGAATTTTTTGATATGGTTTCAGGTAAAAGTACTTGTCCTGATGGTTCGCAAGACTGTACTGAAGCTGAAAAGTCAAAATTAGGCAACCAACTGGCAGGTATTGATTTACGCTGGTCAGATACTCTCTATTCATACCCGTACGCTATTTATGTAAGTACGATTGGCGAAGACGCTAGTAGCTACTTTAAACCCGCAGACAGAGCGTATTTAGCAGGTGTAGAAACAACAATTCCATTTGCAGAGCAAAATATCAAAGTAAACATTGAATACATTGATACTGTGGTTTCATGCTCTGGTGATGAATCTGTGCCTGGTGCTGAAATCTTCAATAACTGCTATTACGAGCATGGTAAATATAATTCTGGTTATCGCTACCAAGGAAGAACGATAGGCTCTACATTTGATAACGACACAGAATCCCTTGTACTCACAGTGCTTGGGCAGCATAGAAATGGCAACGATTGGCAGGTTAAACTGCGCCAAGTTGATTATAACAACGACAATGTAGATCTTTACCCTAGCAACCCAGATTTAGGGCATACAATCACTAAAAATGCCATTGATAGCACACAACTAGAACTGCGCTACAGAATGTTAGCATTACAAGGAAGAATCTCTTTCGGTGCTCTGGCTGCTAAGAATAAATCAATGGAGGAATCAGACACTGAAACCTCCGCATTTATGAAATATGAAATGAACTTTTAGAATCAAAAAAGCCAACACATGTTGGCTTTTTTATTAACTTTTGATTTTGCTAATTACGTTTGATGTTGAGCAACCATTAAGAAACTCAAGTACTTCGACTTTTCCGCCATGGCGTAACACATGCTCGGCACCGGCAATTTGGTCAACGGTGTAATCACCGCCTTTAACCAGTACATCAGGGCTAATTTGCTCAATAAGCTTAGCTGGCGTGTCATTTTCTTCAATGCTGCCAAATGGAATAACCCAATCAACTGACGCTAGCGCACTTAATACCATGGCACGTTCATCCAATGGATTAATCGGTCTTTCTGGGCCTTTTAAACGAGAGATTGATTCGTCATTATTTAAGCCAACAACCAGCCTGTCACCTCGTGCTTTTGCCTGTGCTAGGTAGCGCACATGGCCTGCGTGAAGGATGTCAAAACAACCATTAGTGAAAACTATTTTTTCACCATTTTGCTTAGCAAACTCAATGTGCTGAAGCACATCTTCAAAAGGCGTTTGGTAATGCTCGCCAGTTTGCTGTAAATATTGACCAAGCTTACGGCTCAACTCTTCTGGCGACACAGTTGCGGCACCCAGTTTACTCACCGCAATTCCGGCAGCAAGGTTGGCAATTTCGACCGCATCTTTTGCTGCCATTCCCGCACCAAGCATCACTGCAAGCGTCGCGATTACGGTATCGCCTGCGCCAGTAACATCGCTAACTTCAAGCTGCTGGGCTGCAAAATCATGTTTTTCTGCTTGGCTAATTAACGACATACCCTGCTCTGAGCGAGTTAACAACATAGCAGCGATGCCTGCTTCAGTGATTAGCTTACGTGCGCTGTCAGTCAAGTTTTGCTCAGAGTCCGTCAAACCACCAGCAAGCTTAAACTCGTTTAAGTTAGGGGTTATGTAATCAGCACCACGATATAAGCTTAAATCAGATGATTTAGGATCAATAAGTACCGTTTTACCCGCTTTCTTTGCAACCTGAATCATTTGTTGAATTAAGCTCAGAGAACCTTTGTTGTAGTCAGAAAACAACACAAAATCGTAGTCATCTAAAACCAGCTCTAAACGGTTTAATAACAATTGGCTGTGTTGCTCAGTAAAGCTCTCTTCAAGGTCTAATCGAACAACTTGCTGATGACGGCTGATTACTCGCATTTTAGAAATAGTCGGTAAATCGCAAACACTCACTAATTGAGAATCAATTTTCTCCGAACTTAAAATTGTTTCGAGGATTTGCCCACTTTCATCTTCACCAACTAAACCTAGTAGGCCCACTTTACCATCTAAACGGGCAATATTTTTTGCTACGTTTGCTGCACCACCAGCTTTGTCTTCAAATTTACTGACTTTAACAACAGGTACAGGGGCTTCAGGCGAAATACGCCCTGAATCGCCATGCCAATATCTATCTAGCATGACATCACCAACGACTAAAATACGAGCCTTTGAAAGGTTTTTTAGTAACGCTAAATCCATTACTTTTGCTCCGCTACAACCATATCGATGGCTTCGCATAGCCAATGTCCGATGAACATATGCGCCTCTTGGATACGCGCTGTTTCATCATTTTTAATGATAATAGGTAGCTTAGCGATATCTTTTACTTTACCGCCATCTCGGCCCGTTAATGCGACTGTAAAGGCGCCAATTTCATTTGCCGCTGCCAGTGCAAGATTGATGTTAGGGCTAGTGCCTGAGGTGGTTAAGCCAATCACCAAATCTTCAGGTTTACATAACGCCTGCACTTGGCGCTCAAATACAGTATCAAAATGATAGTCGTTACTGTGAGCGGTTAAAATTGAAGTATCTGTTGTCAATGCGATAGAAGCAAGTGGACCGCGTTCCAATTTGTAACGTACGACAAACTCAGCAGCTAAATGCTGTGCATCAGCCGCACTACCGCCATTACCAAACCAAATTACCTTACCACCAGCTTGTAAAGCGCTGTGACATACTTCAAGTAATTGCATCACTTCTGGGTGATATGTATCCATCGTTTCAAATAACATTTGATGGCGGTTCAAACTTTCTAAGTAGCTTGCTGCTACAGAATCTAATTCAGGCATGAATATCCCTCTTTGGAACAAACTTTGGCAGGAGTAATAATGTTATTATTCCACAGATTTATTTCTTTGTGTTCAGTTTATCGTACTTTTATGAATATCGACTGGATAATTACAGTTATATGTAGACTAACTATTGGCAACAGCTCGATTAGCGTTAAACTACCCTAAAACTCTATATATTAAAAATTATGGCGCGCATTTTATACTCTTTACTTTTATACCTACTAAGCCCACTGGTTGTTTTTTACCTGTATGTTTTACGTGGCAAAAAGAATAAGGGTTACCGTGAGCATTTTGCTGAGCGCTTTGGCTTTTCGAATTTATCGCACCACGATGTTGTTTTTCATTGTGCCTCTGTTGGTGAAGTGTTAGCGGCAACCCCGCTTATTAAGGCTGTTCAATCAGAAAATCCAGCGCTTACTATTTTAGTAACCTGTAATACCCCAACAGGTCGCGAGCAAGTAAAAAATAACTTTAAAGATGCGGTTAGCTGTAGTTATTTACCGATTGATTTTTTCTTCGCTACCAATCGATTTTTAAAACGAATCCAGCCAAAGGTACTGTGTATTTTAGAAACTGAGCTTTGGCCAAACCTGATGGCGCAAAGCAGCAACACCGGCACAAAAGTACTTGTTTTAAATGCCCGGCTTTCAGCTAAATCACAGCAAGGCTACCAAAAGGTAATGCCTTTAACTAAGGTGATCATGCAGTCTATTAGCGATCTTGCTAGTCATAATCAAAATGATGCCAAACGTTTTATTGAACTTGGTTTAAAACCTGAAAAGGCACGCGTATTTGGCTCAATTAAATTTGATATCACGCCTACAGAAGAGCAATTAAATAAAGTTGCAGCACTAAAAAAACAGTATAACAACGAGCGCTTTATCTGGGTTGCAGGCTCCACTCATCCTGTTGAACATGAGCTTATTTTAACTGCTCATGAGAAGCTATTAAAAGCGTTACCCCACGCACTTTTGATTATTGCTCCACGTCACCCAGAGCAATTTGATAAAGTCGCGGAGATATTAAAAAGCTCAAATTTGAGCTTTAGTCGTCGCAGTGAAGATAACTATAACAACCAACAAGTTGTGTTAGCTGACACGTTAGGTGAGTTACAATGCTTATATGGTGTGGCAAACATCAGCTATGTTGGCGGTAGTTTAATAGAGCGAGGCGGCCATAACCCGTTAGAGTCAGCAGCGTTTTCTGTTGGCGTATTAGCAGGCCCTCATACCTATAACTTCGACCATATTTATCCTGAACTGATTAGTGCTCAGGGAGCTAAAACCGTTACCGATGAAAATCACCTTGCTGACACACTTATCGCTTTGAGCACTGATGTACAAAAGACGATTAAGCTCGGTCAACAAGCTGCGAAATGCGTTGCTAACAATCAAGGCGCCATCAGTAAAACGGTTAATTTAATTGAGCATTACTTAGAAAAGTAAGATAGAAAAGTAAAATAGAATAGAGAAATAATGTGACTTCAAAGCAAGCGATGAATCGCCCAGAAATACAAATGCGCGAATGGGTATCAAGCGTAATCGTAAAATACAATTTCTGTCCATTTGCCCGTAAAGAAGTTGAAAGCAATTGCATTCATTATCAAATCAGCCAGTCTACTACTCTTGATGATGCAGTAATGGATATGCTTGAGCAATGTAGCGCATTAGACCAACAAGCAGAGCGCGAAACCACTTTGTTAATGTTTGAGCAAGGCTTTAAGGATTTTGAAGAGTTCTTAGATTTAGTCGATTTAGCCAATGCGCTTTTAGCTGCGCAAGGCTATGAAGGTAAGTATCAAATAGCCAACTTTCATCCTGACTATGTGTTTGCTGATAGCGATGACAGCGATGCTGCAAACTATACGAATCGTGCACCTTACCCAACACTGCATTTGATCCGTGAAGCCAGCATGAGCGAAGCGTTAGACAGCTACAATGAACCCGAATCTATCCCAGAGCACAACATTAAACTAGCAAGGCGCAAAGGCATCGACTTTTGGCAGCAGCTGCTGCAAAACTGCATCGATAAGCGCTAACACCTACCGGCGTTTAATAGATAAAAAGCCAGCAATGCTGGCTTTTTATTTTTTATAGCTATTAAATTTAGTGAGCTATTTTTTTACCCACTCACCGTTCACTTCAATGTAGTGACCCGGCTTAGTTTTTTCGATAGTTTTTGCCGCAGCAAGGGCTTCAACTTGCGCTAACGAAAGATTATTCTTTTTCGCAAGTTTTAAATATTGCTCTTTACGCTTTGCATTAATTTCATCAACGACCGCTTTTGCTTCGCTGTTATTAACCACTAAACCTAAATAGCCTGAGCTGTCTTCACCCACCAAACCTTGGCTCTTTGCATCATCAAGGCTGATAGCCCAAGCTGAGAAAGATAAACAAACAGCACTGATCAAGGTGATCACATTTAGTTTTTTAAGTTGTAATTTACGCATGTGTGCTCCTTAGAATAATTCGCTGTCATCACTGAATAAGGTATCAAGTTCTTTATCCACTTTTACGCGGATCTCATGGTCAACTTTTACATTTAAGTTGATTGTAATCGGCTCTTTTGCTGCCACCTCAACACGGTGAGTACAGGCACTCAGCATGCCTACTGCCGTCAGCATTACTAACCACTTAGCCATCATTGCTTCCTTTTTTTGCATACTCTTTCTCAACTTTTTGAGTAATTTCATCACTTAAACGCAGCGCTCTAAGTAAAGTAAATACATTCTCTTCATGGTTATAATTAAAGTTCACTGCTTGCTGCTGCGCTTCATTATAACCTTCTAAATTAACACCTAAATGTAACCAACCATCAGGTTTGAGGTTAACACTGCTGCGTAGTTTTTTAATATCTAAATTCTCGAGTAAACTCAGCGTTGTACTCAGCTCCTGTTGCTGCGCTTTTACAGCTTCAAAACCCGCATTATTAGTGATCAGTAATTTACCATCACCTTGATTAACTAGCTGCCCTTGCTTTACCTCTATGCCCTGTTTGCTTATAACAACAGGTAAGGTGCCCGCTAAGCGCCCGCTTAAACTAATTCCAGACTCGGCATCAAGGGTGACTAATTTGCTGGCATCAATATTTTCAAACTTAACGGTCGCGGTTTGGTTGTCACTCAGTGGGCAGTATTTATTCACCACAAATTTGCCGCCCATAACCTGACCGGTTAGATCAGCTGCGCAAGGCTGATTAGCCGTTACCTGCAACTGACCCTGCATATTTTTGACCACAGCACCTGCGCGCAGTTCATTGAGTGTAAATTTAGTCGCTGCAATATTAAGCTGCCCTGAATTAAACGTCCCATCTAAATCCACGGCAAAATCATTTGCTAGGTAGTCATTATAAAGCGCACTGAGTTTATTAATGTGAACACTACCTTCTGCTTGCTGAAGATTTACATCACCTTTAATAATCCCTGAAACCACCCCATCAGTGATGGTTGCAAGGGGCTCAAACTGAGCAATTATCGGATTAAGCTTGGCTACTGCCTGCTCAGGTATCACCAATTCAAATGGGTGCGCAACCTTAGACATATGATGGCTAACAAGCGCTTCAAAGCCATCTGCAAACACATGATGCGTTGCCTGCAGGGCGCGGCTTTGGAGGGCATTTGTAACGACAGACAACTTATTTAAGCTAAGCTCTGCTGTTGATAATTTAGCGACAGTGGTTTTGGCATCAATATCAGCAAATAATTCCCCCACACTGAGGTCTGTACTAAGGGTTAGCTCATTACTTATTTTTACTGCGCTAATATCATCATAATTTAATGATTTAACCTTGCTATTGGCTTTAACAACGAGGTGCTGCTGGGCATTATACTCAGCGTCAATCGCGCTGCTAAAATCAGCTAACTGTGCACCTGATATTAGCGCATTTTTAGCACTGATATTGGTATTCAGTTTAGCTGTAGGGCTAGTAAATAACTCATCGATATTTAGCTTTCCTTTAGCCCCAATACCCTCAACCAGAGCACCGTCAGCCTGAAAATCTAAAAATGCAGGGAGTGAATCAAGTGACAGTTGAAAATCAGCGCTAACGTCACTTTCATGCAAATGCGCATTTAGCTTAAGCTCATCAATATCTTTACTGTTAAAATCAATGCTAACTTGGCTATTAAGTGATGCGAGCGGATCCTGTAAAGAAAAGGTAGTATTACTGACTGTCACTTCACTTTGCCCTTTAGTTGCTAGCAGTTTTACGATTGGGACTGATAGCTGCTCGGCTTCTACACTAACTGGTTTGTCAATGTGTAACTGCCAAGTAAGCGGTAACTGCGCTTCAACAAATGATTGATGCTGTTGGTCTTTGATGATGCTTAAACATGCTTGGTTTGCGCTAAGTTGATTTTGTAACGCTGATAAATCCGCATATAAATGCTGTTGGTTTAATTGATACTTCGCACTCAGTTGCCCTTCGGTGGTAAAACCTAGGTCGCATTGCGCTAGAGCATGCTGATAACTTGCATTGACGGTGCTTTCAATTGCAACCGTAATACCATCAAACTTAACCTGCGATTGAGTGCCAAAATGGCTGCTTTGTGGCAATGTTATGAACCGCCTAGCTACTTGCTCATCAAGGGTGATGTTGGCTTTTATTTCATAATTAGATATTTCAACATCTGCATTAAGATCACGTGAAATCGTAAAATGGTTTAAGCGTTTTTCTTGTATTGCCAACCTAACAGGGCTATCGGTAAATGGTGAGACTACATCAAGCTGCTCAATGCTTATTAGCGGTCTTTGCTCTGGTAATACTAAAGCGAGCTTTTTAAATTCAGTCTGTGCTGATTCTGGTTGTTTTTTATTTGCAAGGTCGCTAACGATGAGATTAGCGCGAGAAACCCTAACCTGTTGCTTGTTAGCAAGGATACCAGCTAACTCTATTTGCTGCCCTTGATAAGTTAAGCATAATTTCTCGATATTTAAATCAAGCTGGCTGGTCAATGACCAATCAATGCAGTGAAGCTCAGCGCCATTTTTACTAAGCATAGGCGTTAAGTACCACGATGTCAGTGGTAGCCTGAACAGATACGCCAACAGCAGCATGCTTAGCACGATACCTAGCAACCCTACGCTTACCCGCTTAAAACTCAAAAAACTCTCCTTGCCTTTGAACTTACACTTACTAGCACCATTATAAACAAAAAGGCTGCACTTAATAGTGCAGCCTTTTTAGTTTAAACGGTTTGTATGAACCTAGCTTGTATAGCTAGGTATATAGCTAAGTTTTAGCCAACGTTTTTACGTGCGTTGCGGAACATACGCATCCATGGGCTATCTTCACGCCACTCATCTGGGTGCCATGAGTTAGCAACAGTACGGAATACACGCTCTGGGTGCGGCATCATAACCGTGGCACGACCATCAGTAGAGGTAATACCTGTGATACCTTCAGGCGAGCCGTTCGGGTTAGCTGGGTATTGCGTTGTTGGGTTACCGTAGTTATCAACAAACTTCACTGCCACAGTGCCTGACTCAAGCGCAGCTTTAACTGCATCGCTGTTAGCGAATTCAGCATGACCTTCACCATGAGAAACAGCGATAGGCATACGAGAACCAGCCATACCGTTAAAGAATACTGATGGGTTTTCTTGCACTTCTACAAGGCTAAAGCGAGCTTCAAAGCGCTCTGACTTGTTGGTTACAAAACGTGGCCAGTGCTCAGTGCCTGGGATCAATTCTTTCAATGTTGAAAGCATTTGACAGCCATTACACACACCTAGGCTGAATGTATCTTCGCGGTGGAAGAAGCTTTGGAACTGCTCACGCGCCATCTCATTAAATAAGATTGACTTAGCCCAGCCTTCACCTGCGCCTAATACGTCACCGTAAGAGAAACCACCACATGCCACTAAGCCTTTAAATTGCTCAAGTGTTAAACGACCTTCAAGGATGTCGCTCATGTGTACGTCAACCGCTGCAAAGCCAGCGCGGTTAAATGCCGCAGCCATTTCTAAATGAGAGTTAACACCTTGCTCACGTAGAATCGCCATTTTCGGCTTCGCACCAGTTGCAATGTAAGGCGCAGCAACGTCTTCGTTTAAGTCAAAGCTTAGTTTTACGTTTAGACCTGGGTCTTTTGCGTCAAACTTAGCGTCAAATTCTTGCTTAGCACACTCTGGGTTATCGCGACGTGCTTGCATTTGGTAAGTTGTTTCTGCCCAAATAGTGCGAAGCTCAGTACGCGTGTGGTTAAGTACCACATCATCACCACGAGTGAATACCACACGGTCATCAGCGTTTAATGCACCAATTTCATGGCTGATAGCTGCTAAGCCGTGATCAGCAAGAACGGCTTTCACTGCATCTAAATCAGCATTAGCCACTTGGATAACCGCACCTAGCTCTTCATTATAAAGTGCTTCGATGTCTGAACCTGTAAGGCCTGCAAGGTCAACAGTAACACCCGTGTGACCAGCAAATGCCATTTCCGCAACAGTTGTGAATAAACCACCGTCTGAACGGTCATGGTAGGCAAGTAACTTGTTATCAGCAACAAGCGCTTGCATTGCTTCATAGAAACCTTTTAATAACTCAGGGCTATCAACATCAGGTGTTACATCACCTAATTGCTTATAAACCTGTGCAAGGCTTGATGCACCCATACGGTTTTGACCCGCACCTAAATCAACTAATAATAGTGATGACTCACCTTTATCAGTGCGTAGCTGTGGCGTTACTGTTTTACGCACATCTTCAACACGACCAAAGGCAGTGATGATTAGTGATAATGGCGCAGTAACCGATTTTTGCTCACCGTTTTCATCCCATTGAGTTTTCATCGACATTGAGTCTTTACCCACAGGGATTGTTAAACCAAGTGCTGGACAAAGCTCTTCACCTACCGCTTTAACAGCTTCGTAAAGACCTGCATCTTCGCCAGGGTGACCAGCTGCGGCCATCCAGTTTGCAGATAGCTTGATATTTTCAAGGCCACCGATGTTAGCACACGCGATGTTCGTTAATGACTCAGCCACAGCTAAACGAGCAGAAGCTCCATAGTTTAACAGTGCAGCTGGTGTACGTTCACCTAGTGACATTGCTTCACCGTGGTAAGTATCAAACGCAGCGGCTGTTACCGCACAGTTTGCTACTGGCACCTGCCAAGGACCTACCATTTGGTCACGAGCAACTAAACCCGTTACCGTGCGGTCACCAATGGTGATTAAGAATGTTTTTTCAGCAATCGTTGGTAGGCGTAATAAACGTTGTGCAGCATCTGCAGCATCAATGTTTGCAACGTCTAATGGTTGTGATTGTGCTTTTTTAGACTCAACTTCGCGGTGCATTTTTGGTGCTTTACCAAGTAAAACATCAAGCGGTAGATCAACAGGGTTGTTACCAAAGTGGCTATCTTCAACCGTTAAGTGACGCTCTTCTGTTGCTTCACCAATAACAGCGTATTCTGCACGCTCACGTTTACAGATTGCTTCAAAGCGCGCGAAGTCTTCTGCTGCAACAGCTAATACGTAACGCTCTTGAGATTCGTTACACCAAATTTCGTGTGGTGCCATACCCGGCTCATCGTTTGGAATATCACGAAGTTGGAATTTACCACCACGACCACCGTCGTCTACAAGCTCAGGGAATGCGTTTGAAAGACCACCTGCACCCACATCGTGGATGAAAGCGATTGGGTTTGCATCACCTAACTGCCAACATTTGTCGATAACTTCCTGACAACGGCGTTCCATTTCTGGGTTTTCACGCTGAACAGATGCAAAGTCTAAGTCTTCGTTTGATTGACCTGATGTCATACTAGAGGCAGCACCACCACCAAGACCGATGTTCATTGCCGGACCACCTAGTGCAATTAGCTTAGCACCTACAGGGATTTCACCTTTTTGAACATGTTCAGAACGAATGTTACCTAAACCACCTGCAAGCATGATTGGCTTGTGGTAACCACGTACTTCTTCACCGTTATGGCTTGATACTTTCTCTTCGTATGTACGGAAGTAACCAAGTAAGTTAGGACGACCAAATTCGTTATTGAATGCCGCGCCACCTAATGGACCTTCAGTCATGATATCAAGTGCATTAACGATACGACCAGGCTTACCAAAGTCTGTTTCCCATGGCTGCTCGTAGCCAGGAATACGTAGGTTAGATACAGTGAAGCCAACTAAACCAGCTTTAGGTTTAGAGCCGCGGCCTGTTGCACCTTCATCACGAATTTCACCACCAGAACCTGTTGATGCACCTGAGAATGGCGCAATCGCTGTTGGGTGGTTGTGCGTTTCAACTTTCATCAAGATTTCGATGTTCTCTTGATGGTATGCGTACTCGCCTTCACTATTCGGGAAGAAACGACCCGCTACAGAACCCTTCATTACCGCAGCGTTATCTTTATATGCAGATAACACGTTTTCAGGGTTTTGCTCGTAAGTGTTTTTGATCATTTTGAACAATGATTTTGGCTGTTCGATGCCATCAATTGTCCAATCGGCGTTAAAGATTTTGTGACGACAATGCTCAGAGTTTGCTTGCGCGAACATGAATAATTCGATGTCGTTCGGGTTACGCCCTAACTTTTGGAAGTTTTCTACCAAGTAATCAATTTCGTCATCTGCAAGCGCAAAACCTTGCTCAACGTTTGCTTTAGCAAGCGCTTCACGGCCACCACCTAAAATGTCAACTGATGACATTGGACGCGGTTCATCATGACGGAATAATTTAGCTGCATCAGCCATATCCGCGTGCGTTGCTTCAGTCATACGGTCATGTAATAACGCTGCAACTTCAGCTGTTTGCTGAGCTGATAAATTACCTTCTACGTAGTATGCAATACCACGCTCAACACGGTGAACTTGGCTTAAGCCACAGTTATGTGCGATGTCAGTTGCTTTTGATGCCCAAGGCGAGATAGTACCTGGACGCGGCGTTACAAGAATTAACGTGCCAGCAGGGGTATGCTCGGCAATTGTTGGACCATAAGTAAGCAGTTTTTCCAGCTTGGTTTGCTCATCAGCTGAAAGCTCGGCTGTAAGATCAGCAAAATGCATGAACTCAGCATAAACGTCAGTGACTGGAAGTTGTGCCTGTTGGCAACGCGCTAAAATTTTCTGAACTCTAAAATCGGAAAGTGCTGGTGCACCACGAAGGATCAACATAGGTATTTTCATCCGGGGTTAGGGATTGAACGATATTTTAGGCGCATATTATAGTGCAAATAACGTCTAGATTTAACTCAAAATTACGCTTTTATTTAAATAATCTTCATAACCGCTTTTATGGTTGCAACAATTAACTATCTTAGTCGTCTTTATTTCTCTGCAGGTACTTGTTCTGTATGACTTATCTACCAGCTGCCTTGTTATAGTTATTAATTTTTAAATAGATAACTAAAACTATTCGCCAAGTGACGTGGCTTAGAAGTTTTGTTATAACACTAAGGTAATGGTTTAAGGGGCATTTATAATCTATGCAAAAGTTACTCGCTATTTTTAGTTTAGTGCTCATGTTATGTGCGTGTGATATGCAACAGCAACCGTCGCAACTTGCTCATATCAAGGCACAGAACAAAATTAGAGTAGGCACATTAGCTGGCGCGAGTAACTACTATCAGGCTCCACAAGGTGTGCAAGGCTTTGAATATGAGCTTGCCCAAGAGTTTGCTGACTATGTTGGTGTAGAGCTCGAGATGGTGCCTTTTTTTAATCTATCCGATATGTTTGCACGCTTAGAAAGTGGCGATTTAGATATTATAGCTTCAGGTCTTACCTATAATACGATTCGGGCAGAGCATTATCGATTTGGCCCAACCTATCGCACAATTAGCCAAAAATTAGTTTACAAACAAGGCCGTACTCGCCCTCGAGAGTTTGAGGATTTAACCGGTAATCTCACTGTTTTAGCCAAAAGCAGCCACTCGTTAGCACTACAACAATTAAAACAACTGCATCCTGAACTTAGCTGGAACGAAACAGAAGATATGGATGAAGAAGAGCTTCTGCAAGCAGTTATAGACGGTGAAATTGATTACACCCTAGCAGATTCACACACCTTATCGCTGTTTCGCCGCTATCACCCAAATTTGAGTATCGGCTTTTCGGTTACCCGTAACGACCCTATCGCTTGGTTACTAAGAAAAGATGGTGACGACTCTTTATATGCCTTGATGGTGCCATTTTTTGGCGACGTTAAGAAAAGCAACCAGCTTTATGTGTTAGAAGAAAAATACTTCGGCCATGTTCGTCAGTTTAACTATGTGAATACCCTTGCTTATATCGAAGCAATAAAAGACACCTTACCTAAATACCAACCTTGGTTTGAGCAATACGCAGGTAACATAGACTGGCGATTACTGGCAGCTTTGAGTTATCAAGAATCAATGTGGAACCCAAGGGCTAAGTCACCAACCGGTGTACGTGGCATAATGATGCTAACCCAAGCAACAGCAAAACAGGTCGGCGTAACAAATCGACTAGAGCCTGAGCAAAATATTAAAGGCGGTGCGCAGTATCTTGCCAAAGTGATTTCTTGGATCCCTGAACGCATTCCGCAGCCCGACAGAACCTGGTTTGCCTTAGCCTCTTACAATGTTGGCTGGGGACACGTCAACGACGCACGTATTATTACCGAGCAAGAAGGTGCAAGCCCCGATAAGTGGGCTGATGTTAAAAAGCGCTTACCGCTTTTAATTAAAAAGCGTTACTATCGAAAAACCAAATATGGTTATGCCCGTGGCGATGTTGCAGTAAAGTACGTTGATAATATCCGTCGCTATTACGACGCACTGGTTTGGCTTGATGAAAATGATGCGATTGCTAACCCAAGCGAAGAAGAACAAAGCACTGAAGAAGCTCAACCTGAAGCGCAAGCGAGCGAACCAAAGCCAAATGACAACACGCAACAAACCAACTCGGAGCAGCAAGAATTAGAAAACAACTAACTTCAAGCACCGAAATCTGTTTACTTGTCATCAAATGATCATTATCTTCCTGTAGAGATCAATATAATGCTTTACTCTCACTTAAGGAGCACTCATGTTAAAAAGAAGACGCACGACACATAAGTTCAAGCGTAATGTTATTTACTCAACGGCGACCCGCCGTCGTATCATGCTACGTAATACACACAAAAAAGTTATTTGGCGTCGCCGCTTATTTGCGATGCAGTTAATGGAAGCACAAGTTCCTGCAACGCCGGTTGTATAACTAGGCGTTGCGAGCAGCCTGCTTTGCCGCCTTTTTCTCTTCTCTACGACGCTTAAAAAACGCTGAAATTACCGCCCCACACTGCTCACTCATAACATCACCGGTTACTTCAACTTGATGATTAAGCCTAGGTTCTTGCAGCAGATTCATAATTGATCCTGCCGATCCCGTTTTGGCATCTTTAGCACCAAATACCAATCGCTTAATACGGCTATGTACCAACAGACCTGCGCACATAGAACAAGGTTCTAACGTAACATACAAGGTGCAATCGATTAATCGGTAGTTATTAAGTACTTTACCTGCTTCGCGGATTGCCATCATTTCAGCATGAGCGGATGGGTCGTTATCGATAATTGAGCGGTTATAACCATAGGAGATCAGTTGATTGTCTTTTACCAGCACAGCACCAACCGGAATTTCATTAATAGCAGCCGCTTCATTAGCGTAGTTTAATGCTTTTTCCATCCAATATTGGTCGCTAAATTGTTCGCTCATATATCACACAAATCTTGTAAAACTGTGAGTAATTATACCTAGTTAGTGAAAAATGTCGGCAATAAATACTGCTACACTTAAAAATTAACGCAAAATTTAGTGGCTTTTTCATGGCTCAATGGACCCATATTGCGCTATAATCTCGCGCTTTTTTTATTTAGCTTACAACACGGGTAGCAAATGAAATTTCCTGGACGCCGCAGGCATAAACATTATTTTCCGGTGGAAGCCAAAGATCCACTGACGAATCAACTTAACTCAACCGACCGACTACAACGTAGTTATATTACGGGTATCGACCAAATTGTGGTAGATATTGAAGCGAAAGTTGATCAAGCTTTCCTAGATGAATTTCAATTGCGCCGTGGCATGTCGCAAGTGATCGATAACGATATTACCAACGCGCTATACGACAGACTAAAACTCGACAATATGATCGATTATGAGTTTGCCGGTGGTACGGTAGGTAACACCATGCACAACTACTCTACCCTAGCTGACGACCGATCAGTACTGTTAGGGGTAATGAGTGAAAATATCAAAATCGGCAGCTATGCATACCGTTTTTTATGTAACACCTCTAGCCGCGTTGACCTTGACTACCTTCAGCCTGTAGATGGCCCTATTGGTCGTTGTTTTACCTTAATTGACGAGACCGGTGAGCGTACCTTCGCAATCAGCGCGGGGCTTATGAATCACCTGCGCCCTGAATCAATCGATCAGGCACTTATTGAGAATTCATCAGCACTGGTGATCAGCGCATACCTAATGCGTACTCAAGGTGATGAAACCATGACAGAAGCGACCATGCAGGCAGTGAAATATGCCAATGATGCAGGTGTCCCTGTGGTTTTAACCCTTGGCACTAAGTTTCTAATTGAACAAGACCCTGCTTGGTGGGCTGACTTTGTAAAAGAGCATGTTGATATTCTTGCTATGAACGAAGAGGAAGGTCTTGCGATTACTGGCTTTGAAGATCCGCTTCTGGCAGCCGACAAAGCGCTAGATTGGACTGATTTAGTTATTTGCACGGCTGGCGAAAAAGGCTTGTTTATG
Source organism: Pseudoalteromonas sp. P80D2 (assembly GCF_036680945.1). NCBI lineage: Bacteria > Pseudomonadati > Pseudomonadota > Gammaproteobacteria > Alteromonadales > Pseudoalteromonadaceae > Pseudoalteromonas > Pseudoalteromonas sp. P80D2. Next base: position 284,010 of record NZ_JAZDAR010000026.1, read on the forward strand.
GCCGGTTACGTAGACGACTCATTCAAGCGTGAAACAGAATACCCGTTATTACCAGGCGCGATTGCTGACTTTAACCGTTATGAATTTTCGCGCGCAATGCGTAAAGACGACTGCCAAAACCCAATTCGTGCTTACAGCCACACAGCACCGTTTATGGGCGGCCCAGATAGTATTAAAAATACCAATGGCGCAGGCGATTGTGCTCTGGCCGCGGTACTACATGACTTATCAGCAAACGTTTACCACAAACTTAATGTGGCAAACTCAGCGAAGCATCAGCAGCCTGCTATGACCTACTCATCGCTTGCACAAATTAGTAAATACGCTAACCGTGCAAGTTATGAAGTACTTGTTCAGCACTCGCCACGTTTATCTCGTGGCTTACCTGAACGTGAAGATTGTTTAGAGCAAGTTTACTGGGATCAGTAAGCGCGACTAAAAAATCGAAATATCCAGTTTCTGGGATAAACGCTCAAGAGCCGCTATCCCAGCTACTGAGTTACCATACGAGTTAAGTCTTGGCGCCCACACAGCCACAGTAAATTGATTTGGTAATACAGCTAAAATAGTACCCGACACCCCAGACTTACCCGGCATACCAACACGGTAGCCAAAATCCCCAGCAGCATCGTATAAACCACTGGTAAACAGTAACGAGTTTAACTGCTTATTTTGCCTTGCACTGAGTACTTCTTGGCCATTGGCATCTTTACCTTGGTTTGCTAAGTAATTGTAAGCTTTTGCTAATTCTACGCAGTTTAACTCTATGGCACAGAAGTTAAAGTAAGCCCATAACACATCATCAACTTCATTATTAAAGTTGCCGAATGACTTCATTAGATGCCCCATCGCGGCGTTGCGATGACGAAACTCATATTCAGAATTTGCCACTTTCTTATCAATAACAACCTGAGCATTTCCTGATAACTGACGAAATGACTCAAGCATAGAGTGCATTGGCGCAGATAAACGGCTATATAACGCGTCACAGGTGACAATCGCGCCGGCATTAATAAATGGGTTGCGTGGTATGCCCTGTTCAAACTCAAGCTGTGTAAGTGAGTTAAAAGCGGTGCCTGAAGGCTCTTTACCGACTCGTTGCCACAGCTCATCACCATAACGCTGAAGTGCTAAAGTTAAGGTCATTACTTTCGAAACAGATTGAATTGTAAAACGCGCACTACAATCACCCGCGCAATAGGTTTGCCCATCTACTGTATGAATAGCAATGGCAAACTGGTTTGGCTCAACCTCTGCAAGCGCAGGAATATAATCAGCAACCTTACCTTGGCTCAGTAATGGTTGAACTTCTTTTGTGATTTCATCTAATACATGTTGATAATCAATCTGTGACATACCGCGTCCTTTTAAAACAAAAAGCCCCGCATTTGCGAGGCTTTGTAGTCTACTAAAGATGGTTTGCTATAGCGATTGCTATTAGCTCATCGCTGATTGCAGTTTTTTCATCGCTGTTTTTTCTAGCTGACGAACACGCTCTGCTGAAACGTTATATTTCTCAGCAAGCTCTTGTAATGTTGCTTTATCGTCAGCTAACCAACGTGCACTTACGATGTCTTGAGAACGTTCATCAAGGGTTTTTAAGGCGCTGAATAAACGTGCATGAGACTGTTCTTGCCATTGCTGCTCTTCGATATCATCAGCAAGGTCAGCACTGCCATCTGTTAAATACTGTACTGGCGAGTATGTGCTTGTCGGTGCGTCGTCATTGTCGTCGCCCGTTAAGTCAAAGCCCATATCTTGGCCACTCATACGTGATTCCATCTCACGTACTTCTTTTTCACTTACACCTAGCTCATTAGCAACTGTGCTAACCTCAGCTTGGTTAAACCAACCTAAACGTTTTTTGTTTTTACGCAGGTTGAAGAATAATTTACGTTGCGCTTTTGTAGTTGCAACTTTCACGATACGCCAGTTTTTCAGTACGTATTCATGAATTTCAGCTTTGATCCAGTGTACTGCGAATGAAACTAAGCGAACACCTACACTTGGGTCGAAACGTTTTACCGCTTTCATCAGACCGATGTTACCTTCCTGAATTAAATCAGCTTGCGGTAAGCCATAACCTGAATAGCTTTTCGCAATATGAGCAACAAAGCGTAGATGCGACATAATGAGTTGCTTCGCAGCTTCAAGATCACCTTCTTCCTGAAGACGTGTCGCCAACTGCTTTTCTTTCTCTGCATCAAGCATAGGAATAGTGCTAACCGCTTGAAGGTAGCCGTCCATACTTGCGCTCTGTTGACCTGCAGTAAGTGCCATTGCGTATAAATCTTTACTCATTTTTCACCTCAGTGATAAACATTTGAAACCATCTTAGCACTCTTTAAGCGAGAGTGCTAACTTCAATTAAAAACTTTTTTAAAGTTCAAATCAAGTGGTTTTTGCATCTATTTTTAGTCTACGCTAACACGCTGAATAAGCGATGAATTCTAGCTTGGAGTGATATTTTGATAAATTAACAGCGACTACTATTTATCGCTAAAAGAGCAGTGTAACAATGAATTGTTACACTTTATCGGGTTCAATTTCTTTTATGTAGCGGTTAACTGATAAGTATGAACCAACAAATCCTAAGCCTGTTGCAAGAGCGACTAAAATGCCAAACTCTGTGAGTGTTAAACCAATCAAGTCAAAGCTGGTTTCATAAACACCCGCAACATCACTTACAGCAGCACCAAGCCACCACATCATTAACGCAACACAAATAAAAGAGAACAAACCGCCAATAATACCGTACCAAATCCCTGTCCATAAAAATGGCGCATGAATAAAGGTGTTTGTCGCCCCAACTAACTTCATAACTTGAATTTCGTCTTTCTTATCCATGATTGATAAGCGGATAGTATTACCAATGATCAGGGTGACGGAGGTTAATAATAGTAGAGCAATGGTGATCACGCTTTCTTTTAATAAACTTAAAAGTGCATTTAATCGCTCAAGCCAAGCAATATCGAGTTTACCAAAATCAACTTCTCTTTCGCCTTCAAGTTTTTGCAGTAATTGTTTTGCCGTATTTGGCTGACGGTATCGTGCTGTCGGCGTAACAATAACAACATCAGGTAACGGGTTCGCATCTAAATATTCAAGTGCTTGGCCAAATCCTGATACTTGTTTAAATTCAGTGAGGGCATCGCCTTTTGATATAAACTCCACTTTATCTACTTCAGGGTAGAGTGCTAAACGCTTAACCAAGGTTTGCGTTTGCTGTTCGCTCATAGTTTCTTTTACGAACAACGAGATCTCTGCGGCATCTTCAAAGCCACTGCTCACTTGCGAGACATTTTTAACCACTAAATAAAGCGTCGCTGGCAGTGTTAAGCTTAATCCCAATACCGCAATGGTCATCAATGAGGCTAAAGGCGTTCGCCACATTTCACCGAGGCTGTGCACACCTTGGCGAATAAGATTAATAAAGAAGAAATAAGGCGCTGCTAAAAATGACTTCTTCTGACGTTCGTTTTGGCTGTTGCGGCTTTTAAACAATAAACTCATAGTGCCCCCTCAGCTAACGGATCGTCAATCATACGGCCATCTTTCAGTGTTAGGCTGCGATAACGCATACGCGCAATTAAACCAATATCATGGGTTGCAATCAGCACGGTTGTACCATGATTATTAAAGTCTTCGAATAAACGTAAAATGTCCATCGAAAGTTCAGGGTCTAAGTTACCAGTTGGCTCATCGGCTAATAGGATTGGCGGTGAATTGACAATAGCGCGAGCAATACCTACACGCTGCTGCTCACCACCTGATAAGGTTGCTGGATTACACTTAGCTTTATCAAGTAACCCTACTTTATCAAGCGCACCGTGAACACGTTTAGCTATTTGCTTATGGTGCGTACCTTCAATGATTAAAGGTAAGGCAACATTATCAAACACTGAGTAACGTTCTAGTAAGCGGTGATTCTGAAAGATGATACCAATATCGCGGCGCACATAAGGGATCTGGCGTGATTTAACAGCATTTAAATCAACACCATTAATAAGCACCTGCCCGGCTGATGGACGCTCCATCAAGCTGATAAGCTTCAATAGTGTACTTTTACCTGCCCCACTGTGCCCGGTTAAAAAGGCCAGTTCGCCAGGCTTAATATGAAAGCTGACTTTTTCAAGGGCACGATGGCCACCTGGATATGTTTTACTGACTTGCTGAAAATTTATCATTTTAGTTATCAATCATCTTGCAGCGAAAAAGGGAGCAAGCTCCCTTTAGTTAATTATGCGTCATCCTCGTCTTGGCTAAATAGTGCATCAATAAAGTCACTACTATTAAAGGTACGTAAATCATCAATACCTTCACCAACACCAATGTAACGAATTGGGATATTAAATTTATCTGCAACGGCGAAAATCACACCACCTTTGGCGGTACCATCTAGTTTAGATAAAGTAATGCCCGTTAAACCAACACACTCATTAAATAATTTAACTTGGCTAATTGCGTTTTGACCTGTACCTGCATCAATAGTTAGCATAACTTCATGTGGCGCATCTGGGTCAATTTTCTTCATTACACGGGCAATTTTTTCAAGCTCTTGCATTAGGTTATCTTTATTTTGCAAGCGACCTGCTGTATCGGCGATTAACACATCAACATTACGAGCCTTTGCAGCCTGAAATGCATCAAATACCACTGACGCACTGTCTGCACCTGTATGCTGAGCAATCACTGGGATGCTATTACGCTCACCCCATACTTGTAACTGCTCAACCGCTGCAGCGCGGAACGTATCACCCGCAGCAAGCATTACTGACTTACCTTCGTTTTGGAACTGCTTAGCTAATTTACCAATCGTGGTGGTTTTACCTACACCATTTACACCCACCATTAAGATAACAAATGGCTTTTTATCACCACTTACAACCAGCGGCTGCTCGGCGGTTTTAAGCATACTAGCCATTTCTTGCTTCATTAACTCATATAAAGCATCACCATCTTTTAATTGCTTACGATCAGCGGCATCGGTTAGGTTATCAATCAACTTCATTGTTGTATCAACACCTAAATCGGCTGTTAGTAATTGTGTTTCTAGTTCTTCAAATAACTCATCGTCAATTTTCTTACCACTAAAAATAGACGCAAAGCCTGAACCAATATTAACGCGAGTTTTTAATAGACCTTTTTTAAGGCGTGCGAAGAAACCTTCTTTCTTTGGTTTTTCAGCAGCGGCTTGAGCAGCTTTCTCTTGCTCTACACGCTCAGCTTCTGCTTGTTCTTCAGCAATGCGTTCTTGCTCTAAACG
>NZ_JAZDAR010000026.1:289404-476776 GCF_036680945.1 Pseudoalteromonas sp. P80D2
GCCTTTTCTGCAGCAATGCGTTCTTGCTCTAAACGATCCGCCTCTGCCTTCTCTGCAGCAATACGTTCTTGCTCTAGACGATCCGCTTCTGCTTTTTCTGCAGCAATGCGTTCTTGTTCTAAACGATCCGCCTCTGCCTTTTCTGCAGCAATGCGTTCTTGCTCTAGACGTTCAGCCTCTGCTTGTTCAGCAGCGATACGTTCTTGCTCCAAGCGAGCAGCTTCTGCCTTCTCTGCAGCAATGCGTTCTTGTTCTAAACGCTCCGCTTCTGCCTTTTCTGCCGCAATACGTTCTTGCTCTAGACGTTCTGCCTCGGCCTTCTGCGCAGCAACTTGCTCGGCTTCACGCTGCGCCTGTTCTGCTGCAGCACGCTCTTGCTCTAATTTCATTGCTGCTTCTTGCTCAGCAAGACGAGCTTGTTGTTCTTGACGTTGTTGTTCTGCCGCTTGCTGCTCTTGAGCTAAACGTTCAGCTTCTGCTTGTTCTGCCGCAATGCGTTCTTGCTCTAAACGCTCAGCTTCTGCTTTTTCTGCCGCAATGCGTTCTTGCTCTAGACGCTCCGCCTCTGCCTTTTCTGCAGCGATACGCTCTTGCTCTAGACGCTCAGCCTCTGCGTTTTCTGCCGCAATGCGCTCTTGCTCTAAACGCTCCGCTTCTGTTTTTTCAGCAGCGATACGCTCTTGCTCTAGACGCTCAGCCTCTGCGTTTTCTGCCGCAATGCGCTCTTGCTCTAAACGCTCCGCTTCTGCTTTTTCGGCTTCAATTCGCTGTTGTTCTTCTATTTGCTTCTGGTTATCAGCCTCTTTTGCTGCTTGCTCTGCTTGTTGCTTATCTGATTTGCCAAAACCAAACCAAGACAGGAATTTACTTTTTTTTGCCATACTTGCTAATAACCACTTATAAAAATCTGATAAACTTACATGAATAATAGTTTGGTGACAGTTCAGCTTTTAAGCCAAACATAAACAGGTACCATCTATCGCTAAGGTCGCAATACTATCACTTTTAGCGCAGTAGAAAAATGACGCGCTAGCTATTGCATACAATATTATCTGAGCTAGTGGTCAGTTACCAATGATTAGTGAGTTAAATGAGAAAAAAATCAACAGCTAACCGCCAAGCTAAAGCAGCGAACAATAAATCAGCAAATGGTTTTATTCGTATTATAAGTGGGCAATTTCGCGGTAGAAAATTACCCGTAAAAGATGTGCAAGGCTTGCGCCCAACCACAGACCGAATAAAAGAAACTGTATTTAACTGGCTAATGCAAGATACCCGAGGCGCAGCGGTACTCGATTGCTTTGCCGGTTCCGGCGGTTTAGGTTTTGAGGCGTTATCGCGCTTTGCTGATCATGCTGTGTTTTTCGAACTAGATAAAGGCGCCGCTAGCCAACTAAAAGAAAACATTAGCACCCTTAAATTGGATAATGCAGCCGTAAAACAAGGCAATAGCCTTTCATTATTAGAACAAAACACGCAAAACGAGCAATTTGATCTAATTTTTGTTGACCCACCATTTCGACAAAACTTAGCTGAAAAAAGTTGTTTTTTACTCGAAAAAAATAACTGGCTATCTGCTCAAGCACTTATATATGTTGAGGTCGAAAGCGAACTAAGCGACCTAGATACTCCAGATAACTGGATGCTTTTAAAAGAAAAAGCTGCCGGACAAGTGATTTGTCGGCTATATCAACGCGAGACAAATTAACTCTGTTTTGCAAACCTAGTTTCTGTTAATATTATTCTTTACATGTGGTGTTGCTTCGGATTACAATACCGCACCATTTTTGAACCACTTGGTCGTTATTCGATCAACTTGAGCAACGCTCATTATTTAGGTAGGTGAATTTTTAATGCCAGTAATTAAAGTAAGAGAGAACGAACCGTTTGACGTAGCACTTCGTCGCTTCAAGCGTTCATGTGAAAAAGCAGGTATCCTTTCAGAAGTTCGTCGTCGCGAGCACTATGAAAAACCAACAGCTGAGCGTAAGCGTAAAAAAGCTGCTGCAGTAAAGCGTCACATGAAGAAGCTTTCTCGCGATAACGCACGTCGCGTTAAATTATACTAATCAGTATTTGGTCTTGTATAAATGAGCCTTTTATTAACGCTAAAAGATGCGCAAAAAGATGCGATGAAGGCAAAAGACAAAGAACGTCTTAAACCTATCCGCATGGTACTTGCTGCAATCAAGCAACGTGAAATTGACGAGCAAATTACGCTTGACGACGACGGTATTACCGCTGTTTTAGTAAAGCTTGTTAAGCAACGTCGCGATTCTTACACCCAGTACATTGATGCGGGTCGTGAAGATTTAGCTGAAATTGAAGCCAGTGAGATTAAAGCACTTGAAGAATTCTTACCTCAACAATTGAGTGAAGAAGAAATCATTGCTCTTATTGACTCGGCTATAGCTGATACAAACGCAGCGGGTATGCAAGACATGGGTAAGGTAATGGGAGTTATCAAAAGCAAAGCTGAAGGTCGTGCCGATTTAGGTAAGATTTCTGGCTTAATCAAGCAACGATTAACTGCCTAACCCCCACATACAGATGTATGATTCAAGCAAACCGAGCCTAGTGCTCGGTTTCTTGCTTTTAGTCTTTCATAAACACAGTAATTGTGTTCAAATCTTATTTTACAACGCATAGATAGCGCAGGAAAATACAACAGCTATGGCCGGAAAGATCCCTCGACAGTTTATTGATGATTTACTTGCTCGCACAGATATTGTTGAGTTAATTGATTCGAGAGTTGGCCTTAAAAAAGCAGGTAAAGACTACCAAGCCTGTTGCCCATTCCATAACGAAAAATCACCTTCATTTACCGTTTCTCAAGATAAACAGTTTTACCACTGCTTTGGTTGTGGTGCCAATGGCAATGCAATTTCGTTTGTCATGGAATACGACAAATTAGAGTTCGTTGACGCCATTGAAGAATTAGCGAGTATGCTCAATTTAGACGTACCTCGCGAACAAGGCACAAGTTCAGGCCCACAACGCACCGCAGAACAAAAGCGCTCCGATTACGATTTAATGTTACATGCTGCTCGCTTTTATCAGCATCAGTTAAAGCATCATGCCAACTCAAAAACGGTTATCGACTATATCAAGGGCCGTGGTTTAAGTGGTGAAACAGCGAAAAAGTTCATGATTGGTTATGCGCCAAGTGAATGGGAAGCGCTATGCCAGCAACTTGGCCGCAACAAAGAACAAAAAGAGCAGCTTGTAGAACTAAAACTAGCCTCTGAAAAGTCGCCTGGTCGCCAATTTGACTTCTTCCGTGATCGACTCATGTTCCCTATTCGCGATAAACGCGGTCGGGTGATTGCCTTTGGTGGCCGTGTTATGCAAGCGGATCAAGGTCCTAAATACCTTAACTCACCAGAAACCCGTATTTTCCATAAAGGCTTTGAGCTATATGGTTTATACGAAGCCAAGCAAGCACATAAAAAACTTGAACATATTTTAATTGTTGAAGGTTATATGGATGTTGTTGCTTTAGCTGAGCAAGGCATCGAATATGCCGTTGCCGCCCTTGGCACAGCAACGACCGCAGAACATATGCACACTTTATTTAGAACCACAGATAAAGTGATTTGCTGCTACGACGGTGACCGTGCTGGCCGCGATGCTGCTTGGCGTGCACTAGAAAATGCACTGCCTTATCTTGGTGATGGTAAGTCGTTAAAGTTTGTGTTTTTACCAGATGGTGAAGACCCTGATTCACTGGTACAACAAGAAGGTAAAGACGCTTTCGAAGCAAGGTTAAGCGAAGCGGATGATTTTACTAAGGTGCTGTTTAATAAACTCAGCCAAGAGATAGACCTTACTCAAGACGCAGGTAAAGCAAAGCTCCTTAGTGATGCCCTGCCACTAATTGAAAAAATCCCTAGTGATTTTTACCAAGAAAATATTTTGGAACATCTTGGCCGCTTAATTGGTCGAACAAGAGAGCAATTAAATAATCGCGTTAAGTCGCCAAAGCAACAGCATGCGATTGAGCGTAAATTTAAAATAACGCCGATGCGCCAAGCGATTGGTATTTTATTACAACACCCAAATTTGGCGACCAGCATTGCTTATATGCCAGAGTTAGCTGAGATGAAAATAGCCGGTATTGAGCTATTTTTACGCATTCAGCACTTAGCACTAGAACGTGAAGGTATCACGACGGCACAAATTTTAGAGTCATTTAGGGATGGCGCTGAATATGACGCGCTAGTGAAACTAGCAACTTGGCAGCACCAAATAAATGACGATCGTTTAGAGACGGTTTTTAAAAATACTTTTAAATTTATTGAAGACCAGTGTTTAAATTATCGACTAGAGACCCTATTAATAAAAGACAAGACCCAAGGCTTAAGCAGCGAAGAAAGGCTAGAATGCCACTTACTGACGCAAGCGTTAAAAGGCAGCAACAGCTAGTCAGAATTGAATAATGCTGTTATACTGTGCTATTCACTGCGTCTAGTTAGTTTTCGTGTCGCTTAATTAGTAAGCGAGCTGGCGCCTGTTGTATCAACTTTCAGAGTGGAAGAATAAATCTCTATGGATCCAACTCCTCAGTCACAATTAAAGCTTCTGATTCAAAAAGGTAAAGAGCAAGGTTATTTAACTTTTGCAGAAGTTAATGATCACCTTCCACAAGACATTATCGACTCAGATCAGGTAGAAGATATCATTAGCATGATTAATGATATGGGTATCAAGGTAAGCGAAAACGCACCTGATGCCGATGAATTAATGATGCAAGAAACAACGACAGACGAAGACGCAGCAGAAGCCGCGGCAGCTGCACTTGCGACTGTAGAAAAAGAGATCGGTCGAACAACTGACCCTGTACGTATGTATATGCGTGAAATGGGTACTGTTGAACTTCTTACGCGTGAAGGCGAAATCGTAATCGCTAAGCGTATTGAGGAAGGTATTAACCAAGTACAGATTTCAGTTGCTGAATACCCTGAAGCAATTACTTATCTACTAGAGCAATGGGACAAATTCGAAGCTGAAGAAATGCGCTTAAGCGATATTATCTCTGGCTTCTTTGATCCTAATAATGAAGACGAATCACAAATTTCTGCAACACACATCGGTTCTGAGTTAAACGAAGAGCAACTCGACGAAGAAGACGACGAAGACGATGATGACGAAGATAGTGATGATGATAGCGATGATGATAGCGATGGCGACACAGGTCCAGATCCTGAAGAAGCCCGTATTCACTTCGAAAACTTACGTGAGCTTTATAACAAAGCACGCGAAACGTTCGAAGAAAAAGGTCGCTCACACCCTGATTCACTTGAAGCTATTGCAGAAATCGGCGAACTATTTAAAACATTTAAATTAGTGCCAAAACAGTTTGACCGCATGGTTAACAACATGCGTGAAATGATGGACCGCGTTCGTGTACAAGAACGTATCATCATGAAGCAAGCTGTACAAATTGCTAAGTTACCGAAAAAGAACTTCATCAAGCACTTTGCAAATAACGAAACAGACACAAGCTGGATTGACCTTGAGATTGCTGCAAACGAGAAATACTCAGTAGCACTTGAATCAGTTAAACCAGAAATAATTCGTTGCATCAGCAAACTAAGTGCAATTGAAGAAAGCACAGGTCTTAGCATCGAACGAATTAAAGATATCAACCGTCGTATGAGTATTGGTGAAGCGAAAGCCCGCCGTGCGAAGAAAGAAATGGTTGAAGCGAACTTACGTCTTGTAATTTCAATTGCGAAAAAGTACACCAACCGTGGTTTACAGTTCTTAGACCTTATCCAAGAAGGTAATATTGGTCTAATGAAAGCGGTTGATAAGTTCGAATACCGCCGTGGTTATAAGTTCTCAACTTATGCAACATGGTGGATCCGTCAAGCAATCACACGTTCGATTGCTGACCAAGCACGTACCATCCGTATTCCTGTGCACATGATTGAGACGATCAACAAATTAAACCGTATCTCTCGTCAAATGCTACAAGAGATGGGTCGTGAGCCGAGCCCAGAAGAATTAGCTGAGCGTATGTTAATGCCTGAAGACAAGATCCGTAAGGTACTTAAAATCGCTAAAGAGCCAATTTCAATGGAAACACCAATCGGTGATGATGAAGATTCGCACTTAGGTGACTTCATTGAAGATACCACTATCGACTCACCTATTGATTCTGCAACCATGGAATCACTACGTGGCGCAACAAACGATGTACTAGCGGGCTTAACAGCACGTGAAGCTAAAGTACTACGTATGCGTTTCGGTATCGACATGAACACTGACCATACATTAGAAGAAGTAGGTAAACAATTTGACGTAACACGTGAGCGTATTCGTCAAATCGAAGCGAAAGCGTTACGTAAATTACGTCACCCTTCTCGCTCTGACTTACTAAAAAGCTTCTTAGATGCTAAGTAATTTAGTATCGCGTTATTAACTAAAAGGCCGCTGTTGCGGCCTTTTTTCTATTCGAGAGATATTCATGGCTTGGATCCAAATTCGCATCAACGCAAATGCAGACAACGCAGAATTAATCAGCGACTTACTCATGGACACTGGCAGTGCGTCAGTCACCTATGTTGATGCCAAAGATACCCCTATTTATGAGCCAAAACTTGGTACTGTGCAGTTATGGGCTGATACCACTGTGATTGGCCTGTATGACGCTAACCATGATATGGACAGCGTAGTAGCAACATTAAATGCTGAAGCAACACTCGCCGATAAGCTCGTTTATAAAATTGAACAGCTTGAAGATAAAGATTGGGAGCGTGAGTGGATGGATAACTTCCACCCTATTCAATTCGGTGAGCGCTTATGGATCTGCCCAAGCTGGCGCGATATTCCAGATCCTGATGCGGTTAATGTATTGCTCGACCCTGGCCTTGCTTTTGGTACAGGCACCCATGCAACGACTGCGCTTTGTTTAAAATGGCTAGAAAGCCAAGATTTAACAGGTAAAACCGTGGTCGACTTTGGTTGTGGCTCAGGTATTTTAGGAATTGCGGCGATCAAACTCGGCGCTGAACGTATGATCGGTATCGATATAGATCCTCAAGCCCTTGAAGCAAGCCGCGATAATGCAAAACGTAATGGCGTTGCAGATAAACTTGAAGTGTATTTACCTGAAGATCAGCCAGAATTTACAGCCGATATTGTGGTTGCAAACATCTTAGCTCAACCACTTCGCGAACTACATGAAGTGATTTTAGGTCTTTTAAAACCGAATGGTAAAATTGCTATGTCAGGTATTTTAGAAGAACAAGCTCAGTCTGTAGCCGATGTTTACGCCCCGTTTTTAGCACTTGATGACGTGGCTGTTGAGGGTGAATGGACCCGAGTCAGCGGCATCAAGAAAGCCTAAATAGCACTAGAGTATTTACTCAAACATAATAGGTAAAGCCAGTATTTAACAGGCTTTACCTTATTTTTACAGTTAGTAGTTTCTCACTTTTTTGTGAGTAAAAAATTTTTCTGTTCAAATATCAAACAAATCAACCTACCCGTCAAACTGTTATCAAAAGTCAATACGAAAAGGGCAAAAAAAAGTCACTTTTGTTCAATTTATAGCCTTTGATTTTTGTAAAAAAAGCCGTAAACTTAGCGCCCCTTGAAAAGAGGCCAATTGAATAACAGTGCGTATCGGTTCATACCAACTTGAGAACAATGTAATTGTCGCGCCAATGGCAGGCATTACAGACAGACCATTTAGACAACTTTGCCGTCGCTTAGGTGCGGGCCTTGCTGTTTCTGAAATGCTCTCGTCAAACCCGAAAGTATGGAAAACTGAAAAATCGATGAACCGTATGGATCACAGCGGTGAGTCGGGAATTCGTTCGGTGCAAATCGCCGGAGCCGATCCTGAGCTTATGGCACAGGCAGCACAATTCAATGTCAGCAATGGTGCACAGATCATAGATATCAATATGGGGTGCCCAGCTAAAAAAGTGAATAAGAAACTCGCAGGCTCTGCCTTATTACAGTTTCCTGAATTAGTACAAGAGATACTCGATGCCGTTGTTAATGCTGTCGATGTCCCTGTCACTTTAAAAATCCGTACCGGATGGGATCAGGATAACCGTAATGGTGTCGAGATTGCGAGAATAGCTGAACGTTATGGCATTGCCTCACTGGCAGTACACGGGCGAACGCGCGCATGTATGTATAAAGGTGAAGCAGAGTACGCCACAATTAGGGATATTAAACGTTCAGTGTCTATCCCTGTCGTTGCCAATGGTGATATTACTTCACCAGAAAAAGCAAAGCAGGTTTTGGATTATACGGGTGCAGATGCCATTATGATTGGTCGAGCCGCCCAAGGTCGCCCTTGGATTTTTAGGGAGATAGACCACTATTTGCGAACTGGAGAACATTTGCCAGCACCTGAAATTTCAGAAGTGCGCAGCATTTTGATGGAGCATTTAGACAATCTTCATCAGTTTTACGGGGAGCCAATGGGAGCGCGTATCGCTCGAAAGCATGTATCTTGGTATTTGCAAACCCATGACAGTGACGGTCAGTTTAGGCGAGTATTTAATGCGTTAGATAACCCACAGGCACAAGTCGACGCATTAGAAGAATACTTTAAAACACTAGCAGCTAACTAAGAAAGAAAGAGACATATAACGATGTTCGAACAAAACGTGACTTCTCCATTTATCACAAACCCTCATGTACAGTCACACGAGAAACCACAGCCGTTGCGTGATGCAGTGAAAAAAGCTGTTCATCACTACTTAAAGCAACTTAATGGTCAAGACGTACAAGACGTATACGACCTTGTTCTTTCTGAGCTAGAAGCACCATTACTTGAAGAAGTAATGACGTACACGCGTGGTAACCAAACTCGTGCTGCAATCTTACTAGGTATCAACCGTGGTACTTTACGTAAGAAACTTAAAAAGTACGGCATGAACTAATACCCGTTATATTGAATCCGTAATCAGTTTAACGAGCCATCGTTATAATTGCTTACAGCTTCATAGTAACTGGTAATAAGTTATTTGAAAAAAGCACCTTAGGGTGCTTTTTTTATAGCTGTTAAAAACTATGCAAAATCCTCACGCTTTAAACGTCGTTTTTTAAAGCAGATTCAGTTAAAATACCGCCTTTCTAAGCTAGCTCAAACATTGAGGTAATCAAAACTACAATGGATACACATCGTCCAATTCGTCGCGCACTATTAAGTGTGTCAGATAAAACCGGTATCGTTGAATTTGCTCGCGCTCTTGAAGCACAAGGCGTGGATATTTTATCAACTGGCGGTACTTGCAAATTACTTGCTGATAACGGCATCAAAGTCACTGAAGTATCTGACCATACTGGTCACCCTGAGATCATGGATGGTCGCGTAAAAACACTTCATCCAAAAATTCACGGCGGCATCTTAGCGCGTCGCGGTCAAGATGAAGACGTAATGAGCGAGAACAACATCTCTGCTATCGATATCGTTGTAGTTAACTTATACCCCTTCGCAAACACTGTTGCGAAAGAAGACTGCAGCCTAGAAGATGCGATTGAAAACATCGATATCGGTGGTCCAACTATGGTTCGCGCTGCGGCGAAAAACCATAAAGACGTAACTATCGTAGTTAATGCAAAAGATTACGACCGTGTGATCAGCGAAATGCAAAGCAACAACGGTTCAACAACTTATAAAACACGTTTTGATCTAGCTATTGCTGCTTACGAGCACACAGCTCAGTACGATGGCATGATTGCAAACTACTTCGGCAAAATGGTTCCTGACTACACAGAGGAAGCTGCTGAAGAGACTAAATTCCCACGTACTATCAACATGCAGTTCACTAAAAAGCAAGATATGCGCTACGGTGAGAACTCACACCAAGACGCTGCTTTTTATGTTGAAAACGACCTAACTGAAGCATCTGTTGCGACTGCAGTTCAACTGCAAGGTAAAGCACTTTCTTACAACAACATTGCTGACACTGACGCAGCATTAGAGTGTGTAAAAGAATTCGACGTACCAGCGTGTGTTATCGTAAAACATGCGAACCCTTGTGGTGTGTCAATTGGTGACAACATTCTTGAAGCCTATGATCGCGCATTCAAAACTGACCCTACATCAGCATTTGGTGGCATCATCGCATTCAACAAAGAGCTTGATGCAGACACAGCTGAAGCAATTGTTGCTCGTCAATTCGTTGAAGTTATCATTGCACCTAAAGTATCTGAAGCCGCTGCACAAATCGTATCTGCTAAGCAAAATGTTCGTTTATTAGAATGTGGTGAATGGACGGGTAATGCAACAGGTCACGACATCAAGCGTGTTAATGGCGGTATTCTAGTTCAAGACCGCGACCTAGGCATGGTAACGCAAGGCGACCTTAAGGTTGTATCTAAGCGTCAACCAACTGAGCAAGAATTAAAAGATTTATTATTCTGCTGGAAAGTAGCTAAATTCGTTAAGTCTAACGCAATTGTTTATGCACGTGACGGTATGACAATTGGTGTAGGTGCAGGTCAAATGAGCCGCGTTTACTCAGCGAAAATTGCTGGTATCAAAGCTGCTGACGAAAACCTTGAAGTAAAAGGTTCAGTTATGGCATCGGATGCATTCTTCCCATTCCGTGACGGTATTGATGCAGCAGCAGAGGCTGGCATCACAGCAGTTATTCAACCAGGTGGTTCAATGCGCGATGAAGAAGTTATCGCTGCAGCTGACGAAGCTGGTATGGCAATGGTATTTACAGGTATGCGCCATTTCCGCCACTAATCACATAAAGGGTTAAGCACATAGCTTAACCCTTTTTGTTTGCCACAAATTCACGTATTCTGATTAATAATAATAATTACCCATATAATGAAGGAACAGATGATGAAATTTGCCGTAAAATCGTTACTCGTTGCCAGCCTTGCACTGACATCAGCACAGGCTTTAAGCCATTCTCATGAATCAGCGCTTACACAAGCTGTGCAATCAAGCGAACGTGATGCTAAAAATAGCGCACGTGATAAATATCGCCATCCAGTTGAGACACTTGAGTTCTTTGGCTTTAAGCCAAACATGACAGTTGTTGAAATTGCACCGGGCGGTGGCTGGTATAGCGAAATTCTTGCGCCAGCTGTAAAAGGCCATGGTGTTTACTACGCGGCACATTTCCCTGCTGATTCTGAGGTGGGTTATTACCAACGTTCATTAGCTGGTTTTAAGAAAAAGATGAGCGATGACGCACGCTTCAGTGAAGTTAAACTAACTGAATTTGCGCCAGTAACACATCTTGATATTGCACCAGCGGGTAGCGCAGATCTTGTCTTAACATTTAGAAATGTACACAACTGGTACATGGGTAAAGATAAAGAAGGCGCGTTAAGTGCGTTTAAAGCATTTTATAAAGCACTTAAACCAGGCGGCACTTTAGGTGTGGTTGAACACCGCCTACCTGAAGCGCGCAGCGATGAAGATCAGAAATCATCAGGTTATATGAAGCAAAGCTATGTAATTGAAATTGCAAAGCAAGCTGGCTTTGAACTAGTGGCAAGCAGTGACATTAATGCAAACCCTCTTGATACAGCGGATCACCCTAAAGGGGTGTGGACACTACCACCGCGTTTAGCACTTGACGAAAAAGATGCTGCTAAATATAAAGCGATTGGTGAAAGTGATCGTATGACGCTGAAGTTTAAAAAACCGCTATAAATAGGATTATACGCCATGAATGTACTTGTCATCGGCAGTGGCGGCCGCGAACACGCTCTTGCGTTTAAGGCTGCACAAAATACTAAAGTAAACACCGTTTTCGTTGCTCCAGGTAACGCAGGTACTGCACTAGAGCCAAAACTTGAAAACGTTGCTATCAACGTTGAAGACCTGGCAGGTTTAGTTACTTTTGCTAAAGAAAACAACGTTGAGTTAACTATTGTTGGTCCAGAAGTACCGCTTGTTTTAGGTGTCGTTGATACTTTCCGTGAAAACGGTCTAGCTATCTTTGGCCCAACAGCAGGTGCTGCACAGCTAGAAGGCTCTAAGTCATTCACTAAAGACTTCTTAGCACGTCACGACATTCCAACAGCTGATTACCAAACGTTTGAACAAATCGACCCTGCACTTGCTTACCTAAAAGAAAAAGGTGCGCCAATTGTTGTTAAAGCTGATGGCTTAGCAGCTGGTAAAGGCGTTATCGTTGCGATGACAGAGCTTGAAGCTGAAGAAGCTATCCGCGATATGCTTGCAGGCAACAGCTTCGGTGAAGCGGGTAGCCGTGTAGTTATCGAAGAGTTCTTAGAAGGCGAAGAAGCCTCTTTCATCGTGATGGTTGATGGCAAAAACGTACTGCCATTCGCAACTAGCCAAGACCACAAACGCGCTTACAACGGTGACCAAGGTCCAAACACTGGTGGCATGGGTGCATACTCACCGGCTCCAGTGGTGACTGATGAAATTCACCAACGTATTATGAACGAAGTGATCAACCCAACGGTTGAAGGTATGGCAAAAGAAGGCCACCCTTACACAGGTTTCTTATACGCAGGTTTAATGATCACCGCTGATGGTACGCCAAAAGTAATCGAATACAACTGTCGTTTTGGCGACCCTGAAACACAACCTATGATGCTTCGTCTTAAGTCTGACCTTGTTGAACTTATCGAAGCGGCTAACCGTGAAGAACTAGATAAAACAGCAATCGAGTTCGACCCACGTGCAGCAGTCGGTGTTGTATTAGCAGCTAAAGGCTACCCAGATAGCTACCCGAAAGGTGATGCAATCAGCGGCTTGCAAGTTACTTACCCTGAAGGTGAGAAAGTATTCCACGCAGGGACTAAGCAAGATGGCGAAAACGTTGTAACTGCTGGCGGTCGTGTACTTTGTGCTACGGCACTTGGCAACACAGTAACCGAAGCGCAACAACGTGCTTATAAACTAGTTGATGAAATCAGCTGGGAAGGCATGGAATATCGTACTGATATCGCTTACCGTGCTATTGCTCGCGAACAGAATTAAGGTCAAACCAGTCTAATTCTGAAAAAAGCGCAGTTTATCTGCGCTTTTTTAATGCTACACTGTTAAGAACATTTACCTAGATAAAGAACTAATTTTGAATAATAAAGCACTGAAATATAACTTTGTTTCATTTCTTATTCTGACAATTTTGTTTTTTATCATTGCTACCCTAGCTGCACATTTAGCCAGCCCTACCCGCTACACTATAGATAAAACAGCCCCCATCTACAGTAATACAGCTTATCGAATAGATAGTAGTAAAGCGCTGACTCTCGAGCAGTTTTTAGCTGAACCAGACAAACTTAAACAGCGCCCTTTTAAAGATGTTGAGTGGGATTTAGCGGCGCAAGATTATTGGTTAAAGCTTGATTTAGAAAACCGTCAAGCAAAGCCTGTGGAGCTGGCGATTCACTTTGATAACCCTATGGTTGATTATCTTAGCGTTTATCATGTTGATGATAAGGGGCAGCTTATAGATACAACCGAGCTGGGTGATAAAGTATCTGGTCTTAGTTTGTTTCAGTACAGTACACCGCATAGCATGCTTACAATGCAGGGCTATGAGCAAACATCCCTCATTATAAAAATAGATACGGTGGGTATTAGCAAAACACCTATTAATATTTATGGTGAAAAAGAGTTTCAAGATCTACTACGTTCGCAATCAGGAATTTGGGGGATCTTCATTGGTGTGCTGATCATGGCTGCCCTGTATAACTTGGTATTATTTTTAGGGATCCGTGACCGCGTCTACCTTATTTATATAGGCTACATCATCTCAGCACTGTTACTTATGGGCTCAGTGCTCGGCTTTGGTTTTTACTTATGGCCGTTATCGTGGCAAATCTTTTTTAATGAGCAAGTGGTGTTCAGTAACTACGCGATTGCATTTTTCACCGTGGCGTTTTGCACTATGTTCTTACGCTACCATAAAGACAATTGCCGCTTATACAAGCTCAGTATCAGCTTTTTAGCCCTGCTGTTTAGCCTCAGTCTTATCAGCTTTTTTATGCTGGAATACCATTCTTCAAAAATCTTTTTTGCCATCATGGTGCCGTTATACATTCTATGTATTTGCATGATTTACAAAAAGTTGGTGAGCGGTTTTCGGTGGGCAAAATTTTATGTCATGTCGTGGGTGCCACTGATTGTAGGCGCTGCCATTCAGCCTTTAGAACTAACGGGCTTTATTCCTTATAGCTTTGCAGTTAGGCACATATTTTTAGTCGCTATTCTCTGTGAGATTGTGCTCATGGCAATGGCGTTGGCAGATCGCGTTCGTTATCAACGTGAAAAAGCGCTGTATCATGCAACCCATACCCAACAAACTGAGCTACTCAACCAAGCAATGCTCAAACAAGCCTATATGGCGATTACCTCGGAGCATAGACTCGCTAACCTTTGCTTAGTGAAAATCGAGCAATTTAATGCCCTAATGAGCATTCTAAAGCCAAGCCAAAGCAGCCAAATAATTATCACTGTGGCTCAATCTTTAGAGCATCAAATTAATAAGAATAGGCAATTTATTAATTTAGAGTCAGCGCTAGATAACAGTCCAAAAGTGGCTGACTTAGGCAATGGTGTACTGGCTTTTATTTCTACCAAAATTCAATCACAAGCAGAGCTTCACCAAGAGCTTAGCAACTTATGCAAACAGCTGCCTAAGCAATATAAAGTGGCAGGCTTAGACCTGCAGCTTTACTACCGCTATAGCATTACTGAGCCAGTGAGTGATGATGGCTTTGATATTTGGCTACAACGTGGCTACTTAGGGTTGTCACAAAAGCAGCAAAACATCGACTTTAACACACCGCATATCGATATGGATGTCAGCCTTGCCGCTGAGTTACAACAAGCAATGCGAAGCAATACCTTAGCCATTTACTTACAGCCCATTATTAATTTACGCAATGGTGCTATCTGTGGCGCAGAGGCATTGTTACGCTGGCCTACAGCGGGTAAATACCTGGACATTGAGCAACTCATTTTATTGGCTGAACGTACTGGTTTAATTAACGAGTTGAGCTTATGGGTGATTGATCAGGCTTGCCTAGCTGCTGCCCAGCTTAATCGACAAGGCTATCGCGAGCATACCATTAGCGTTAATTTAAGTGCCAAGAATCTAGCTATCCCTAAGCTTGTCGAAAAAGTCGAAAACACCATTTTAAAGCATGGCATTACTGCGGATCAGTTAAAGTTTGAATTGACTGAATTTGCGCTTATCAAAAACCATGATGAAATGGTCAGCTTTATCAGCGAACTTAATAAACTCGGTAGCAAGGTGGTACTCGATGATTTTGGTACCGGTTACTCATCGTTAAACTACTTAGTAAATTATTCATTTAGCACGATTAAAGTCGATAAGAGCTTTATTCTTGATTTAGTGAATAACACCACCAACCAGGTAGTGGTAAAAACGGCTATTGATATGGCTCATAACCTTGATATGAATATCACTATCGAAGGCATTGAAGACCAAGAAACAGAAAAAATGCTGATCAAGATGGGCGCAGATCAAGGGCAAGGCTATTATTACAGCAAAGCGGTACCGATTAATGAGTATCTAAGCTTTATTGCCTCACAATTTAAATAGGCCGTGTTACACTGCCCTTTTTAACATCTTTAGGGGCCATGTAAAGATGCAAGGTACGATCAGAAAATTAAAGTCGACACTGACCTCTCCTGTCGAATATCAATTACCTATCGGTGATGAGCTAGTTTCATTAAATGACTATATTGGTAAGCCGCTCACACTGACTTTTACCGGCAATATTTTTTGCTGTAACTGTGGTAAGAAAACCAAGAAAAGCTACTCTCAAGGCCACTGTTTTGTTTGTATGCGCAAACTGGCTAGCTGTGACATGTGTATCATGAAACCTGAAACGTGCCACTTTGATAAGGGCACCTGTCGTGAGCCACAGTGGGGTGAAGAAAACTGCATGATCCCGCATTACGTGTATTTAGCCAACACTTCAGGCCTAAAAGTAGGTATTACCCGCCATACTCAAATTCCTACACGCTGGATTGACCAAGGTGCGACGCAAGCTTTACCTATCTTTAAAGTACAAACCCGTCTTCAATCGGGTTTAGTTGAGGTTGCCTTAGCCGAGTTTATTGCTGATAAAACCAATTGGCGAAACATGCTAAAAGGTCAATCTGAAGCAATTGATTTAAAAGCTGCTGCTGCAGAGTTGATCCCACAAATTGATGCTAAGTTAAGTGAACTTGCAGAGCTATTTGGCGCAACAGCCATTGAAAAGCTCGATGAAGATGTAGTTGAGCTAGACTACCCAGTAAGTGAATACCCAAGCAAAATCAGCTCTTTCAATTTTGATAAAGCACCAGAAGTATCAGGTATTTTAAAAGGCATTAAAGGCCAGTACTTAATTTTTGATACTGGCGTCATTAATATTCGTAAGTTCACTTCTTACGAAATTAGCTTAGGTTAAGCACTTTTTTCGCTATTGAGATAAAAATCATACCATTGCTGCTTCGCTATTGGGCGGCAAAAGTAATAGCCTTGAATGGTATCGCAGTTAAGTGAACGTAAGTAATTTAACTGCTCTACCTTCTCTACCCCTTCTGCGACAACATGAATACTCAAGCTTTTCGCAAGGCTAATAATCGCCGTAACAATTTCACTATTTCCGTATTCATCTGGCACTTTTGCGATAAAGCTGGCATCTATTTTTAACGTATCAATTGGCAGTTTAGTTAAGTAACTTAAAGCCGAATAGCCCGTGCCAAAGTCATCTAACGTAATATGCACACCTAGCTTTTTAAGCGCGAGTAACTCTTGTTTAGCTTCACTAAAGTGGCTGATAAAACAGCTTTCAGTAAGCTCTACTTCAAGCTTGTATGGGTCTACATCGTAACGCTCAAGTAAGCGTTCAACATTCGATGCTAATTGTCCCTGACGTAAGTGATTAGCCGAAATATTAATTGCCAAGCGCCCTGCTTCAATGCCTTGTTGCTGCCATTTTTCTAACTCTATACAAGCCTGCTCGATAACCCATAAATCAAGTTTCACAATTAGGCCAAGTTCTTCAGCAAGAGGGATAAACTTAGCAGGTGAAATCACTCCAAGGTTTGGCTCATGCCAACGTAAGAGAGCCTCTACCCCTAAAATTTTGCCTGAATTTAACTCCTGCTTAGGTTGGAAATAAAGCTCAAACTCATCGCTTTCTATGGCGTTTTGTAATCGGCTCATCATTGCCAATCGCTCTAAAGAGCGTGCATTCATCGCAGGTTTGAATAATTGAAATGAATTACGTCCCACTTCTTTAGCACGGTACATAGCAATATCTGCATGCTTAAGCAGTGTAGCGCTATCTACGCCATCATCAGGGTAAACCGCAGCGCCAATAGAAGCTGTAATTGCAACCACATGCTCGTTAATAGCAAGCGGCATACTCACCTGCTGCAAGACTTGTTCGGCAAAGTTGAGCAGTGTTTCAACCCGATTTACTTCGCATAGCAGAACAAACTCATCGCCACCTAAGCGCGCAAGAGTATCCCCTTCAGGAAGAATTGATAAAATACGCTCTGCTACTTGCTGCAATAAGTTATCACCAGCGTCATGCCCTAAGCTATCGTTAACCTCTTTAAAGCGGTCTAAGTCGATAAACATCACTGCTAATAGATCATGGTTTCGTTTGGCAGAACTCAGCGCAATAGAGAGTCTGTCATGAAATAAGCGCCGATTAGGCAGGCCTGTTAGCTCATCGTAATAGGCGAGCTGGGCAATTTTTTCTTCTGCACGTTTACGCTCTGTAATGTCGCTAAAAATTGCCGCATAAAGCACTTCATCAAAGTTAGGGTCTTTAATCTGGATAATGGTGAGCCACTCTACAAACTCTTCACCATCTTTTTTGCAATTGCAGATCTCCCCTTGCCAGACCCCTTCGTATTCAATGGCATGCCACATTTTTTGATAAAACGAACGGCTGTGTTTTGTCGAGCTTAAAATATTGGGACGCTTACCAATTACTTCATGCTCAGCAAAGCCGGTCAGTTTAGTAAAAGCAGGGTTAACTTGAATAATCGTGCCGTCTTTACGGGTTAACATAATGCCATCGAGTGAGGCATCAATAATTTTATTTGCTAAAAACAAGTTACGTTGTGATTTTTGCAAGGCAATATCACGCTGCTCTATGGCTCGTTCAAGCTCGCAGCAATAAGCTGACTCAATCTCTGTGATCAAATCAGCAAAAGATATAACCCCGCAAATTTCATCATCTCTGACCACTAAATGACGCACATTACGCTCTGTCATAGTGCGATACGCATCAAATAAACTGCTTTCACAATCAATTTCAATTAACGGGTAGCTAGCATATTGCCAACAAGGATTTAGCCACTCGGTTTGAATGATCAGCTCAACAATATCACGCTGAGTAATAATACCGTGCAGTTCAAGCTCTCGGTTATAAACCAGTACACTATCAAGGCGGCCTGCGCGCATCAGTTGCACAACCTCTTCTATCGGGGTTTGCGCATCAACTATCTCTAGGTCAGTGCGATACTGCTCATGAATAGGCCGAAATTGTAAGTAGTGGTCCAAACCTTGGTTATGCACAATATCAGATAAGTTCAACATACCCGCAGGCTGATTTTCGCTATCCATTACCAATAAATGACGAATGCCATGCTGTTGAAAACGCAGGGTTGCATCACTGACTGAGCATTGATTTGGCACTGTAATAACAGGCGCCGACATGACCTCGTGAATGGCAAGGTTCTTATAGAGCGGGCTGCTGATGTCAATTTTCAAACAATCAGCTTCCGTCCAAATACCAACAACAGACTGCTCATGCTTAATAAAAATAGCCGTCACATTGTGAACATGCATCAACCTCACCGCATCGACCAAAGGCGTATGCGCAGGACACGATACCAACTTTTGCGAAAAGACATCACTCACCTTTTGATGTCGTCTTGGTTGATTCATAAGTCGACTTTCCTAGT
Source organism: Pseudoalteromonas sp. P80D2 (assembly GCF_036680945.1). Classification (NCBI taxonomy): domain Bacteria; kingdom Pseudomonadati; phylum Pseudomonadota; class Gammaproteobacteria; order Alteromonadales; family Pseudoalteromonadaceae; genus Pseudoalteromonas; species Pseudoalteromonas sp. P80D2. The sequence continues at coordinate 308,324 of NZ_JAZDAR010000026.1, forward strand.
TCTTACATGAATTGGCAATTATAATCATTTCAACCTATGCAACTTTGACACAGGACAATAAATGCACTCATCATTTCCTAAGATTATTTTTTCAGACCATGAATTAGCATTAGTTGAAGACGAAGCCGATATAGAAAGCTTTTTATATGGCTTAAGTGAAGAGCAGCAACAAGAAGCGATGCTACTTTTGGCAACAGGGCACTATGTCAACTTGCAGGGAGAAAGCGTGAAAGCATTAACTGATTTAGAGCTTGCTAATAGAGTGACTGAGCACCTAGCACAAGAGGGAGTATGCTGTTTAAGTAAGGTTACTCGGCTTACACCAACGCAAGCCTTTGCGATGCTGGCAGATTAAGGCGCATCCACCAGCGCTTTAATGTGCGCAACGGCACTACGGCCAAGGGCTGATAAAGCATAACCCCCTTCAAGATAAGAGATAATCCCTTTGCAATCTTGCTGCTGACAAAATTCAGCTAATTGTGTGGTTAGCCATGCGTAATCGTCTTCAACAAACTTCAGGCTTGCCATGTCATCTTCAAGATGAGCATCAAAACCTGCACTAATAAACAACAGTTCAGGTTTAAATTCATTGAGTTTTGGTAGCCACTGCTCAAGGTAAACTGCTTTTAAGTCATTACCATCACTGGCAATTGGCAGCGGTGAGTTAACTAAAGTCGCGTTATTTTCAACGGCGGTATTTGGGTAAAAAGGGTGTTGAAACAAAGAGCAAAACAACACATTGTCATCATCTAAAAAGATATCTTGCGTGCCATTACCGTGGTGTACATCAAAGTCCAAAATAGCGATACGTTTAACACCTTTGCTTTGCGCGTATTTCACGGCAATGGCTAGGTTATTAAAAACGCAAAACCCTGCAGAGGTGCTACGGTTTGCATGATGCCCTGGTGGTCTAACCGAGCAAAATGCAGCATCCAGTTTATCAGCAAGAATTTCATCAACGGCGAGTAATCCAGCACCAACGGCTCGTTCAATTGCTTTCATTGAATCTGGGCACAACCAAGTGTCGCCGTCTAATTCAGCAAGCCCTTCATCGGGAATTGTTTGCTCTACATGGCTTACCAAAGGTTCATCATGAGCAAGTAAAAAGTCGTCGCGGCTGGCTTTAGGAGCTTGTAAGTGAGTAATTGCTATATCAACACCACTTGCTAGCAAGCGGTCGGTGATCACATCTAAACGCGCGGGGCATTCGGGGTGATCCTCAATCATTTTATGTTTACGACAAAATGGATGTGAGATAACTGCCGTTCTCATAATACGCTCCTTGAATTATTTTCCCCCAGTATAACAAAGCCACCTAACGGTGGCTTTGCGACTTTGGTTTACTTTTTAGCGCGTAAATCTAAATTCCTAAAGTCAAAACTAAAGTCTGTCACCGCCATTGAGACAGCGCGCATTTTTGCACTACTCACTCGGTTATCTGGGCTCATTTGAAACTCAATGTAAGCATCTGCTTCGAGTAACTTTTCATCCCACTTCACAATAAACGTATTGCCCGTGTAATGCTCAAGCTGACCTTTCAAACGCTTTGTATGAGTAAAATCAATACGTAGCTGACCATTTAACTCCTCGATTACCACATCACCATACCAGTTATCGTGCAGAGTGCCTGTGTAGTTGATGTTTGGTAGTTTCGCTTGATAATCAGCAGGTGTTTCTGGTTTTGCGTTTGCGTAAGCTTCTTTTTTACCTTCAAAGTGCTTTTTAGCAAGATCTTCAACCCAGTCTTTATCTTCAAGATCTAATGCATCTTCTAATACTTCATAGGTCACTGCAGAGAGCGCACTAAACGCTTGCTGGTTACTCAGAATAACAATACCGAGGTTTTTCTCTGGTAATAATGTCACTTGAGACACCATACCTAAAATACCACCACCATGGCCTAGCTTTTTAATGCCGTGGAAATCTTCAATGCTCCAGCCTAAACCATAACCTCTAAATTGTTGGTGGTAAGCTTCATAAGCACTTTTTGATGCCATTGACGTAATGTGCGGGTGCCACATTTGTTGCTGTTGCTTTTCAGTGAATAACTGCTGGCCATTTGGCATTTTGCCATGTGCAAGCTGCGTGCGTAGCCATTGGCTCATATCGCTTACGCTTGATGCAATCGCACCAGCGCCACGGAAATCTTCAAGGTAGTTCACAAAAAATGGGTGTAGTTGGCCATCCATTGGAATATGACCCGTCGCCCAGTTTTTATTGCTACTAGGAATACGTGAAAAACCTGCGCGTGAGTTTTTCATATCAAGTGGCTGAAGAATATTTTTCTCGATGTAATCATTCCAGCTCATGCCAGATACACGGGCTACCACTTCACCTGCAGTCACAAACATTAAGTTGTTATAGGCATATTTACTACGAAAGCTACTCGCTGGTTTTAAGTATTTTAGCCCTGCGATAATTTCATCAATCGATTTGTCAGTATCTGGCCAAATCATTAAATCGCCTTGCCCTAAACCCAAACCGCTACGGTGGCTTAATAAATCGCGAATGGTCATTTCACGTGTTACGTAAGGGTCATACAGACGAAACTCAGGAAGATGATCAATTACTTTGTCATCCCAGCTAAGCTTACCTTCATCAATTAATTTAGCTAACGCTGCTGCGGTAAATGCTTTGGTGTTTGACGCGATACCGAATAAGGTGTCTTTATTTACTTTTTTACCGGTATCAAGGTGAGATACACCAAAACCTTTTGCTAACACGACCTGATCATTTTCAACAATCGCTACAGCCATACCCGGTACGTCAAAACGTGCCATTGACGTTTCGATTACTTTTTCAATTTTTTTAGTATCAATATCGGCATAACTGTAAAACGAACAGCTCGATAACAGCGCCGCTGCAACGGCTAATTTACGAAATATCATAATATCCCTAGGTGATTTTTATTGTTGTGAATAGCGAACTCTTTCGCTGCCCGAGTTTTATCTGGATCATCGCAACTTGGTCTTGCGAGTATTGCTTCACTGTAATGATTTGGTACACCTGCTTCAAGCGCTCCGCGATGAACATGCTGAAGATACCAGTCGAATGGCAGTAAAGACTCATCTAAGGTGTTAGCGATATAACAATGGGCAGCAAGTTGCTCGCCATCTAGTAGTTCAACGGTGATATCTACACAGTCATAACGCGGCCCTTCGATATCATCAAGAATCGACTTTTCAGCTTCGTTTAACTGATACACAACACCATATACCAAGGCATCTGCCTGATCTGTTTTGCGCACGCTACACTTTGCAGAGCCGTCGGTACTTACCATATCAAACGTCAGTTCATAGCCTTTTAAAATAGCTGTGCCTACCCGCTTTGCTTCAGGTAACCTTGCCAGCAATCTGCTCGATGACATATTTGAACCAAATGAAAAGTTATATAGCGCCATACTTACCTCACACAACAACGCGAATAGCTAAGGCAATTAAGATCACGCCAATGCCTCTATCAAACCAGTATCCGCTTTTTAAGAAAAATGCTCGCACTGATGCTTTTGATAACACCAATGATAAAAATGAAAACCATAGCCAAGTCGCCATTGCCATATACACGCCATAACCAGCCTGCACTACAACAGGTGTTTCAGGGCTTATTACAAGAGTAAACAACGACATAAAAAACAGTGTTGCTTTGGGATTAAGGGCATTGGTAAAAAAACCGCGTCGAAATGCTTTATACACAGATTCAGGCTCAGCAGGGGCAAGGGTTTGCTGTTTACTATCGCTAGGTTTTGCGCTTCGTAAAGCTTGCACACCCAAGTATGCCAAATAAGCCCCTGCAAGGTATTTTAAAGCCATAAATAAGCTAGGTGACTGGGATAAAATTAATGCCACACCTAATACACAATAAGCAATATGCAGCAAAATAGCCGCACCAACCCCAGCACTGGTCCAAAGCGCATTTTTACGACCTTGTTGAATACTTTGCTTGAGTACAATTGCAAAGTCAGGACCTGGGCTTGCTACCGCAAAAAAGTGAGCTATGGCTATCAATAAAAACTCATCTAAATACTGCACTCAATATTACCCTACTGCTTGTTCATCTAATGCTAATAACAACGGATTTGCACTGTCACTCACCAATGCTTTAATTTGCTTTTGCGCTTTTTTATATTGGCTGCGTAAATGGGGTTTTAAAAACTTCTTCGACTGATTGTCCCCTTTAAAATGCGTAACCAGCGCATGCATAAATAGCGTTTGTGGCTCAGTCAGCGCTGCTTGGCGATTGGCATAAGGGTTATAACCGCAGCCGCAGCCACCTTTAAATTGATACACCGTATTACTCATCATCACCCCAAAGCCTAAATAGCATGCCAACGCATCGCTTGCTTGCGGTAAGTACTCTTTACCGCCAGGAGGTAAGACACCCACATGGTGAATCAAAATGGTCGCTAAGGTACCAGCAAAACTTGCCACTAAATCTTGCGGTTGATTGATTTGGTTCGGGTTAAAGGAGATATTCACCGGATGATTTGCCGGCAAAATTAAGCTCGCCTCGCTACCGCGTAAATTGTCTTGAAATTCAAAATGCGGAAACACCTGCGGTGTAAGCCCAGATGGCGCAACTAAGTTAATTGGCCACGCCTGCATCCCCGCATAATCAACAACTCGGCTAAATACCTTTTCAGCCATTTCATTGACGCTCGACACCCTATCCGGAAAGAACTGCCCGTTAGGTAAAATGATTTGTGTGTGTTTTAAAAAATATTCACTATCAAAGTGTTCAACAGCCCATAAAAAGGTATCGATTAACCACTGCTGCTCTTGCTCATCAACAAGTGGGGCTGACTTAAATAACGCTAACATAAATTACTCTTGTGATTGTGCCCATTGCCATGCATCCGTATTGTAAAGAGGCACAGTTGATAAAGCATGATGATGGCTACCGCTCGACTCTTTCGTTGAATAAGACAAATATAAAAGTGTGCGTGTTGGCGCATCATAAATACGACGTACTTTTAACGATTTAAACAAAATACTTTTCGATGATTTAAATACCACTTCGCCCGATTTACTGCGATCAATTTGTTGTAATTGGTCAGCGGTAATGGGGCCTGTTTGACGACAGGCAATAGACATATCGGATGGATCAGCAAAATCAAGGTTCGCTTCAATATGGCTAATGTGACAAGTAACACCGCTTATAAGCGGGTCTTGTTGTGATACCACTTTAATATCTTTGGTCGTAAATAACCCCAAACTCACCGAAGCAGCATCATCCGAGCAACCGCTCAACAAAATCAGTGGCGCAGTAAGTGCAGCTAATTTTAGTAACTTCATCCTAGTGTTCCTTATTAAAAAGCGATAGTTGTCCGTTTACAACGATTTGCTTGCTATGTTTCAATACTATCTCAAAATATCTTCAACAACGAGCACCTAAACAATGAAAAAATCGCTTGGTTTACTGTGTTTAATGTTCTTAAGTAGTACAGCTCACGCTGACTACTCTATTAGCGCTGGTTTCGGCAAAAACTTTACTAACTCGGTGCAAACCGAAGAAAACCTTAAAATTGAGCTTGAGGATGACAGCCATTTTACTGTCAGCCTAGATAGAACCATTGATAATGCTCGCTATGGGTTCTTTTATTCAGCAACCGAGCTTGATATGAAAGACCAAACCAACAAGCAAGTCGAGATGCAATACCTGCTATTTCAAAGTGCCGTAGAAGTGCCATTAGCTGACCGTATAGTTGGTTTTGTTGGTGCCCAAATTGGCGCAAACCACGTCAACACTGACTTTGCCGACTCTGATACATATTTTACCTCTGGCCTTTATGCTGGCGCAGATTATTTATTTACTGAACAAGCACGGGTTTATGTTGAAACTCGCTGGCTGGCAACTATTGTAAATAATGCAAGTAACGTATCGTGAACATTGCCAACATCAGAAGACGACCAATGTCTATGGCACTTTGATGGTGATGTGTTAAACCAATTTCAGACAAACATCGGTTTTAGTTACCGCTTTTAAGGAAGACCCCATGCCGCACATTGTTATAGAACACTCAGAAGACTTGCCAATTCTGCCACAAGTGTTAGTTGAAAAAGTTCACCAAGCCGTTTTTGACTCAGGCTTATTTGAGCTTTCGACCATAAAGACTCGTGCAATTGCTTATCAGCATTACGAATTAGGTGAAGGCAAAGATGGCTTTATTCACATCGGCGCATCAATCATGGCAGGCAGAACCATAGAGCAAAAGCAAATGCTCAGTGAGCAATTATTAAGTTGCTTAAGAACATACTGCCGCCGCTCGTATAGCTTAAGCGTTAATATTTACGATATGGATGCTGATATTTACCGTAAGTGTTAATTACTTTGGCAAATAGGCTGCCGGTAAGCGCTTGATTTCTATCTCAGGCGATAAGTACGCAGTGTAAACTAGCCAACGCTCATTGGGTATGTAGGTCAAACCCGATGAGCGACTATAAGCTCGCTCCGGTAAGGCAATTAAATCATGATGCTGCTTACTTGCTAAGTCATAGTAGCTAATACGGTAATCACCTAAGCGTTCTTTATAATAATAAATACGCCCCTCATGATACGCGTTCTTTGCCACCAGCAACCATGCATAACTGCGCGCCAACTTAACATCGTTCACCAGCATTTCTTCAACACCCGTATCATGATGTTTTATCCAAATAGCATGGCGCGAGTTGGTAAATAAAATATCGCCTGATTGTGTTTCAACGCCATACTGCGCAGGCACTTCAACAGCTTTACCTAGGCTTTTACCTGTTAAGTCATAACGATATAAGTAGTCACCATCAGAAACTAAAATATGCTGGCTATCAGCGCTAAACTTGGGTTTAATTGCATGACTAAATGGCAGTTTGATTTGCTGACTTTGCTCTACTTTGAAATCATAAATATATAAGCGGGTACTGCCATTGTCATACAATGAAAACAAAATATAGCGTCCATCGGCTGACCAGGTTGGATCACGAACTTCCCCCGTGTTATGTGCAAAGTCAGTAAGCTGCTTTCGCGAGCTGCTATCAGGGTTAACAATCCAAAGCTGTGAACTGCCAGATTCATTGGACACATACAGTAGTTTATTTTGCTGCTGATTATATTCAGGGAATAGCGAGCTAAAATTGGTCGACAACATAGAAAACGGCGAGTTGGCCACTTGTTCGTCTATTTTCAGACGCGTGATCACCTTATCTAAATCCCACTGATGGTAATAAACACTACCATCACTACTGTAATTAGGTGAACTCATGCCCGCAATTTGCGTGTTGATTAGGGTTTGATTCTTAATGTCAAAGAAGTAGCCATAACGTTTACCGCCCTCAACTGCACTAAACGCCAATTGCTCTTTAGACGGATGCCAATCTACACCATGAATATCAACAAAATCATGAGTTAGCCGTTGGCTTTGCCCTGTTTTTACATCTATTAAAAACAGCGCTTTTTGGTTGTTTTTAACATTACGCGTAACCACAACTCGCTGTGCATCTGGCGAAAACGACACTGACTCATACACAGTTTCGCAGTCATCATTACAAGGAATAACTGTTTCTTTTGTTTGTTTTGCCTGTAAACCGAGCAGTTTGATACGAGTGACATAATCACCTGTCTTGCTTGTATGATCAACAATGTAGGCCAAGGTTTTACCATCACTACTGATATCAAGATCAGGCGCATAGTTATTACTGCACTCCCCTAGCACGACACTGGTGGCATTTACCAAAGAGAGTTTTACAATTTCACAAACATCTGACGCCATACGGTAATAATATAATGTGTTTGCATCTGGGCTAAACACAGAGCGCCCTTCTGTAAAAGGTGAGTCCGTTAATTGCTTTGCTGGGTGCTCTGGAAAATGTAAATCACGTAAATATAGGTTATTTGGTTTACCAAGCTGTCGCCATGAATACACCAAATAGTGCTGATCATCAGAAATTGAAGGATAAATCTCACGACCAGGGCTTGCCGTCACGCTTTCGATACTATTAAGCGGTAGCACAAAGCTTGAGTTAGTTTGCTTTACAGGCGAAGAGAACAACCAATACATCACAACCAAGCTAATGACACACAAAGCCACAAACAGCTGGCGTATTTGTGCAGTAGTGATACTAAAACCCACTGGGTTTTCTTTATCGGCTGTATCTATTGGCTCGGGCTTTAATAAAACGCGATAACCCGTTTTACGCAGTGTCTCTATGTAAGTTTGTTCTGGATCGAGTTCCTTAAATGCTTTTCGTAAATGCCAAATTGCATTTGTTAAGGCTTTTTCACCCACGTAAAAATTGCCCTCCCAAACACTATTGATGAGCTCTTCACGGGTGATGGGTTCGGGGTAACGCGCAACTAAGCAAGCTAACAACTCAATAAACTTAGGCTGCAAAAGCTGTTCACTACCATTGCAGATCAGTTTATTTTCGAGTGGGTTAACAATACATGAGCCCAGCTGATAAACGCGATTAGATGTTTCCATTTACTCTAAATAAAACCCCATTTTAGAAGTACAGCAGTATAAAGCCCTATCAATTTATCGTAAAAGCAGCCCTTTCACCAGCTTTAACGTTGCAAAACAGTTAACAATGAACATTTCTTAACTCGCTGATTTTAAATAAATAGATATTCAATAGATATAAAATAGAGACATAAACGAGCCACCTAAGATTGTAGTTAGGTTCACATTTCTATAAAAATTTTTACGTCAATACCGACCAACCAGAGTGTTGCTCACTGTAAATTTTAACTGCCCTTAAAAGAGCATCACTCTGGTTCTAAAAACTAAAAATAAAACAACTAGGAACGCCTGTGAGAAATCTACTAACCAAACCTTGTGCTATTGCACTTGCTGTTGCCAGTGGTTTTAGCCAACATGCATTTGCCAATGAGGCTGAGATTGCCCGCCCTGCCAACACCACTCCAGCAGCTAATGAACAAACTGAAGAGCCGGAAAAAATCGTTGTTACGGGTTCTCGTATTAAACGCGATAGCTTTTCAATTCCAACACCGCTGGTCACAATGGACCGCGAAGCCATTGCCGATACAGGTTTAACCAACTTATCAGACATTTTGGTTGATAACATGCCAGCTCTTAGCGAGAGCATAGGTAATACCACCAGCCAATCAAGTGTTTCAGCGACCGGTTTATCGACAGTACAGCTTCGAGATTTAGGCGCTAACCGTACCCTAACATTGATTGATGGTCGTCGTGTTGTTTCAAACAGCTACAGTGGCAACTATGTCAGTTTAAATACCATTCCGAGCGGTATGGTTGAGCGCGTTGAAATAATCAGTGGTGGTGCATCTGCAACCTATGGTGCCGATGCTGTAGCAGGTGTGGTGAATATTATCACCCAATCCAAAAAAGAAGGCTTTGATTTTAAAGCGAACACAGGTGAAACCACCGATGGCGGCGGTAAAGAATTTACCCTTGATTTAAACTACGGTACCTCGTTTGCTGAAGATCGCGGTTACGCCTATTTCAGTGCCAACTGGGACCGTGATTTCGGTATGACTTTTTACGATCGTAAACGCGCACAAATCGAAGATTCTTACCGCTACGACGATGAGCAAATGTGTAATCAGATGCTCACAAAAGACGGTTATCAATGTATGCGTGACATCACACAAGCTGATTGGGTTAGCAAAAGTGATGGTATTCCTGGCGGTGTGTTCTTAGAAAACAGCCGTAACGACACGCAATTTTGGTATGACGGCCAAACTCTACGTGATGACTGGAAAGGCAACGAAGAAATTTACGGTGTGAATTCTAGGCAATACGTGATGCTTGATGTACCAAGCGATAACGTATCTGCTGCAGTTAAAATTGATTACGATTTAACTGACGATGTAATGTTCTACGCGCAAGTTCAATACAGTGAAAGTGGTTCTTTTAACAATAAGTCGCCTGAAGATGAATACGAAGGTGCGTATGTACCGCGTTATGACCCGACCACTGGCGAGCCCCTTGCAGATGTAGCACCGGGTTATATCCCTATCGACAACCCATATGTTCCGCAAGAAATCCTCGATGCCAACCCATACAAAGATCGTATTTATTGGGATCGCCGCTTCAGTGAAGTGGGGAATATTAGCACTGATAATACCCGTAAAACGATTCGTAGTTGGGCAGGTCTCCAAGGCACATTATTTAACGACGAGTGGGACTGGGATGTATCTGCAAGTTATGGTCGTTTTACCCAACACCAAATTCGTAGCAATGAATTAAATACTGTAAAACTTAATCAAGCTTTGCAAGCAGAAGAATTAGCGGATGGCACCATTCAATGTATTGATGAAGCAGCTCGCGCTGAAGGCTGTGTGCCAATTAACTTATTTGGTGAGGGCTCTATCACCGAAGAAATGGCTGCTTGGATCCGTACCAACCCAATTATTGATACCGAAATAGAACAATACGGTGTAGTTGGCTACGTTGCGGGTGATTTATTTGAATTACCAGCAGGCTCAGTATCCGCAGTATTTGGTGGTGAATACCGTAAAGACAGCCAAGACCTATCAACCAGCGACGACATGAAGGCAGGCGGTATTACCTTCAACTATGTACCAAATTTTTATGGTGAAGTTGAGGTCTATGAAGCCTTTGCAGAGCTTGCGATCCCACTTTTAAAAGATGCTCCTTTAGCAAAAAATTTAAGCGCAGAAACTTCATTACGTTTAGCTAACTACAGCATGGAAAACGTCAACACTGTTGCCAGCTACAAGCTAGGTGTATTTTGGGAACCAATCGAAGGCTATGCATTTAGAGCAAACTACGCTCGCGCTCAACGTGCTCCCACAATCACTGAGCTTATGTCACCACCGCGTGGCGATTACGACAGCTATGATGATATTTGTGACGGTTTAACAGCAACATCAACTAAAGCAGGTCACGATAACTGCCGCAAAGAACCTACGTTAGCTGCGCAACTTGCTGCTGATCCTAACTTTGAATTTAGCGATGAGAACAACAGTTACTCTCCAGGGGCAGGTAACGAAAATCTAAAAGAAGAAACCGCTGATACTTATACCTTTGGTGTGACAGTGGCTCCTGCCTTTTTAGAAAACTTTAATCTTGCTGTTGATTACTACGATATTGCTATTGTTGATGCGATTTCGCAGATCAGCAATGAAAACATCATGCGTGAATGTTACGACTCAGAAGCAGCATGGGGTGAAGACAACGTATTTTGTAATGATATTACCCGTAATAGCGAAGGTAACATTATCAAAATTCTTCAGCGTCAATATAACCTCGATGAGCTAACTGCACGTGGTTATGATGTGGTTGCACAGTACAAATTAGACTTAGATAACCTAGGTCAGTTATCGTTTAAACTAGATTACAACCATGTAATCGAAAACTCGCAAACTTATGAAGGCCTTGATGGCAGCTTAGTAACCAGTCACTACGCAGGTTACGGCAGCAGCAAAGATAAAGCCTCAATGTCACTTACATGGCGTAACGATAACTTGCGTATTCGCTGGCGTACAAATTACTTAGGCTCGTTTAAAGCAAGCCAGAGTCTTGAAGAAGATTATCAAGAGTATGTTGCCGAAAATGATGCCCGCTGTGAGGCTGGTGAAGATACTTGTATCAGTAATCCAGAAAAACTTGCCTACCAAGATTATGGTTCGTTCTTAAAGCACAGCCTTTCAGCGTCTTACACCATGTCACTTGGTGAACAGAGCCAATTGCGCGTATTCGGTGGTGTGAATAACGTGTTTGATAATAAAGGTGACTTTTATCCATATGGCCGTGGTAATTACTACAGCGCATACGGCGGTGGTGCTGGTCGCTACGTGTATGTAGGTGCTCAATATAGCTTTTAACCGTTTCATATGAAGATCCCCAGCTAGGCTGACATCAAAGGCGCATTTTTATTGCGCCTTTTATCTTTTCCAGCTTTGCATCCCAACTAACCGAGACTCGGTACGCGCATATTCAAATGCCAGTTTTTGGCCTTGATATAAATCGCTAATACCCACATCGGCCGAAATCACCAGTAATCGGCTGCGATCATAAAACTCATCAACTAAAGCAATAAAGCGCCGCGCTTCATCATCTAAAAAATGTTCTTGTAAATCCTGCTTTTCTCGCTGATAACTATCTTCAATGCCATGCACAATTTGTTTACCTGTTGCTCCGCGCCCCATCACCGGCACATTGAGTAAATAAACGCGCTGAAAACGCTCTGCCAAATAAATATAATCCGCGGTGCTTCTAGGTCCTGAGCAAAGCGTCATAAAATCAAACATAATGGCGTCTTGAGCTTGCATTACACAGCTAAGCTCGCGGTGGCAAACCGCTATCGTTGTTTGCCTTTGTATAGCTTGCTCGTGCTTTAAAAAGCGCTCTGTTAGCGCCTTTTTGTTACCAATAAAATAATGTGCGGTTTGTTTGCCAAAGCGAAAGCGATGATCGGTATCGCCTTCAACACTTAAAACATGGCAATGCTCATTTAATAAATCGATAGTGGGTAAAAATCGTGCTCGCTGTAAACCATTACGATATAACTGCTCCGGTTGGCAGTTTGACGTTGCCACTAACACTACTTGCTGCTCAAACAAGGCTTTAAATAAGCCACCTAAGATCATGGCATCACCAATATCAGATACAAAAAACTCATCAAAACAAATCAAGCGAATGTGCTCTGCCCACTCTTTAGCAATCACCGTCAGCGGATTTTTCTGCCCTTGCAGCTGAGTTAAGCGCTCATGCACTTGCTTCATAAAATGATGAAAGTGCAAACGCTGTTTAGCTTCAGTGTTAACAAGCTTGAAAAACACGTCCATTAACATAGATTTACCACGCCCTACTGGGCCATATAAATAAACCCCTTTTATTGGCTTAGCGCCTTGCCACCAATGGCTTGGTGCAGCTAATTCTGTGGCTAGATTATCGAGAGCATTAATCGCTGTGCGCTGGGCACGGTCTTCTTGCAAATCACCTTTGGCTATTTGCGCTTGGTAATGCTGTAATATTTGTCCTTGCTGTACTGTCATAGGTAACTAGTATCCGCTATACTCGCCGCCATTGTAGCCGACTAAAAATGTGATCCCAATGAAATTTCCATGCCGTTTAGATAAATTTATTAGCCATATTGCCGAGTTACCTCGCAGCAAAACCAAAGCAGGTATCAAACGTAAATACGCCACTGTGAATGGCGAGGTGATCACCTCATTTGATTATTCAATCAGCCAAGATGATGACGTGCGCTGGCAAGGCGAGCCACTGGTATTTTTAGGTAAGCGCTACTTCATGCTCCATAAGCCTGCTGGCTATGTATGTGCCAATAAAGATGACCTTCACCCGACTGTATTCGATTTACTTGATGAACCAAATATGAGCGACTTTCATGTTGCAGGCCGTTTAGATATCGATACTACAGGGTTAGTAATCATCACCAATGATGGCGACTGGTCACACAAAATTACTGCACCAAAGCATAACAAATTCAAAACGTATTTAGTTGAAACTCAAGAACCTATTGATGAAGAAGCCATTGCAGCGTTAGAGCAAGGGGTGCAATTGCACAACGAAAAAGAGCTAACTCGCCCTGCGGTTGTTGAAAAACTTGCAAGCTACAGCTTACGCCTTTCAATTTGCGAAGGTAAATACCACCAAGTTAAGCGAATGCTTGCGGCTGTAGGTAATAAAGTTGTTGAATTACATCGTGAAAAAATAGCTGACATCACCCTCGACGAAAGCCTTGCAAGCGGTGAATATCGTGCCCTTACAGAAGCCGAACTGAAGCTCTAAATAGGTACTTGAGCAAAAGTCATGATAACGCTGTCATTTTTCCTTAATAAAACCAGACAAACGTGGTAAAAGTTAACAGGGGAAATAATAAAGGAGGCTGACTGTGTTATCAGGATTAGCTTTAAAAACAAAAATCACCTTATTTGCTATCGCTATGTTTATTGCGTTATCTGCGATAGCGTTACTTGGCTTACAATCTTTACGCCATGCCAGCGAAAGCGACAACATCGCGCGTATCAACCAGCTCATGAAGAGCACCACCAATATTGTTGAGCAATTTGAGTTGATGGTTAAAAGCAATCAACTCGAAGAAGCACAAGCAAAGAAGCTTGCTATTCAGGTACTTCGAGAAAATAAATACCACGACTCAGAATATGTGTATGTCGTCGACAACAACTTAGATTTTGTCGCCACTCCGCACGACCCAGAGCTACACGGCACCAGCTTTAACGATTTTAAAGATGCCAGCGGCAACAGTATCGGCCGTATGGTCGAAAATCTCGTGGGTAACACGACCAATAAAATCATCACCTATCACTGGGATTCAGTGCGAGATGGTGAAACCGTTGATTTAACCTCTGTAGTACAAAAAACACCGCTGTTTGGCTGGTATGTTGGTACAGGCATTAGCGCCAAAGAAGTTGATGAACGTTATTGGAATACTGCAAAGTGGTTGCTGGGCTTATCTATGCTTATTGCCATTGCACTGACCTTTGCTATTGCTCGCTTTGGCTCATCGCTCACTAATGCCTTAGGCGGCGAAATTGATGAAGTAATCGGTATTGTAAAAAACGTCTCTCGCGGCAACTTAAACTCATATATTCGCCAAGATGCTCCACCTGAGAGCATTATTGCTGCCATGCATTACATGCAGCAAGGTTTACGTGGCGTTGTTGGCGGCATTAAAGGCGTTACAGATAGCTTAAAAAATCAAAGTGTTGATAACGAGTCTCGCTCTGTTGAGCTCGATAAACTCACTCGTAGCCTAAACGAAGAAACTCAAATGGTAGCTTCAGCAATTACCGAGTTAACAGCCTCAGCGCAAACCGTTGTTGAACATGCTGAACAAGCCGCTTACTCAGTGCAAGAAGCTGAGCAACAAGGTCAAAGCGCCAGCCACTTAACCAGCGAGGCTGCTGATACCATCGCGCTTTTAGAGCAGCAAATTGACAGCGCTGGTAATAATATTCAAGTGCTAGATGATGAGGTAAATAACATCGCAAATGTGCTCAGTGTTATTCAAGGTATTGCCGAACAAACTAACTTACTTGCGCTTAACGCAGCGATAGAAGCTGCCCGTGCAGGTGAGCAAGGACGAGGCTTTGCTGTTGTTGCTGATGAAGTTCGCGGGCTTGCTCAGCGCACACAAACCAGTACTGAAGAAATCCGCAATATGATTGGCAAACTACAAGCTGCAACCCAAGATGCCAAATCATCTGTTTCGCTTAGTATTAGTACCAGTGAACAAACCGTTGAAAAGTCGACTAAAGCCAATGAAGAGCTAAAACGCGTTGCCAGTTCACTCAGCGCCATCGCGCAAATGAGCCATCAGATAGCCATTGCTGCAAAAGAGCAGCTTGATGCCGGTGAAGACACTGCCAAACGTATCGTAACTATCTCAGACACGGCTTCACAAACGGCTGATGTATCAAATCAGGCCCATACAGCAACCGATTTGATCAAAGGTCTTACTAGCAATTTAGAAACTGAAACCGCTAAATTCAGTTAATTTAAATCAACTAAAACGAAAAAGCCCAGCAACTGCTGGGCTTTTTCGTTTTAAATTCGCATTAAGACTTTATTTGTACCAAATCAAAATCGGCCATACCAGGCACCATTTGTTGTAATCGTGATTCGGTGACATCTAATGAGTTCAAACACTCACAATACTCAGAGGCTTTCATCTCTAATTGCTCTGCTTTCTTTTGTAGTGATTTATCAATTTCTTTTGAGATGATATCCATACGCTGCCCCATATCATTGATACGGTCTTCGATGTTACCTTCGCGCGATTTAAAAGCATCGCCTAACGAGACTAAAATAGCGCCAAGTGAGCCATGCACTGCAGAGTGAATTTTTTGGCTGATTTCTTTGGTAAAAAAGTCATCTATTTTCGACAGCGACTGCGGAGCAATAAAGAAGAAGTCATCACCACGCTTAAATTTATCCATCAGCGCACGCTCAACATATTGCAGCTGAGTTTTTAGTACTTCGGGCTCTTTGTCTGACATGCCCTCAACAACTTGCTCGATGGCACTTAAGCCAAGGTTTACACCATCGGTCGCCAAGTCAACAAGTTCAGGGACTGTTTGCCTGATACCGCGGCTGAACTGCTCTACAACTTTGCTTTCATCTGGGCTTAAATCAACCCAATAACCTCTTATAAACAATTGGTTATCGTTATTGATCTGTACGCGAGTTTGACCTTTATCAACAATACGAATGACATCATCAGTGATTATTAAGCCATGGCTTAGCTCTACATCGCATTGTTTTTTTTCTAGGGTTGCGTAGCTGGAAAAGCTAGAGAATGTAATGGCCGCTGCTAACAACGAGCGAGAAAAGAACGCCATATACACCTCAAAAAGACAAAAAAGGAAGGCCGCTAGATTAGCAAATATCCAATTTTATGCAAGTAAAACGCCTAGCTATGCTAGGCGTCTTAAAAGAAAGGTGGATTAAATTGGTGAACCCGGTGGCATTGGCAACACTTTAAAGTTTGCAGGCCATTCACCGCTTTCTAAAAACAAGCTGATTTGCTCGCTTAAGTATTGCTTAAATGCACTGTTACCAACGGATGCACTGCCTAGCATTGATTCTTGTTGGTAACTCTTTGCAAGTTTAGCTAAGTAGTAACGAAGCTGTGCTTGTACTTCGGGTGCCACCTCATTGCTTGCCACTAAGTCAGCAAACTGTTTCGCCGTTAAAAGCTGCACACGTTGGCTAATTTTACCTGCCATCCCTGAAGCAATTTTTTGCTCAAAAACTTGCTGATAAGTTTGTGCTAATAGCGCATCTAAACCATAAAATGCATCGCTTCGTGCTTGCTGCTGCGCCAAACGGTTAATGCGTTGGCTATTGAAAAGTAGGCTCAAGCTATGTGCTGCAGCAACCTCAGGCAGCGCCATAGCATCAAGCGTTAGTCCTGTGCGACCAACAATACTTTCGCGTGATTTAGATTCTCCATATGCTTTTGGTGGAATAAGCGCTAATATTGACTCAGGTAAAACAAGGTTTTCGGCTTTTAGCGTTGCAAGTAAGGCATCCACTGCTGCTTGTTGCGTTTGCTTTGCCACAACCTGTGCCCCTTTTGGTTGTGAGCCATCACGTACTTCGTACTCATAATTCACACCAGCAATTAGTTTAACCGCAGCTTCTACTTGATAGCGATGGAACAAATAAAGTGGCACCAGTATTTCTTCTAGTTGTGATAAAGCAGTGCCTGTTTTGATGTTTTCGATACCAAAGCTCGTCAGCGCTTGTTTGCGAACATCAAGTACACGCATTAGCTCATCACTTGGTGAACTGCCGTTATCCCATAAATGCCCTGTTGGGTGAGCACCACCTTGAGCGCGGGCATCACTGTCTGAAATAAATTCCAGCCCTTTGCTTTTGTTTTCAGCTAAAATTGCGGCCAATTGCTGTGCTTCATTTTGATTGGTGAAGTCGCTATAACCGTATTTGACCACTTGGGTATCCCACACGCCCATGCCAGTAGCATAGCCTCGACTTACATCTAATTTACCTTGCTCATTAAAGCTCAGTAGTGGGTGTGGATAATCCATCACAGAGGCTCTGTCTGCCACTGACGCTGCAAAGTTATGCGAAATACCTAAAGTATGCCCGACTTCATGGGCACTTAATTGACGAATACGATCAAGTGCCATGGCTTGTAAACGCTTAGCCACTTCATTGCCTTCAAAATAGGGAGCTGCTAATGCTTCCGCAATTAGGATGTCTTGACGAACACGCAGTGAACCCAGTGTCACATGACCTTTGATGATTTCACCTGTTCGAGGGTCAATCACTGAGCTGCCATACGACCAACCACGGGTTGCACGGTGCACCCATTGAATTACGTTGTAGCGGATATCCATAGGGTCTGCATCATCAGGGAGCACTTTAACAATAAATGCGTTCTTATAACCTGCTGCATTAAAGGCATCATTCCACCATTTAGCACCATCAAGTAACGCTGTTTTAACTGGCTCTGGGACACCCGGATCTAAGTAATAAACAATCGGCTCAACGGGCTCGCTGATTGGCAGGCTCGGATCTTTTTTCGCTAAACGATGACGCGGGATGTAACGCACATACATAGACTCACCCAGCGCTGCCGCATAATCTTTGTGCTCAATGCTCCAAAAACCTGCTTGGGGGTGGAATTTGCGAGGGGTGTAGTTATCGTCCGGTAACTCAATTAATGAGTGATGCATATGCACTGTCAGTGCATAAGGGTCTGCACTCACTTGGCGTACATACTTACCTGGGTTATTACCTTGAAAAGTAAGCACGGCTTCTAATTCAGTATTTTTTTCAAACGCTTTTGAGCGTGCTAAATATACCGCACTGCGGTTGCTATCTAAGTTAAAACTTCCCTGCCCGGTTGCTGATAAACGACGGCTTACACCATGAACATCGCTTAATAAATAAGGGGTGTAATCCACAAGTACCGCAGTGTCTGACTGAGCTACAACACTAAAGCCCGCTAAAATACTTGATGCGAACGCCTCTTTAATACTTTGTTGTTCCGCAAGGTTATTAGTATTAGCACGGTAATAAGTATTAATAGCTCTTAACATCACTTTATCGCCAAAACGCTCAAATTGAACTAAGTGAGTATCGCCTAACTGACCGCGATCTAAGCCAATATCATTTGAACCAACACCGTAAGGTAAGCTTTGTTGTAATAAAAATTGTTGCTCGAGTTTATCCACCTCAAGATACAATTTGCCGTTTTCTGTGTCGTAGTAAAATGAAAAATAGCCTGAAAAATGAGTCATTTTTTCAGTAAAATCATTTATAGACTTAATTGCTGCGTGTGCTTGAGTTATCATAGTAAGTAGCACAGCTAAGAGCAGATATCGTAGTAATGGTATTTTTTGCATAATCTTATCTTTGTTATTCGCGTTTTAAATACTGTATAGGTATTAAGCAGTATAAAGTACCGCCAAGAAAAATCAGCTATTTAAGACGAAATTCAGCGCTTGCTAAGACATTCTCTCTCACACTAAAAATGTCTGGCTACAACGTTATCAGGAAAATAGAATGCGTAGACTCCCACCGGTATTGTTAGAAGATGGTTGCCCTCGTGAACTGATCTCATTGATCAGAACGGTACTTGCGGCATGTAAAGAAATTTCATTTCGTGTTGGTCAAGGCGCCCTATCTGGCGTATTAGGCTCAACCCTAGACGAAAACATTCAGGGTGAAACACAGAAAAAACTCGACGTTCTAACTAACCAACTTTTAAAAGATATTTTATTAGAATCGGGCTACGTAAAAGCCATTGCCTCTGAAGAAGAAGATTTCACCGTTGCGGGTAATCCAGATGCCAACTACATTGTTGCATTCGACCCACTTGATGGCTCATCAAATACTGATATCAACTCACTCGTTGGTACGATTTTCTCAATTATGGCGGCGCCTGAAGGGGCTGTTCCGGCTGATCCTAGTATTTTTATGCAACCGGGTAAAAACCAAGTTGCAGCGGGTTATGTATTATATGGCCCATCAACCGTGCTGGCGTTAACAACCGGCAAAGGCACACGCTTTTTCACCTTAGATAAAACGCACGGTACCTTCTTATTAACGCAAGATTTTGCAACCGTACCTGAAGAGACTAGCGAATTTGCAATCAATGCTTCAAACCAACGCCATTGGCAACCAGCAATGCAAAATTACATCAATGACTTAATTGCTGGTGATACTGGACCGCGTGGTCGTAACTTTAACATGCGCTGGATTGCTGCAATGGTAGGTGATGTGCACCGTGTATTATGCCGTGGTGGTATTTTTACTTACCCAACCGACACGAAAGATCCAAATAAACCTAACAAATTACGTTTATTATACGAAGCAAACCCAATGGCAATGTTAATCGAACAAGCTGGCGGTATTGCCTCAACAGGCACTGAGCGCATCATGGACATTCAACCTGATGCTATTCACCAACGTGTGGCGGTGATCTTAGGTTCGAAGAACGAAGTGGAAACCTGCTTAAGCTACCATAAATAGCAAGCAGTAAATGCCTTAGGCTGAAAGGTATAAAATTCTTTCAGCCTAAAGTCACTGCTAATAACTTCTTTAGCGTACTTGTACTCAACTCACCCATTTGCTCGTTATTACTTAGCGCATAAATAGCCCCTTCAACGGCACTTTCGTCGATGTCTTGCCTAGACTCTACTACGTTTGCCCAAAGTTCTAATTCATCGATATCTATTTCGCCGTCTATAACACGCTGTAAAACCTGGCAGAAAACATCTTGCGTCAGAGTATAGATACCACCTTGCGTGTCTGGAGTACTGGTAATTACTGAGATTGCCTCAAATCGGTTATCACCAAAGCGGGCAAACTCATCTAATGCGTCTAATTTATCCATTTGCTATGCTTACCTTTTCAATCTCAAAGCATCTTTTTATTTAATGACAACCCTTACTTGCTCACAATGCAAAGCAACGCTTAACTGCCAAGCCGACAATATTAATGCCTGTTGGTGTAATGAGCTGCCCAACATTTTACCACTCGATGAGGCTGCAACAGAATGTTTATGCCGAGACTGTACTATAAAAAAGATCAATTCATTTTTATCTAAACTTTACCAACAACCTCTTGAACAGCAGCTTGCCTTTGCTAAGCCTTATTTTACTCAAGGTAATTTAATAGAAAATCTCGATTACACCATGCAAAACAACTACATGGTATTTAGCCGCTGGTTCTTTTTAAAACGCGGCCATTGCTGTAGTAATGGCTGTACTCATTGCCCTTATTCCGACAGCTAATCCCTTACAGAGTATTTATTCAATTATTTTGCATTTAATTGCAAATAACGCATGGACGATAAGAATAAAAATACATTATAATTGGATATAAATTCACTAAATCATCAATTTTTAAGCTTAAATCACTAGTAATGTCTATTTTTTAAGCATAAATTTACTGTAACTAAGTCGGAATCAATCATGAACACTTTTAAGCCTGCTCTACTTGCAAGTGCAATTTCTGCAGTTTTAATCAATAGCAATATGGCGTTTGCTGCAGAAGATGCTATCGAAGTTGATAAATCAATTGAAACTATTCAAATTACTGCAACACGACGTGCAGGCTCTGTGCAAGATGCACCGCTTAATATCACAGCGCTCAATGGCGATGTAATTAGCGACCAAAACATTGGCGATCTAGAAGATGTCGCACGCTGGGTACCTGGCTTAACAATTTCTGATCAAGGTGGTCGTGAAGGTTCTCCGATTATCGTTCGTGGTTTGAATACAAATACCTCTGACCGTATTTCTGATAGTGGCACAGTGGCAACCTATGTTGGTGAAATTCCACTGAGCATCGACTTACGTTTAACTGATGTTGACCGTGTTGAAGTGCTAATTGGCCCACAAGGTACACTGTATGGTGCAGGTACTTTAGGTGGTGCAATTCGTTACTTACTAAAGCAACCTGAGCTTGATATCACCGAAGGTAAGATTACAGGCGATGTATTTAGCATTAACGAAAGTGACGGCACTGGCGGTGAGTTTGGTGCTGTATTCAATACCCCGCTAATTGAAGAAAAACTAGCGCTTCGTGCTAGCTTAAATTATTACGATAACCCTGGTTACATTGACTACACTCACGTGGTTCAAGAACCGGGTGTATCAAACCCAAACCCTGACTTTTCAGACAGCAGCGATGTAAATGCCAACTTAAAAAGCGTAAGCGATGTTAACGATGAGCAAATCACCACAGCACGTTTATCACTGCGTTGGCTTGCAACCGAAGATGTTGATGCAACGCTAAACTACTTTTATCAAAAGCAAGAAAATGGCGGTAACTCGACATCGCAATACGGCTCACTTGCTGATAGTAGTGCACTACAAGGTGTCCCAGGAAAGTACGAAAACGTAGCTCGTGTACTTGAGCCTGGTGAAGAAGAAAACGATTTATTAAGTTTAGAAGTAAAAGCAGATCTTGGTTTTGCTGAGCTGGTATCTGCATCTGGTTGGTCTAGCTATGAGCAGTCTGGTCAGCGCGATCAAACTGATCTACTTTACGATATTTGGTCAGGTTATGCCGACTTCCCTTCTTTTGTTGGCTACACGCACGATACCTCAGATCGCGATACATTTACGCAAGAACTTCGTTTAGTTTCAAATAGTAATAGTGCTTTTAGCTGGATTGTAGGCGGCTTCTACAACAAAGTAGAAAGTTACTCTGATGATCGTGAGTACACGCCGGGTCTGACTGAGTACTGGGGTGGTGGTATTCCAAATGTTGAACAAGACCTTGAGTACATTCTAATTTCAGATAGCGAAACCACTGAAAAAGCACTTTTTGGTGAAATCGGCTACAGCATCACAGATCAGTTTGATGTAACTTTAGGTGCTCGTTTTTACGAATACGATGTATCAACAACATCAGGCTCTGCAACGCCGCTTTATTCTGGTGATTTTGATTCACTAGATAACCTTGTTATGGAAAATGTGAGCGCTAGTGATAACGGTAACTTATTTAAGTTTAATGCTAACTATACATTCGATAATGGTGTACTTGCTTACTTTACTGTGAGTGAAGGTTTCCGTATTGGTGGTGGTAACGGTATTGCTCCTTGCCCTGATGTATTACCTGAGCAACAAATAGTTTGTGCCCTGCCAAACGAAGAAGATTACAAACCAGATACAACAGTCAACTACGAGCTAGGCTTTAAGTCATCATGGTTACGTAACCGCCTACACTTCAATGCTGCACTATTTAATGTTGATTGGAAAGATGCGCAAGTAGGTAGTAGCACTGTAAATGGCCAAGAGCTAATTACCTCAAATGCAGGCTCTGCTAATTCGAAAGGTGTTGAACTTTCTACTCGCGCAATGATTGGTGATAATTGGGCTGCATATGCGACATACGCGTATGCAAAGGCTGAATTGACCGAAGATGCACCTTACTTATTTGGTGTGTTAGGCGATGACTTAGCACAGTACCAAAGCTACTATGATGGTGCTAAAGGCGACCGTTTACCGGGCGCTCCTGAGCATCAATTCTCGTTTGGTCTTCGTTACGAGCAAGATGTCTTAGGTGATAAGTTATTAAGTGTAAACTACGGTATCACAGCGCAAAGCAATGTGATCACCAAAGTAGGCCTAAAAGCAGACGGCGAAGTATTACCTGGTTATGCACTAAGTAACTTATCTGCCAAAATTACTGGTGATATGTGGTCTGCAACGCTTTACGTAGACAATTTATTCGATAAATATGCATTCACTTCTGTACGTCGTGATAAGTCTTGGGCAGGTATGTCACAATATACTGAGCTAAACAAAGAACTACCTGAGCTACAGCGTGTTTATGGTCACTACACCACAGCGCCTCGTACTATCGGTATGAAGTTTAGCTACAACTTTGAGCTGTAATTAAACATACCCATAAAAGCCTTGCCACCTTTAGGCAGGGCTTTTTAATACCTGAAAATAATTAATTGGTATACTATGCGCTTATGCTAAATGATACCCAACAAGCGCTTCGCGCTCATATCCAACAGTTGTTAAACAACAAACAACTAACCGATGCACATCACTTACTTGTGCAGCGCCTAAAACAAAATCCTGAAGACCATGTTTGTTACTTTTTACTCAGCGAAGTCAACACCGCAGCTGGCGATATCACCAAAGCGATTAAGCTCCTTGAAAAAGCCCTAAGCCTAGCCCCTTTTGCAGTTTATCATTTAGCACTTGCCAGGTTATACGTACTGTTAGGCAAAGTAAGTAATGCAGCTGTACATTATCAAAGCGCATTACAAACAGCTGACTTTAGTGGCGCAGACTTTGATACATTAGCCAACATTGCGACCCGTTTAGGGCATTATGACGACGCTCTTAGCTTCCAACAAGCAGCCTACCAGCGCAATAAAGATAACCCACAAATTAGCTATAATTTGGCAGTGTGTTATAAAATTCACGGACTGTTCGATGAAGCTAAAAGCTTGCTTCAGCAACTAACCACAAAGCAACCTAGCTTTTATCAAGCCCACTATTCGCAGGCTGAACTCAATACTGTTATAGATGCAGAGCAACATATCCAAAAACTACAAGCCTTGGCGGATAAAGAAAAAAGCATTGTTGAACAGCAAGTGTATTTTCATAGTCTTGCTCTTAATTATGAGCACCTAAATGACTACAAAAATGCATTTAAATACTTTGCACAAAGTAAGCAAGCGATAGCCAGTAAACTTAACTATCAAGCAAGCCAACACCACCACTTTTGTCAAAAGCTCATTACGCAAAGCAAACAACAAGCACCTGCAAGTAGTGACTCTGAGTTCTTACCCGTTTTTGTTGTTGGCATGCCCCGCTCTGGCACAACCTTAGTTGAAAAAATCCTTAATCAAAGTACACAACTGCAAGGGGTTGGGGAGTTAAATGATATTGCACAACTCATACAATTCGCCACGCAATCAGCGCGTGTAATAGACAGCGAAATGCTCGATAAGGCATATGAATCTGAGGCAATAAAAACAGCACTGGCTAGCTATCAACAAAGAGCTGAGCTACTAAGTGGCGGCCTAAGAAGTTGTGACAAACAGCCATTTAACTTTTACTATATTGATTTTATTTTAGCGGCTTTTCCTAATGCTAAAATCGTTTGTATGCAGCGGGGCTGGCAAGATTGCAGCATTGCCAATTTTAGACAGATGTATAGCCCGCAAAGTGTGTTTCATCACTACAGTTTTACACTTGAAGATATTGCCTCGTTCTATCAAGATTACTCGGCATTAGTCAGTCATTTTGCCAACAAGTATCCTGAAAATGTTTTTTTGCAAAGCTATGAGCAATTGGTGGCAGAGCCTACTCAACAAACTCAGAAGCTCTATGCGTTTTGTGATTTAAGCTGGCAGGAAAACTGCCTGACTTTTTATAAAAGTAATGCAGCATCAGCCACGGCGAGTAAAAAGCAAATCCGCCAGCCACTGAATAAAAACAGTATCGGCAGCTGGCAAAATTACGCTGAGTTTATTGGTGCGGACCTGTTTCAATAGGTAGGTCGTGACGAGCGCCCCACTCACTCCATGAGCCATCGTAAACACGTAAGTTAGCGTAACCGCATTCATCGGCACACAATGCAATTGCACAAGCGGTTACACCTGAACCACAACTAAACTGCAACTGGGTGTGATGCGGCGCTATGTGTTGTTCAAATAATGCCTGCAATTCGCTAAGGGGTTTAAGCTCACCGTTATTTAGCACTGTTGCTAGAGATAAACTGCGACTATTTGGAATATGGCCACTGCGCATACCTTCGCGCGGCTCAGCGTGTTCACCGGTAAAGCGCTCATAAGGGCGAGCGTCGAGTGTTAGTGTGCTTTGTTCGTCAAGTGAGTTAAGTACTTGCTCAGCATTGATAAAGTAATCAGCGCGCGGGCTGGCAACAAAGTTGCCTTGACCAGTAGCGGCTGAATAGCTTGCTTGTGTAGCAAAACCAAGTGCCAGCCACTTAGCTAAACCGCCACTTAAAACTTTTACGTTATCAAAGCCCATGGCTTTAAACATCCACCACGCACGCGCTGAACTGAATAAGCCTTGGTCTTCATAAATCACAACTAGAGAGTCTTGGTTAACACCAGCAAGCTGCATATGTTCTGTGAACTGCTCGCTACTGCACATCATGCTTGGTACAGGGTTACTGTTATCTGCCAGCGTCTTTTTGAAATCAAAACGCTGTGCATTAGGAAGCATAGCCTTAGGCGCATACTCACCCGGTAAACCAGGACGTACCATTCCTGCATCGAAGATAACCAAGTTATCCTGGCTTAAATGCTCGTTTAACCATTCTGGCGAGACAATGTTCTTCATTAGCTTTCCTTTTGCGATAACTGTGCAAATGTATCTTGTTGAGTTAAGCGCTTTTCGACCGCTTCAACATGCTCAGTTGTACATTCTTTCCAAACACCAGGCAAGCAATACACATGCTTTAAGTAGGTAAAAAACTTATCTCTCAGAATACTGTTAGACTGCCAGCCATTTTGTAGTTTTTCTAAGCACTTAATCAAAGTCGCTTGATCACTCGCGTGTAGTACAAGCTCATCAATGTTGTAACAAGCAAGCCCTAAGGTAATCACTTTTTTATCAAGTAATAAAGATTCTAAGCCAACGGTCGAGTTAATAGTGATCACGGCTTCAGCGCCATTGATAAGCTCTCGAGTACAATTTCCGTTAGCAAAAACGGCAACATCATTTCTATCGTACAAGTGCTCATAGTGCTTATGCCATGAAGGATGTTCTTTAAAAACGACTTTAAGTTCTGGATCATTTAACTGTTTTACAGCTGAAACAACAGCATAGTAATACTCTTCCATTGACTTAAGCCATGGAGAGTAGCAAGCTATTTGAGTATCGTGTGGAACTTGAAATGGCACAAATAAGTATTTTTTGGGTAACTCGATTGCGTCAAACTTACAGCGCTTTTTATGATTCGCTCTTGGAATTAAATCAGGCGCAGAAAATGGCAACTTCCCCTGCGGATCAAAGTTTAAATAGAATTGACTATCTCGCGGTACAGAAGCCGCAAAATTAATACCTTTTGGATCTAAGCTTGTTGTTCCGGGCAGTAACCCATTTTCATAGTAATAGGTGGTCACTCCTAAAGCCTTAGCAGCCATACAAACAGTAACATTCGGTAATTTATTACCATTCCAAATGACTAAAGCTTGTGGCGATTCTGACTTCAATAAATCATAATACTTAGCGAACCGACACCGCTCCACAAGCAGCATCAAAGCAGAGTAACTTTTAATTATTAGCGGGTTATTCCATAAACTATTACGCGCTTGTTTCCGTAATAGTTGCTCCGCAATTATTTTACTAAAATCATACTTAGTCGTATTTTTGATGTATTTCAGAGCACCAAATCTTGGTACCCCCATCGTGTGCACTTTGCAATTTAAGGGTAACTTCTCAATTAGTTCTTTGTAATAGCGGGCGTGTACATTATTGCGAGAGATAAATAGAAAAGACATGCTTTAAGCCATACATTAAATAATTCTGTTGAAGTTTAAGGACTACAGTCAAAGAATGCAATAAAGTAAAAATTTAATATAAACAATAGCTAAATATCAATTACCTCAGGGCGAAGTGGTGCTAAGCGACTAAGGATTTTATTTTGTACCGTTTGCGGGATCTGTTGTTCGTCCATAGCATTAATCAAAAGCTCTACCACACGGTTAAAGTCTTTTTCAGGGATATTCATTCCTGTGTGGATATCAACCATATTGTCGCCTTTGTATTCACAAGGACCGTTGGTGACGCTACACAAATGAGTAATAAAACCTTGTCGAAAATGGGCGACATTCGTTTGTTTAAAATAAGCTAAAATTTGTTCGTCACGGCCTATTTGATTAATAAAACTATCAACCAGTTTTTCAACTCCTTGTTCGCCATTAATTTGCTGATACAAGGTGCTATTGTTGCTACTTGCACAACCAACTAACATAACGGCAAATACAAATGTAAAAAGTGTTTTCATCATTACCAATACCCTGTTACAGAAAGATACCAACCTGTTTGATCCTTAGCCCCAGCAATACTTCCTAAGTCTAACCAAGCAGCAGTCACGCTAACATACTTATTAGGAAACCAAGCAACAAACACATCCTGCCAATCTTGCTCCCCTAAGCCTAGGTTATTGGACTTTTCACGATACTCAACACCAACGGCTATTTGGTGGGTTAAAAACACAGCTGTCGATGCTTCAAATAACAATTCTTTATCGCTATCAGGGCCGCCAAAGCCTAACAAGCCAAGCTGATTAGCATCGCTATAACGAAAGGTGGTGTTCCAAAACCAGTTATACCCAGCAAGCGCGCCCAAATGTAATTTACTAGCAGCAAGGTATACATCGGTACCGCTGGTATCTTTGGCGCCGAGTAAGTTTGCGATACTGCCGTCATCAAGTGATTTATGTTGTACACCCAAGCTCAACTGCGGCCATTTACTGTAAACGATATCGCCGTATAAGCGTACTTTTGCCCCTGTAATTGATTGCTCAATATCGGTATTTAATGCGGGAACTTCGAAGCGTTGCTCTGCGTAACTAAATTCAACGCGATCATAAATATTTAGCTGCGCGCCACAAACATCTAAGCGGTAATCACTCACATCAGCGCGGCTGCAAAAACCATTTATTGCTATTTCATCATCACTTGCATAGCCTGCAAGCTGCGCCCAAGGGACAATACCACCACCCGCACTACCTTCAACTTGTGAGACACCAGGCGTTGCTAGTAATTTACCCGATGCAGCTAATCCTGAACTTGCAAAACCGAGGCAAGCCAGACAAAACAACCAATTAAGACGCTTCATTGTACACCTCTAACCACTGCAAAAACTGCTCTGATTTTAGTGGCCTACTTAAATAATACCCTTGTGCATAATCGCATTTATTTTGCACTAAAATATCCAGTGAATTTTTGTTCTCAACCCCTTCAGCAACAACCGAAAAGCCCAGCTGATGACCTAGAGTCACCGTCGATTGCACTATGTATTGATCTTGACGTGACTGATCTAATTGCAAAATAAAACACTTATCAAGTTTTAGCTCATCAATCGGTAATGACTTTAAACGCCCAAGCGATGTTTGCCCTACACCATAGTCATCCAACGAGATTTTAACCCCCAAGGTTTTGAGGTTTTCTAGCGCCTTAATACCTTGCTCTTCGTTCTCAATCATATCGCGTTCTGTAAGCTCAATTGTGATCAAGCGCCCATTAACAGCATGTTTTTCTAACTGTTTAGCAAGGTGCGAGTAAAAGCTTGGGTATGCAATATCTTGCGCAGAGACATTAATTGCAGCCTGCATAGTAATACCTTGCTGTTGCCATGCTGCAACTTGCGACACTACGGTTTTAACAACCCAAGAAGTTAACTCAACAATCACCCCCGATTGCTCTGCTAAATCAATAAACAGTTCTGGTGAAACCCACTGACCGTCTTTGCGCTGCCAGCGGATTAACGACTCAACTTTATCAATGCTATTAGTTTTAATATTTAGTTTTGGCTGATAGGTCATGAACAGCTGACCGTCATCATCAACAAGGGCTTGCTTAAGTTCATCAATTATTGCAAGGCGCTCAAGATGCTCTTCGTCTTCACCTTCTTGATAATAATGAATAGTTTTATGCTCGCAAGATGCGGTATCAACAGCAATTAACGAACGACGCATTAAGTCCTCAGGGCTGACATTTTGCGAAAGGCAATGCACCACCCCAACACTAAAGCGTAACGTAATATTTAAGCCTTGAATTAAGTAGCCAGCCTGTAACTGAGCAACTAACTTCATTACCGCATCTTTAAACTGTTTCGTTTCATCTGCTGGCAATAAAGTTAAAAACTCATCACCGCCAATCCGAGCATTAACACCATTATGATGAGCTGAGTATTCACCAATACGCTCAGCAACCGCTTTTAAACAATCATCACCAATACGCGGACCTAATTTATCATTGATATGACGAAGGCCGCGGATATCTATAGCAACCAGTGTGTACTCAGCTCCTTCGGCAAACAAGTTTTCCATATTTTCCAACATAGCAGAACGGGTATAAAAACCGGTTAATGAGTCATGGCTAGCTTGAAAACTTATTTGCTGTTCACGCTCTTTGATGTCGTTACCCATGTTGTTAAAGGCATCAATTAAAGTGGTGATCTCGCTACTTTGCTTTTTACCTACAAATTCAGCTTTATAATTGCCACGGGCAAATTGCTGTGCAAGTAAAGTAAGCTTTGAAAGCGGTGTTGTGAGATTTTTAGCTAAGATACCACTGGTCAATACGCCTATCACAACAGTAATAGCAGCAAGCACAATAATGGTGAAAAACAGCTGTTCAAACTCACGATAACTCTGGGTTAAATCAGCACTTAATAGCACAGAAACTAGGTGTCCGGGCAAAGATGGAAGTTCAACCAGGCGGTTTCTATAGACCGGCTTTTCACCAAATATGCGCTGCGTTGTCTCGTTATTAAAATGCGCTAATACAGAGGTGCTTTGTGGTTGCTTGGTCAGCGATGTTTCTACAACACCATCATCTTCACCAATAAAACTCACATCCATTGTGGTGAGGTTTTTAAGCTCTGCAGCAACAAGGTCGTTAATCTCGAATCCCACTAAACTGTAGGCAACAGTTCGAGGTGCGCGCACCGGCAGTAAAATAACTTGGTAAAGGGTTTGATCAAGTACAATGAAATTTGATTGCTCAGCATCAATGAGTAATTCATTCATCAATGCAGAAAACTCATCTGGCCTATGATTAAATTCAGTATTTGCTGAAACCAATTGCCCTGATAAATCCACAAGCAACATCAAATCAGCATTTATTCGACGACTGTGGTTATTCAATACACTACTAATGGTATCGGCGTCTTGAGTTGCGACCGCTTGTTTAAAGCCAAAATCTGCGGTGAGGACCTTTGCAGCCGTTAATAGCAGGCTCTCTTTAGCGCTTAAATATTGCTTAAAAACATTTTCAGCAACATTAATATCTTCACGTAGCTTTTGATCGTTAAAGCGATTTGTCGACCACCAAGAGCTCGCTAAACTTACTAAACTAGTTAATAAAACCAGGCTTACGCATAAGGCTATGATCCGCCCTCTTAAACTATGAATCATTATCTGCCTTAAACATCTCACCAAACGTATTACGCGGTGCAGGTTCATTCGTATTAATTGTAATATCAGCGACTTGCTCAGTTACAGTGACTGATAATTTTTTATTGATTTCACTTGCTTGGTTTGGGTGCCAAATCGTTATGCTAGTTGGAACAGTAATACCTTTTAATTGTACTTTGCCATCCTCTGCTGTTTTTAGTGTATTAGCGCTATTTGCGACATAGATATAACCCACCATAGAGTCGTGAATATTACAGCCTAAGACTACAACTCCGCTGTTATCAAACAACTCTGGTTTTTCTGGACGGTCAGCGTAAAGCTTAATATTAAATGGTTTAGCACTTGAAAAAGAATAAACATGATGGCGGATATTATCGCTATTAGGAAAATCAACAGACTGCCCTTGTTGTATCACCAATACATTAGGTGAAAATTGTTTATCAACCTGGTCCATTATCGCTATGGGTAATTGCGTGCTCGGTGAGTTCGCATTATTTTCTAATTCGATGACAGCATCAGCCAAAGGCTTACCAAATTGATCACGAACGGTAAATGAAATATCAGCAGCGAATGCAGTTGCTGCGCTGCACAGAACTACAAAAGAACATACCGTGCGAGCACAGTGCGCAAAAAACGTCATAATTGAACCTTGCTTAGCCTAGTTTGCTAATAAGTATAGATTAATCTTAGCTTAAGTTAATGAGAGAGGGTATGAAAAGCAAGAAAAAAGCCAAGCAGTTTTACTAGAAAACCAACTTGGCTTTAATAATATTGACTTAGAGCATATCTAAGTTAAAAAAATAGCAATTAATTGTGCTTAATTAAGCCGTATTCTTTATCTAAAATAGCGATTACTTCACTACGTGGGTCGCTTGGAATAGTAATTTCTTGACCAATGATTTTACTCGCAATGCCAACGTAAGTATCAGACACTTCAAGCATCACTGATTCTGGCAAGGTATAGTCTTTAGCAAGCTGCTCACGCTCGTCCATGCGGTCTTTATTTAATAACACATCGCTGTCTGGCACGTTATTAATTAATAGCTGGCGGAAACCCTCTTTTGAGTTTTCAATGATTTTACCGTCACGGTAAGCTGGGCCATCCCAGATACGTGACGAATCAGGCGTACCCACTTCATCAATGTAGATAAGCTTATCTGAACCATCAATGTCTTCAACATAACCAAATTCAAATTTAGTATCGACAAAGATTTGGTCTAGCTGTGCAAGTTCATCACTGATCAGCTTAAAACCTTCAACAAGTAGTTGCTCATATTTAGCGACATCGTCTTCAGATTTGAAGTTGAAAACAGCTAAGTTATTGGTGATGTTTTCACGGGTAATGTTCACATCATCTACTTCAGGAATATCAGCAACACCTGTGATAATGCCTTTCGTTGATGGCGTAATTAACACTTCATCTAGCTTTTGGTTCGCAGCAAGTCCCTCTGGTAAATCAATACCACAGAAATTACGCGTGCCTTTCGCATAATCACGCCACATACTGCCAGTAATATATTGGCGAGCAATGGCTTCAACTTTCACAGTGCTTGCTTTACGCACAATCCATACATAAGGGTGTGGAATATCAACAATATGGTTACCAGCAAGGCCTGCTTTATCAAATAACTTAAACCAATGAGATGCCACAGAGTTTAGCGCGATGCCTTTACCAGGCACACCATTTAAACCGTTTTCACCTTGCCAAATACAATCAAACGCAGAAATACGGTCAGAAATAACCATAATAGCTAGCTCAGTTCCTTTTGGAACTTGATAACCTTTTTCATTAATTAAACGAGCGCTGTCTTCATCAGTTAACCAATAAACTGAACGCACTTTACCACTGTGTACCGCACCTTTAGTACGGATCGGTAAATCATCGTTTACGTCTAAAACTTTATAGCTAGTCATGCTATCTCCGATAGTATTTGGCATGCTCTTGTGAGCACATGTATGGGATTGGGGTTATGGCCGCCTATAATAATCTAGACGCTTTGAAAGCTCAATCATTGCACTATCATCAGCAGCCTGCGGATGTAATAAAAACCATAAAAATTTAAACTTTCAGTAATTTTGCTGTCATAAACATTATTTCGCTATACTAGTGCCCTCGAAATAGGAGGTTTTCTTGGATTACTTAGCAGCTACCGCAGAAAAAAAATATTTAATGTTTATTTCGCAGAACTATTCGTACGCGATCTTACGCCCATTGCAACGGGAGATTTTAGCTCGTGGTGGTGAAGTTAAATGGTTTTTCTATGGTGATGAAGTTAATCAGAACTTCCTTCGTTCAGATGAATCGTGTTTAGAAACTATAGATGATGTAATCCAGTGGCAGCCAGACATTTCATACATTCCCGGGAATGTAATTCCAAACTTTATCCCAGGAAAAAAAGTAGCTGTTTTTCACGGCTTTAATTCTGGAAAACTAAATCGAAAAGGATACGAAGATCATTTTAACATCCGAGGCTGCTTTGACCTGTATTGTACCCAAGGCCCTAATACAACTTCTAAGTTTGAGAAACTAGCTAAAAAGCATGGTTTCTTTTTAACTAAAGAAACAGGTTGGCCTACTCTAGATCCATTATTTTCAAAAATAGAAAACAATCCATACGTAGATGAAGGCGATAAAAGGCAAACTCTTTTAATTTGTTCGACTTTTTCAAAACGCCTGTCTCTTGCACCTAAATTATACGAACAAATAAAAGCGTACAGTGAGCAAGGTAAATGGCGAATTTTGGTGCAATTTCACCCGAAAATGCCAAGTGAGCTTGTTGAACGATACAAGGCTCTACAAAACGACAATCTAACTTTTGTCGAGACAGATAATGTACTACCACTCTTACAAGCTGCTGATGTCATGCTGTGTGATACCTCATCTATTTTGCTTATGTTTATCTTACAAAGAAAACCCGTCGTGACGTTCTGCAACCAAGCACCTGGCGAACACCTTATTGATGTCACAGATGTCAATAAACTAACTGAAGCGATTGATTATGCCTTCACACGACCTGCTGAATTAATGGCGAAAATTGAGCACTTCTGCCAGCAACTGCATCCATATCAAGACGGCTTATCGAGTCAACGTGTACTTGCTGCTAGCAATGAATTACTATTGAGCAACCCTGCACTTAAGCCGAAACCACGTAATTTTATTCGTAATTTTAAAATGCGTAGAAAATTAAATTACTGGCGATGGTAACAATTCATAGGTCGTTATGATCACGCTTGAAAATGTGCTTTTTAAATGGCACGCAAAACAACCCGAGCCGACGATCAATATTACTAAGCTAGATATTGATCAAGGCGAACATGTTTTTCTTCACGGTCCGAGTGGTTGTGGTAAATCAACGTTATTATCATTGCTTGCTGGCGTCACAGTACCAACACAGGGCAATATCGAGCTGCTTGGTAAAGCGATTAACCAACTTAGTAATAGTAAACGGGACCGTTTTCGTGCCGACCATATTGGCTATATTTTTCAAAACTTTAATTTACTACCTTATTTATCGCCTATTGAAAATGTGACTTTGGGTTGCCAATTTTCAAAGCAAAGGCAAAAAAACGCATTAAAAAATAGTGCAACAATAGCCGCTGAAGCAAGCCGCTTACTGAGCGCTTTAGGGCTAAATGATAACTTGCAGCATCAAGCAGTTGCACAGCTGAGTATTGGCCAGCAACAAAGAGTTGCCGCAGCGCGAGCCTTTATTGGCAGCCCTGAAATTATTATTGCAGATGAACCTACCTCAGCACTCGACACACAAAATCGCCAAGCATTCGTAAAATTGTTATTTGAGCAGGCAAGCGCAGCAAATAGCACGCTAATTTTTGTTAGCCATGATGAAACATTACAAACGCTATTTACCCGCAGTATCAGCCTTGTTGAGTTACAAGGAGGCACAGATGCTACTCATTAAACTCGCCACAAAAAGTTTATTAAACCGAAAGGCCAGCGCCCTACTCACCCTATTTACCATTGCTATCAGCGTAATGTTATTGATGTCGATTGAGCGGGTTCGAGTTGATGCTAAAAGTAGCTTTAGCAATACAATTTCTGGCACTGATTTAATTGTCGGTGCGCGTACCGGTGATATCCAGTTGCTGCTGTCTTCGGTATTTCGCATTGGTCATGCTAATAATGGCGTGAGTTGGAAAAGTTACCAATACATATCAGGGCAACGGGGAGTGAAATGGGCTATTCCTATGTCACTTGGCGACAGCCATAAAGGTTTAGCTGTACTTGGTACAAATAAAGACTATTTTGAGCACTATCGCTTTGCTAAAAAGCAGTCGTTGAGCTTTTCACAAGGCCATGAATTTAATCACTTATTTGAGGTTGTATTAGGTGCTGAGGTTGCCAATACTCTTGGCTATCAGCTTGGTGACGAAGTGGTGATTGCGCACGGCATGGGCAATACCAGCTTTCATAATCATGACGATAACCCATTTAAAGTGGTCGGTATTTTAAATCCAACGGGCACACCTGTTGATAAAACCCTGCATATTCCACTTGCAGCAATTGAAGCGATTCATGGTGGTCATGCTCATCAGCATGAAGCCGCTCAGGCTGATGCAAATGACCACGACCACGACCACGACCACGACCACGACCACGACCACGACCAGCATGATGATGTTGATTTAGTTGGCACACCAAAACAAATAACCGCTTTTTTACTTGGTTTCGATTCACCACTTTATACCTTACAAGTGCGTCGTAATATTAACCAATACAAAGATGAGGCACTGCTAGCCATCATGCCGGGAGTTACTTTGCGTGAACTATGGGAAATGCTCTCTATCGTTGAAAAAATCTTGCTGTTATTTTCTATCGTCGTGGTGCTGATCAGTTTGCTTGGCATGTTAACGAGCCTGCTTTCAAGCTTAAATCAACGCCGCAGAGAACTTGCTATTTTGCGCTCTGTTGGCGCAAGACCTTGGCATATTTTCACCTTGATCAGTGTAGAATCATTACTCATTACAGGGCTTGGCTGCATTGTTGGTATCGCATTATTCTATGCTTTAATGCTACTCGGCGCAGATTACTTGCAAAGCCATGCCGGAATAAGCCTAAATATAGCCTTATTGTCATCCTATGAACTCATGCTTTTAGCTGCGATAATGGTTGCAGGCTTTATTGTTGGGTTAATTCCCGCAACTCGCGCGTATTTCTACTCTCTTGCTGATGGTATGAGTATTAAAATTTAAGGAATGTTATGCCGTTTTTTCGAAAATTCGTCGCTTTAGTCGCATTAGTTGTGTGTGCTGGAGCTAATGCTGGCGCACCTAAAGAAATCTTCTGGGAAGATTTAATTCCAAAAGGTCATGTGCAAATCGATACCCAAGCGCAAGCAAACCATGAAGGCTCAGAACAAAACTGGGTGCAACCAGACCTTGATGCTCCCGTGGTAAAAGAACTTAATGGTCAATCAGTAAGTTTGCCTGGTTTTGTTGTTCCCCTTGAAGGCGACAGCGAAGTGATCACCGAGTTTTTATTGGTACCTTACTTTGGTGCTTGTATTCACGTACCACCACCACCGCCAAATCAAATTGTGCATGTCACGATTAAAGACGGCGTACCAATCGAAAGCCTATACGATGCGATTGTCGTGACTGGCGTTATCAGCACCGAAACCTGGTCTGGTGAAATTGCTCAAGTCGGCTATAAAATGAAAGCCGTTGGTGTAGCACCATTTGAGTTATAAGTTTTTAAAGAGCATGCTTTTGCATGCTCTTTTAATTAATCTACCACTTTTTCTTTTTCCAGTTCCTGTTCGCTTAATTCATACCATCCGCCACCAAGTGCTTTATAAAGCGTTGCTAGGCTTTGCAGACGATCATTCTTTGCCTGCGATAAAGCTATTTCTGCCGAAAATAACTGGCGCTGTGCATCCATTAAATCAAGGGAGCTGGCAACACCATTGCTATACCTAAGGCGTGCTAAGCGATAGTAATCTTGGCTACTGAGCACCAAGCTCCTTTGCGCATCATAGCTTTGCTCTGCCGACTGATAGTTCGAAAGCTGATTGCTTACTTCTTGCAGTGCCACCAGCACTGTTTTTTGGTATTGAATACTTGCCTGATAAGCTCGTTGTTCCGCCACCGTTAAATTTGCCTGATTGCGTCCCATATTAAATATTGGCATTAACAGCTCTGAGCCCAGCAACCAAACCTGCGAATTACTGGCGAGCAAATCACTAAAATCAGTGCTTTCACTGCCAAGCTCTGCATATAAATTAAGTTTTGGAAATAAAGCCGCTTTTGCGACCCCAATCTCAGCCATGGCCGCTTGCCATTGATACATTGCTTGCTGCACATCTGGTCTACGCTTTAACAGTTCACTAGGTAGTCCTGTAGGTAATTGCTTAGGAAGGGTTTGTACAGATAACTCATTCCCCCCTTGCACATCAGCATTGGCATCACCAATCAAAAACTTTAACTGATTAATAATCCGCCTTTCACTGTGCTGTAAAGGCGGGATCTTCACTTTCGCTGATTCTAATTCAACCTCGGCTTGGCGCTGTTCTAGCCCTGAAATAATACCGCCTTTTTTACGAATACGCGCAATTTCAAGCTCCTTCTCGCGAAGCTTAATCGTACTCAGGCTAATATTTAATTGCTCTTCAACTTCTTTAAGGGCAAAAAACTGCTGCGCAACATCAGCAATCAAGGCGAGCTGCAACGCGTTTCTTGCTTGTTCTTGGCTATAATAATTTGCCAGTGCGGCTTCGCTTGCACGTCGGTTACTACCAAATAAATCTAGCTCCCAACTTAAGTAACCTTTTAAATCAAAGGTATTTTCGGGGCTGCTATTAAGCTCTTCTTCTCGCTCTGAAGTAAGCCCTATGCTTACATCTGGCCATAAAGCGGCATCGGTAATTCGATACCGAGCTCGCGCTTCAATAATTTTCGATTGCGCAATTAACATATCTTGGTTATTAAGAAGCGCTTGGCTAATCAGCTTTTGCAAATGAGGGTCGCTATATATTTGCTTCCATCCCGCTAAAGCTTCAGACTGTGGCGTAGCTGCTGCACCCATAAAATTAGCAACTTCACTATGATCAGGTATTTCAAAATCTGGCCCTACAGCACAGCCTTGAATACAAGCGAAACAAAGCAATGGCAGCAATTTATGCATCGACTTGCTCCTCTACTACTTTAAAGGCCGGTGTTTGCTGTTTTTTTACAAAGCGTGCAGCGGTAATAAAAAACAGCGGAACTAATATAATGCCGATAGAGCTTGCTAGTAACATCCCCCCTAAAATAGGCATAGATACCGACTGCCGACCAACCGCTCCGGGGCCAGAAGCAAGTACTAACGGCAATACACCAAGCACAAAAGAGGCTGCAGTCATTAATATAGGCCGAAAGCGAGAACGGGCGGCTTCTATTGCAGCATCAACGGCATTCATACCTTCTTGATAAAGCTGATTTGCCACCTCAACAATCAATATAGAGTTCTTTGCCGCAAGGCCTATCAATGCAATAAATGCGACTTGGAAGAATAAATTGTTTTCATGCCCCGTCACTAAGGTCAATACAGAGGCTCCCAACATAGCTATCGGGCTTATTAGTAGTACAGCAAACGGCAAGCTCCAACTTTCATAGAGCGCCGCTAAAAATAAAAATACAAACACAATAGCAAGGCTGATAGCGATACTTAGCTGACCCGATGAGCGAATTTCTTGATAGGTTAATCCTGTCCATTCATAGCCAAGGTTAGGCGGTAGTTTTGCCATTTCTTCTTTAATTACGTCAATTACATCTCCCGATGCATAGCCTTCAGCTGGCGATACATTCACCATGGCACTGGTAAACATATTAAAGCGGTTTATTGCAGACGGACCGGTTGTTAAATTTAACTTAGCAAGCACATTTGATGGCACCATAGCGCCATTTTTTGAACGCACATAAAATTCGTTGAGGTTTTCAGGGCGTGCCCTAAATTCATCTTCAGCCTGAACTTTAACCCGATAAACCCGGCCAAATAAATTAAAGTCATTAATTGTTGATGAGCCAGTAAGCACCTTCATTGTGCTGTAAACATCGGCAATCGGCACCTCTAATGCCATGGCTTTTTCTCTATCTAACTCTAAAAATAGCTGAGGTACTGAGCCACGCAGTGAGCTACTTGCTTTAGCAACTTCAGGGCGGTTATTTAAATTTGCCAGCAGTACCTCGAGCGATTCAACCAGACCCGTTAAGTTGCCTCCTGTTTTTTCTTGCAGCGCAAACTCAACACCAGAGCCCGAACCAAGCCCCGCCACAGCCGATGGCTGAAACACATTAAATTCAGCATCGGGAATGGCGTACAGCTGCTTACGAATATCATTCATCACACTCGTGACCGTAAAACCTTGCTCTGCACGCACTTGCCAAGGCTTTAAAATCACCTCCATTTGACCATGTGATTGCGCACTACCAGCACGGCGGTTTTCACCTGCTAGCGTGAATGAATAAGCCACCCCAGCATGGCTCATAACAAATTGGTTAGCTTTACTTATCACCTCGTT
Organism: Pseudoalteromonas sp. P80D2; assembly: GCF_036680945.1. NCBI lineage: Bacteria > Pseudomonadati > Pseudomonadota > Gammaproteobacteria > Alteromonadales > Pseudoalteromonadaceae > Pseudoalteromonas > Pseudoalteromonas sp. P80D2. The sequence continues at coordinate 347,429 of NZ_JAZDAR010000026.1, forward strand.
GGTACGTGAGACCGTTGCCGCATCTGGCAAGGTAATATCAACAAAAAAGCGTCCTTGATCTTCTTGCGGCATAAAGCTACTTGGTAATTGGCTGAACACAAAGTAACAGCCACCTAGCATTATAAAAAAGCCAATATAACTACGTTTTGCTTTTTCAGAGCATGCCTTTACAAGCCAGGTGTATTTTTTGCCAACACCTTCAAGCCAATTATTAAATTTAACAAAAATCTTATTGTTTGATGGGAGGCTAGGTTTTAAGAAAATCGCACATAAAGCAGGGCTTAAGGTTAACGCAACTAGGGTCGAAATGAGTACCGCAACGGTAATTGAAATCGCAAATTCTCGGTACATAATGCCCGTAATACCGGCTAAAAATGACACCGGCACAAACACCGCTGCCAGTACTAAAGAGGTTGCCACTATGGCGCCAGAAAGCTCTGTCATCGCTTGCTTAGTAGCAGCAACTACCTCCATATTTTGCTCATTGATCAATCGCTCAACACTTTCGACTACAACAATCGCATCATCAACGACGATGCCGATTGCCAATACCATAGCCAATAAACTGACATTGTTAATGGTAAATCCAAATGCAGCCAAGGCGATAAAGGTACCCACTATTGACACCGGCACAGCTAAAGCGGGTATTAAAGTTGTTCGCCAGTTTTGCAAAAATAAATACACCACTAAAATCACTAAGATCAGCGCTTGAATAAGGGTATTGATCACCTCATTAATCGACAGCTTGATAAACTCAGATGCATCATAAAATAACTGCCATTTCACTCCCTTTGGAAAAGCCGCGCTCAGGCGTTCCATCTCAGCCTTAACACGTTCAGTAACCGCTAATGCATTAGAGCCTGGTAACATATAAACCTGCAAAATAGTGGCGGGCTGTTCATTTAGTTTTGAATTTAAAGTGTACGCAGACGATGCCAGCTCAACCCTTGCAACATCTCGCAAACGGATCATCGAGCCATCACTGTTAACTCGCAACATAATGTTATTAAACTCATCAACCTTATTAAGCCGTCCTTGTGCCCGCACCGGAAAATTAAGCTTAATTGCATCGCTCATTGGCTGAGCCCCGATCTCCCCAGCAGCGGCCTCTTTATTTTGTGCTTTGATTGCTGCGGTCACATCATTCACGGTTAATTCGTAACCCGCTAAAATATCGGGCTTTAACCAGACCCGCATAGCATAAGAACGCGAGCCGGTGTTACGCACTTTACCAACCCCCGGAACACGCTTTAAAGCCGCCTCAACATTGATGCTGGCGTAGTTACTCAAATAGATTTCGTCATAGCGAGGATCATCAGAGGTCAGTGCCAGTTTCAACAGCTCAACGGAACTTTCATTAGAGACATTCACCCCTTCAGTTTGCACATCAACAGGTAAATTACTACCTGCTTGGCTTGCGGTGTTTTGCACATCAACAAGGGCGAGATCTGGGTCGGTGCCAACATCAAAGGTGAGTGTGATCCCAACACTGCCAGAGTTAGTTGCCTTTGACTCCATATACAACATATTCGGTGTGCCATTTAATTCTTGCTCAAGAGGAATGGCTACCGACTCCGATGCGGTCTCAGCCGTTGCGCCAGGGAATGAAGCAGACACTTTAACCGACGGCGGAGCAATATCAGGGTATTGATCAATCGGTAGAGTAAAGAGCGAGACCAAGCCTGTGAGTAAAATAACTAACGAAATAACGATAGCAAACACTGGACGCTTGATAAAAAAATGCGAAAACATAGTTAAGCTCCCTGCTGATTTTTTTCATCATCTTGTTTGCTTGGTTTATCTGGCGCCAGTGGAATAGTGCCCGTGTTTGGCGTTAATTGGCGTTTTTCAAACTCGGCTAACGAAATCGCTTTTACTTGCTGACCATGACGAATACGATGCAAACCTTTCACCACCACTTGCTCACCGGCACTCAAGCCAGCGCTGGCAACAATCCCTTGTTCACCGTAATGCTCAACAACAATAAAGCGACGCTCTATCTCACCTGAGTCAAGTACCACCATCACATAAATACCGCCCTGCTCAACTTGTGTAGCTTCCTCAGGGACGACAATGGCATCTTTCAATTCGGATAATTTAATCCGTGCTTTTGTATATTGCCCAGGTAATAGCTCACTATTAGGGTTAGGCAGCTTTGCTCTTACTTTAAAGGTGCCCGTTTTCGGGCTAATTTTAGGATCGGTAAAACTCACATCACCCCAATATCGATACTCACTGCCATCAGGCAAAGAAATACGTACAAAGCCCTCAAGTGCCTTGCCTTGTTGTTCGGCTTGTAGCTGCTCCATCATGCTGGTCATACGCCGCTTGGCATTCAAGTAATCAAGTGCCGACATATTAAAATTAACGAAAATAGGGTCTATTTGCTGAATGGTAGTAAGGAGTGAAATACCGTTACTGCCGACCAAAGCACCGAGATCGGCTTCAGAGCTACCAACCATGCCGCTAATTGGCGCCGTAATACGGGTATATTCTAAATCAAGCTTGGTTTCTTCAAGTTCTGCTTGGGTTGCTGATAATGACGCTTGCGCTTGCTCTTGAATAGAAATTGCATTGTCGTAGTCGAGCTGACTTGCTGCATCTTGCTCGTAGAGGGGTTTTAAACGAGTAACATCGCGCTTTGCTTTTGCCAGCGCTGCTTGGTCTTTTTGCAGCGCCGCTTTAACGCGATTAAGTTTTGCTCGGTAGGGTCTATCATCAATGGTGTAGAGTAAATCTCCCTCATTTACCCAACTACCTTCAACAAATTCTACGCTTTGTACAAAGCCGGTGATCCTTGCGCGTATTTCAACATCAAGTGATGCGTCTGTACGCGCCACGTAATTCCCATACAGCGGCACATCAAACTGCTTAACCTCAGCGGTAACCACTTCTTCAACGATAACTTGAGGTTGCTCTTTAGAACAACCCACCAGTGCCGCTAAGCACACGCACCCTATGACGTATTTGTTTAATAGCATACAACCTTCTCATTCCTTAAGCCTGTCTCTATCTTGCTATCTGTTGCAATACTACATAGATGAGGGATTCTTTGTTATTTTTGACAATTAGAGCAGTACACAGTGCTTCTTTGCCCTAATCTAATTTCTTTTAATGGCTCTTTACACGTTACACATGGCTCACCTTTGCGACCATAAACTAGTAATTGTTGGGCAAAATAACCGGGCTTACCATCACTTTGAGCAAAATCTTTTAATGTTGTGCCGCCTTGCGTGATAGCCGCAGCAAGTGTTTCTTTAATAATAGGCACTAATTGCTGATAACGCTTTAAAGACACCTTGCCGGCTTCTCGTTTCGGGTGAATTCCGGCCTTAAATAACGACTCATTGGCATAGATATTACCTACACCAACGACCACAGCGTTATCCATAATAAACTGTTTAATTGGTACTTTTTTATTTCTAGACTGTTCGTAAACACGCTTTGCAGCAAACTCATCGGTAAGAGGCTCCGGTCCAAGCTTGGTTAGCAAGGTATGACATTCGCCTGGTGCTTGCCATAAGCAGGCACCAAAGCGACGCGCGTCGTTGAGTCTTAGCGCTTTACCTGAGGCTAAAATAAATTCGATATGGTCGTGCTTTTTTAATGGCTCATCTGCGCTCACAACTCGTAAGTTGCCCGACATTCCTAAGTGCAAAATAACACTACCCAGCTCACAACCGAGTAATAAATATTTTGCTCTACGCTCCACTGAAGTAACTTTAAGTCCTTGTAATTGATATACATCATCAGGCACAGGCCAACGCATACTGGCGTTATGAATATTTACTTTGGTCACTGTTTGGTTAAGCACATGCGGCGTTATTCCCAAACGGCTAACTTCAACTTCTGGTAATTCAGGCATCTGTGACTCTCTTAAAACGGGTATAACGGAAACAACTTAGCCGCATCAGCTTGTTCAAGCTCAAATACTCGTTGTAACCGTTTATCTAATAAATAGTATTGCTGATCTATGTTGTACAACTGATACACCGCTGGCAACTGCTCCCCGGCTAGCCACACGGAGGCAACATAATCAGCCGATGTCTGTGAAATTTTACTAACAGGGAGACTGGCAATAGTCAGTTTTTGATGTTGCCAAAGTTCAACAAGTTGTTCGAGCTGCTGCTCATCGCCTTGCCATGTGGTTTCTTGTAGTGATTGGCTACGCCAAGAGGTGCCGATACGCTCGATTTTTAATTCTGGAAATGCCATTGCTAAAATGAAGCTTTGCTCTGGGAGTAATGCTTGTACTCCTTCTTCAACGGGCTGTGTATTGAGCTTTTTATGTAGGCCATTGAAGAAAAAAATCATCAATAGCATCGAAATAATCACTACATTATTCCATGCTTTTCGGCTCAAGCGCATCAGTATCTTCCTCAGTTTTCAATATCTTAAAGTGTAACCAAAAAGGACATTAATTGGCAGTTGTAATTGATCAACAAAATTTCATGTCTGTTATGTATCAATCTGTCGATACTTTGCTAAAATATCCGCCAAATTTAAAGGAGTTCCGTCAATGTCAATGTATGTAGTGGGTCATAAGATCCCTGATTCAGATTCAATTTGCGGTGCAATTGCGCTTGCTTACTTAAAAAACCAGATCAATGAACCTGCGATCCCGACGCGTTTAGGTGAAGTATCACCTGAAACACAATTTATCCTAGATAAATTCGGTTTCGAAGCACCTGAGCTAAAACTTAGCTACGCAGGCGAAGACGTTTATATCGTTGACCACACAGAAAAAACACAAGCACCTGATGACATCGATGAAGCACGTGTTGTAGGTGTTGTTGATCACCACAAACTAGGCGATTTAACATCATCAACACCACTTGAGTGTTGGATCCGTCCAGTTGGTTGTTCAAACACTATCATCAAAATGATGTATGACTTCTACAACGTAGAGATTCCAAAAGATATCGCAGGCATCATGTTATGCGCTATCTTAAGCGACACTGTAATCTTTAAATCACCAACGTGTACAACAGCTGACATCAAGTGTGTTGAAGCACTTGCTGAAATCGCTGGTATTGAAGATTTCAAAGAACTTGGCATGGAAATGTTCAAGGTTAAATCAGCAGTTGAAGGCACGCCTGCACGCGATTTAGTAATGCGTGATTTCAAAGACTTCAACATGAACGGTAAGCTAGTAGGTATTGGCCAGCTAGAAGTTATCGACCTTGCTGTATTTGATGAGATCAAAGCAGATCTTGAAGCTGACATCGCAAAGCTTAAAGAAGAAGGCGGTCGCCACTCAGTATTACTCCTGTTAACTGATATCATGAAAGAAGGCTCTGAAATGCTAATTGCGTCTGATGACGTATCAGTAATCGAAGCTGCCTATGATGTTAAATCAGAAGACGGTCGCGTTTGGTTAGATCGCGTATTAAGCCGTAAGAAGCAAGTAGTACCACCACTACAAGACGCTTTTGCAAAAATCTAATCAGAACTGTTAGATACAAAAAAGCCGATGTAACATCGGCTTTTTTTGTGTCTGAAATTTTCGCGGCAGTTAGATTTGCGTTGCATTACGCTGGCGTAACACTTCAAATAAACAAATACCGGTCGCAACTGACACATTTAAACTAGATACCGAACCAGCCATTGGGATTTTAACTAATAAATCACAATGCTCACGAGTAAGGCGGCGCATACCATCCCCTTCAGCACCCATAACAACAGCCATTGGCCCTGTTAGATTTGCATCAAATAACTCTGTATCTGTTTCACCGGCAGTGCCGACAACCCAAACGCCAGCATCTTTAATTTCACGTAACGTACGCGCAAGATTGGTTACTTGCACCAATGGCACTGTTTCTGCCGCACCGCATGCTACTTTACGCGCTGTGCCATTCAGTTTTGCAGACTTATCTTTAGGAACGATGATCGCGTGCACGCCCGCAGCATCTGCACTACGTAAACAGGCACCTAAGTTATGCGGATCTGTTATACCATCAAGCACCAATAAGAAAGGCGTTTCTTCACGGGCTATGATCTCATCTAGATCTTTTTCGTTATACATGCGCGCCGCTTTCACATTAGCGATAATGCCTTGGTGCTGCTCACCATTTGCTTTATTATCAAGCGCTTTACGCTGCATAAATTGTACAGAAATACCGAATTTACGTGCTTGGTCAATAACCGGGTTTAAACGTTTATCTTCACGCCCTTTTAAAGCGTATATTTCTAAAAAGCGCTCAGGCTCTTTTGCTAATATTGCTTCAACTGAGTGAAAACCAAAAATTAATTCATTACTCACGTATTATTTGCTCCTCGGCCATTACGTTTACGGGCATTCTTACCCGGTCTTTTTGCCTTTTTGGTGGCTTTTTTCTTACTCTTCTTTTTGCCGGCTTTTACAGCATCAGCTTGTTTACTATTAGGCTTTTTGCGCCCTTTAGAAGGTGAAGACTTGCCACGTTTTTCATTCTCTTTGTCGCCTGATTTTGCCTCAAAGCTGCCTGACTGCGGTTTTTTACCAGGAATTTTACCTGCTTTAAGCTGGGCTCGAACACTTGGTTTTGCAGGGGCACTACGGCCACGACGACGCGCATAACGGTCTTGTTGCGCCTCACCTGCTAACACTAAGTTTATACGTCGCTCATCAAGACTGACAGATGACACCTGAACCGTTAATTTATCGCCTAGACGATAAACGGTGTGAGTTTGTTCACCAATCAAGCAATGCTTAGCACCATCGTAATGGAAGTACTCATTGCCCAGGTTAGTTACATGGATCATGCCGTCGATTTGTAAATCGTCTAAGCGTACAAATAAACCAAAGTTAGTTACCGATGAGATCACCCCACCAAATTCGTCACCAACATGGTCTTGCATAAATTCACATTTAAGCCAATCTGCCACTTCGCGAGTCGCATCATCAGCACGGCGTTCAGTGGTTGAACACTGCTCACCTAAAATATCAACTTCGTCATCAGTGTAGGCATACTCACCCGATGTTTGCTGACCTTGCGCTTTAAGTACCGCTTTAATTGCACGGTGCACCACTAAATCAGGGTAACGACGAATTGGCGATGTAAAGTGGGCATAGGCAGGTAAAGCTAAACCAAAGTGGCCAATGTTATCTGGCTGATAAACCGCTTGCTTCATTGAACGGAGCAACATGGTTTGAATAAGCTCAGCTTCTGGGCGGTCGCCTAATTTAGCTAACACTTGGGTTATTTCTTTTGGTGTTGGCTCATCAGAAATCGCAGTTTCGATACCAAGCTCTGATAAAAAGTTTCTGAAGAAACCAAGCTTTTCAGCATCAGGCTCATCATGCACACGATAAAGCGCACTCGCCTCGTGCTTTTCTAATAATCGGGCTGCCGATACGTTCGCTAAAATCATGCACTCTTCGATAAGTTTGTGTGCATCATTACGAACCACAGGCACGATTGATTCAATCTTACGATGTGCATTAAACACAAAGCGCGTTTCTAAGGTTTCAAACTCAATCGCACCACGCTCTTGGCGAGCAGCTTTAAGTGCCATGTACATTTGCTGTAAGTCAGTTAAATGTGGCACCATCTTGGCGTATTCTTCACGCAGCTTTTCATCGCCTTGTAAAATCGCATTCACTTTAGTGTAGGTAAAACGAGCGTGTGAATTCATCACCGCTTCGTAAAATTTATACCCAGACAACTTACCCGCTTCTGACACCGTCATCTCAGCAACCATACATAAACGGTCAACTTCTGGGTTCAATGAGCACAAGCCATTCGATAACACTTTTGGCAGCATCGGAATAACTTGCTCAGGGAAGTATACTGAGTTACCACGTTCAATCGCTTCTTTATTCAGAGGCGTGTTCATTCCTACGTAGTGCGACACATCGGCAATGGCCACCCATAAACGCCAACCACCTGATGGTTTGCGCTCACAATAAACGGCATCGTCAAAGTCTCGGGCATCTTCACCGTCGATTGTCACCAGCGGTAAGTCACGTAAATCAACGCGACCTTGCTTTGCCTGTTCATCAACAAACTCACCTAAATGAGCAACTTGCTTTTCAACCGCTTCAGGCCAAACGTGAGGAATATCGTGATTGCGTAGTGCAACTTCAATTTCCATACCCGGTGCTAAGTGCTCACCCAGTACCTCAGTGACTTTACCTACCGCATTCATATGTCGGCTTGGGTTTTGGGTAATTTGCACCTGCACCATTTGGTTGTGGCGCGCGCCATTTTCACTACCCGGTAGAATCATAATATCTTGCGTTATGCGTGGGTCTTCAGCCACAACAACTGCAATACCATGCTCAACAAAATAGCGGCCAACAATCGGGGCTCGCTCATTGGTCAAAACCTTAATGATGCGTGCATCGCATTTGCCACTTGAGCCTTTGCGATTGCCTTTAGCAAGCACAATGTCACCGTGCAACACCATATTCATTTGGTGCTTCGCGATAAACCAATCTTTACTCTCACCTTCAACTTCTAAAAAGCCGAATCCGTCACGATGACCAATGACTTTGCCTTTAACTAGGCCAGATTCATCGATCAATGCGTAGCATTTAAACTTATTGAAATACAGTTGACCATCGCGCTCCATAGCACGTAAACGACGTTTGAACGCAACTTGACGCTCTGTATCATTCACATGTAATTCGTCACAAAGTTGTGTGAAGTTTGCTGGTTTGGCGCGAGATTCTAAGTGAGTAAGTATAAACTCACGGCTAGGGACGGGGTTTTCGTACTTTTCTTGTTCTCGACTGAGATTTGGATCCTGTTTTGACATTCACTATCTTGTTAGTTGGTTATGTTGTTATTTTAACCCATAACCTAACAATGAGACAGGCAAAAGCTATGAAACTTTTAAGAAATTGATTAATTCTGCCAAAAATGAAGCTTTGATATTCTTTGCAACAAACACTCTGTGTTAATATTTTCGGAAAATAACAACAAGCTAACATAATTATATGGATATTAACTTAACCCACTACCTCGCAACGATGGCCTACAACAGCGCCTATATTGGTCTATTCATTGCAATCATAGCCGTTGCAAAACTGTCGTATAACTTAGCAACCCCTTATAACACCACCAACCAGTTAACCGACAATGCCAACAGTGCCTTGGGTTTATCTATTGGCGGCTACTTAGGGGCAATTACCATTATTTATGGCTTTGTTTTAGCTGGGCCTAGTCAAGGTTTACTAAGCGATTTGATGAATGTATCACTGTACAGTGTATTAGGTATGGTGCTGCTAACTTGCTCACGTATTTTAAATGACAAATTACTGCTGCGTTTGTTCTGTAACCAAGAGCAATTAATTAACCAACAAAATGAGGCTGTGGGCTTAGTACAAGCAGCAAACTATATGGCCGCAGCACTTATCATTGGTGGCGCATTAACCGGTGAAGGCAGCTGGTTATCAGCCATAGTGTTTTATTTTTTAGGGCAACTAATGCTGATCATTTTTGCCAAAGGCTATGATCACCTCACTGCTTTTAATCTTCACGAACAGCTCGAAAAAGGCAACAAAGCCGTTGCGCTTAGCTTTTCTGGCACCATGTTGGCGTTAGCTATTATCTTGTGTCATGCGCTTATTGGTGGCTTTCATACTTGGCAACAAAGCTTAAGCTTATTCTTTATTGACGCATTATTTGGCTTTTTAATTTTACCAATTGTGCGTTACCTCGTTGATAAAATTATCTTTAGCAAAATTTCACTCGACCAAGCAATGCACGACAAAAACACCGCCGTTGCGGTTATTGAAAGCAGCATTGCAATCTGTGTTGCTGTTATCATCACTATCGCTATTTAAGCTTATTTATGGAGTAATGGATGAACATCTATAAGCTTTTTATTATTGCCGCTATCACATTTGTTGTTTGCTTAGTGATACGTGCAGATCTACAAGCGCCACTTATTAGTGGCCAATATGGCAACTTTAAAGACTACGACGGACAAGACAAACCTTACCTATTTACAGTGCCAGAAGATGGCCAAATGATGCGCTTAGAAATTAAAGGCAGACTGCCTTTAAACTCATGGAAAGCCATTGATATCGAAATTTTTGACCCTGATGGTAACTACTTATTTAGTTACTCTGATGAACTTTGGGCCGAAACCGGACACGATTCAGATGGTAAATGGACTGAGTACCGTGATTATACTCATCACGATGTCCACTTCCCTAAGAAGGGGCAATATAGCGCCTACGTCAGTAGTACGTTTGGCCCAAATAAGCGTGCCGAACATTTTAGTTATACGTTTCGTATAATCCCAATCAAAGGTAACAGTAATTTCATGCTACCGCTGTTATGGATTTCTGGCTTCATCGGCGGTGTAGCGCTATTTGTAATGCTGCATCGTTTAGAAGCTGAGCGTGAAGGCTCCGATATTACTTATAAACCAATCAATAAGTTAAACCCTGAGGCTATAAAAGCAATGGAATCGCGTATCTCAGTTTGGCCTATTGCGTTACTGTTTTTAGCACCCGTGCTCTTCTTTTCCTTCTTGGCATATAGCAAAGGTGACAAAGAGCAAGATTGGCAAGTTTACTCCTATCACCACCTCACGATAAGCGTTGATAAACAATTGCGTGAACAAAGTATTGGCAGTGCAGGTTTCCGTTCACGAGGCGGCCCAGGTGGAAAATAACTCAATTCGCGAAAGCCACATTTTACTGTTTAGTATTTTTGTTGCTGGCCTTTGCTCAATTATCTATGAGCTACTGATCGCAACCACTGGTGCCTACTTTTTGGGTGATAGCATCACCCAATTTTCTCTGACAATTGGCGTCTATATGGCGGCAATGGGAGTTGGCTCTTATTTTTCGCGTTTTGTGCCTGATAAGCCATTGCTGGTGTATTTCATCGGTTTTGAGCTACTGCTTGCACTACTTGGTGGCTTAAGTGTGCCCTTATTGTATTTCTGTTATGCGTTTGGCTTACCACTGCAAGCAATTAGTATTTTACTCACCAGCTTAATTGGTATTTTGATTGGTTTAGAAATTCCGCTGTTAAGTCGCCTAATGGAAAAACATTATGCGCTAAAAGCAAACCTCGCCAATGTGTTATCTATTGACTACTTTGGCGCCCTGCTTGCGACTTTACTGTTTCCTTTTCTATTTTTACCTTGGCTTGGGGTTTTTAAAACAGCCTTAAGCTTTGGCTTAATGAATCTAAGTATTGCGCTGTTATTGCTGTGGTACTTTATCGACCATATCAGCCCAAATCGTCGAAAAGTGCTTAGACTCACATTAGTTTTAGTCTGCTCAGTATTAGTGCTTTGCTTATTTGCTAGTAAACAGCTCACCCATCTTTGGCAAAGCCAAATCTACGATGACCGTGTTGTACACTCAGAGCAAACACCCTATCAGCAAATCGTACTGACTCGTCATAAAGATGATATTCGGCTTTATTTAAACGGTGGCTTACAGTTTTCATCGATTGATGAGTATCGCTATCACGAAGCGCTTATCCATCCCGCTATGGTGCGCCATGGTAATGCCAAACGTATTCTAATTTTAGGCGGTGGCGATGGCTTAGCAGCTAGAGAGCTTTTGAAGTACCCGCAAATAGAATCTATTACCCTAGTCGATTTAGATCCAGCAGTCGCTAAGCTTGCGCAAACTAATCACAACCTGACAACACTTAACAAGCACTCACTCAGTGACCCTAAAGTGACGGTTATTCATCAAGATGCTTATGTGTTTATTGAGCAAAACGAACAGCTGTTCGATATTATTTTTATTGATTTACCGGATCCAAAAGCAATCAATTTAGCTCGCCTTTACAGTCAGCAGTTTTATCAACTAGTAAAAACACGACTACCAAATAACGGTATTGTAGTGACCCAGGCCACCAGCCCATTTTTTGCGAAGCAAGCATTTTGGTCTATCAATAACACGCTCAGTGCAGCAGGCTTTACGCACACCTTGCCTTATCATTTGAATGTGCCCTCTTTTGGCGAATGGGGCTTTGTTATGGCTTGCAACTTGATGTGCAGTAACCAACAAGTATTGCATGTTAAAACCCGCTTTTACCGCCCTGAAAATGACGCACAATTGTTTATTTTTACCCCGGATATTAGCGCTAACAATGAAAAAGTATCGACGCTTGATGAGCCTAATGTGCTGCACTATTACTTGCAGGGATGGAAATATTGGAACTAAACGAATAGATTAGCCCATTTGGGGAGTTTACAAAGTAAAGGATTACCGTTACAAAGAGAGTTAATAACAACAATAACAAGGTTTGTAATGCAGGCGCACAAACAGAGCCTAATATATCTACATATTGCAGTACTCCTATTTGGTGGTACTGCATTATTCGCAAAGCTAGTCAGCTTAAGTGCATTAGATATTACCGTTTACAGAACAGCAATTGCAGGCTGTGCCTTACTGATCTTACTTACAATTCAACACAAAGCGATTAAGCTTCACTCGCGTCGCGACTACCTTATAGCCTTGTTACTTGGCGTCACTGTTGGAATACATTGGCTCACCTACTTCGCAGGTATGCAACTAGCAGGTATTGCAGTCGGTATGATTGCCTTTTTTACTTACCCTGTTATCACGGTATTTTTAGAGCCTTTATTTCATGGCAGTAAACCACAGCTCAAAGATATTTTTAGCGCCTTGGTGGTGATGCTTGGTATTTATTTACTTATTCCTGATGCCAGCTTAGGCAATGATGTCACCCTAGGTATTGCTATTGGCATTTTGTCAGCGTTCTTTTTTGCGTTTCGAAATATCGTTCACAAGCGTTACTTTAGCCAATATGGCGGCCCACAAACCATGCTTTATCAAACTTGGATCGCCTGCATTATGCTGTGCGCCTTTGTCGAAGTACCGCCATTACAAGTTGATACAATAAATTGGCTGCTATTAATTACCGTAGGAGTTATTTTTACAGCAGCACCGCACTCACTGTTTGCAGCAAGCCTAAAAAACTTATCAGCTTCAACCGCTGGTTTGATATCGTGTTTGCAGCCTTTATACGGTACGTTTTTCGCTTTTTTAATTTTGCATGAGCAACCTTCAATTAGCACTCTTATTGGTGGCGCACTGGTGATTAGTGCCGCTTTTTATGAAACATGGTCAGTGACTCGTAGGTATAAGCAATGATGAAAGTATTCGCTCACAGAGGTGCCAGTGGTACCTACCCAGAAAATACTCAAAGCGCCATTATCGCAGCTGTTGATTTAGCAGTAGATGGCATCGAAATTGATGTGCAAAGCTGCCTTGATGATTACATGATTATTCACGACACTTGGCTTGATCGTACAACCTCTGGTCGCGGTAAAGTAAACGCCTGCTCAAAAGAGCAAATTCAACAATACGATGCAGGCAATGGCGAGTGTGTGCCCACTTTACAACAAGCAATCGATTGGGTTGCTGATAAAACTTTACTTAATTTAGAGCTTAAACATACTTTTTCGTTAGATAAATTTGTAGAGCTTATAGAATCAAACGTTAGCGCTGGGAAAATTTCTCGGGATAACCTGCTAGTCTCTTCATTCGATCACCACCAACTGATGTGGCTAAAGCAAAAATTGCCGTGGGTAAAGATTGGTGCACTTACCGCTTCTATTCCAATTAATTACAGCGAGTTTGCGCAAAAACTCCATGCCTATAGCATTCATGTAGATAAAAACTTTATAAACCATGAGTTTGTTGCTGACGCAAAACAACGCGGCCTTCAAGTTTATGCTTACACGGTCGATAAAGTGGAAGATATCGAATTAATGCTAGAGTATGGCGTAGATGGTATTTTTACTAATTTTCCGTGTCATACACAAATGACACTGCAGTCACTGTAACTCAACAAAACTAAGCTATACTGTTGAATTATGTGACATTGAATAATAAAAAAATTACGCCAAAATGAATCAACACAACACCTTAATGAGTAGCTATATGCGCATTTACAATTTTATCGAACAAACTTTCTTTTACACCCTCACACGTAAGATTGTCGGTAATTTAGGTTTTGTGTTTGCGTTTCAAGCCATTACTTTGATCTGGCTTTATAGCAGCCTTTCAGAGCAACAAGCTGGTATGGGACTATTTTGGTTAATGACCTTTGTTATCGTCGCCAGCTTTATTTTTACTGTTTTCTACATGCGCTTTTTAATTGTGCGCCCAGTGCAAGCAATGCGCGATACACTTGAGCAAATCAACCGCCATGATGCTGATTTATCTGCCAAGCTACCGCATTTTACCTATGATGAGTTTCGTGATTTAAGTGAGCAGTACAATACCTTTACTGTTCATTTAGCAAACCTATTAGCCACCACTTACCAAAGTGCACAAGCCAGTGCAGATAGTAGTTCAAAGATGACTCATTCAATGCAGCAAACTGCAGAAATGAGCCACCAGCAAATAAAATTCAGCCAAACCATTACTGATTCAAGCAACCAAATTACTTCAAGCCTTGAGAATATCTCAGCAAATACTGACAGCGTGCATCATGTTAATAGTGAACACTTAAACTTTGTTAAGCACTCAGCCACTGAGTTATCGGCATTAGTTAAAAAGGTCGCGATGATTAGCCAAATTTTGGGTAACTTCTCAGCAACGGTGTCTGGCCTTAAAGAAAACAGCGAGAACATTCGCGCCATTTTAAAAATGGTTGAAGAGTTTTCTGACCAAACCAATTTGCTTGCCCTAAATGCTGCAATTGAAGCGGCACGTGCAGGTGAAGCAGGCCGAGGTTTTGCGGTGGTTGCCGATGAAGTTAGATCGCTCTCAGTTAAAGTAAACGATGCAACTCGCCAGATCAGCGATTTTATTAATCAGATGAACACCCTCGTTAGCGAAACCAATAAAGAGTCTGAGCAGTTAATTAGCCACTCGAGTGAAGCTGAAACTGCCATTAGCAACACCTCAACAGGCTTTAGCAATATGCTTGGCGAATTTGAGCAAAACCAACAACAACTACAACAGATTGTCAGCGCGGTGCATTTACTAGAGCAAACCCAAACCCAGACCCATCAAACGGTTGAGCAAATTGTGGCTTTGGGTGAGCAAGCTAAGCAGCAAATTGATGAATCACTCGCTGATTGCCAACAGTCCCATAAACTGAGCCAACAAACCCAAGAGCAGTTAAAACGCTTTGTGTGATCGGCTTTTAACTGCTGCTCTGAGTCAAACTATGTTAAAGTAGCCGCTTCTTGGCTACTTTTTTATTGACCGTGACAACTCCTTCTATTGATTATGAACAACTCGCACTGCAAATAAAGCAATGGGGTAAAGACCTTGGCTTTGCAGAAGTCGGGATCACTGATATTGACCTAACGAAGCATGAAGCGCAGCTACAGCGCTGGTTAGATTTAGGCTATCACGGTGAGATGGAATACATGGCAGCCCATGGTATGAAGCGAGCGCGCCCAGCAGAGCTGGTACCTGGCACGCAGCGAGTCATCTCAGTAAAAATGAACTACCTGCCGCCTGATGCAAGCTTTGCTAAAAACCTCAAACAGACTGATAAAGCGTACATTAGTCGCTATGCATTGGGTCGTGACTATCATAAGTTAATTCGCAACCGTCTGAAAAAGTTAGGCCAAAAAATAGAGCAGCAAGTTGGCCAGCTCGGCTTTCGTCCCTTTGTTGACTCAGCTCCAGTGCTTGAAAGGCAACTAGCCGAAAAGGCAGGCTTGGGCTGGCGTGGAAAACATAGTTTATTAATCAATAAAGAAGCGGGCTCTTGGTTTTTCTTAGGGGAGCTGTTTGTTGATATACCACTACCTATTGATGATGAGAATAGCTTTGAAGGCTGTGGGAAATGCGTTGCCTGTATGACACTGTGCCCAACCGGTGCGATTGTCGAGCCTTATGTAGTCGATGCCCGTAAATGTATCTCTTACCTTACTATTGAATTACAAGGCGCAATTCCTGAAGAGTATCGCCCACTGTTAGGGAATCGCATTTATGGCTGTGATGACTGTCAGTTAGTATGCCCATGGAATCGCTACGGTCAACTCACCGATGAAGCTGACTTTCACCCAAGAAAGCAACTTAAAGATCAAGAATTACTGACTTTATTTGCATGGGATGAAGCAACCTTTCTTAAAAATACCGAAGGCAGCCCTATACGCCGTATTGGTCACGAGCGCTGGTTAAGAAACCTTGCTGTCGGATTAGGTAACGCTGATTACAACGAGCAAATAATCGAGGCTTTAGAGCAAAGGTTAACAACCGCTACAGCTTTGGTCGCTGAGCATATCGAGTGGGCGCTTGATCAGCAAAAAAATAAGCGCCAGTTAAAGCTTCGTAAAACGGCGCGCTTAATTCGCATTGTTGAAAAAGGCCTACCCAGAGATGCTTGATGACTAGTTCAAGCTTTGCCCTATCGCGTTAATAATAGTGATAAGTCATTTTCAATTTCTTTAAAGGCTGCTTTAACCCCTTTTACTGACTCCTCTCGAGCCACTGAGTTTTGAATGGTTTCATCGACCTTTTGATAGATGAACACCTCTTGGTCTTCATCTAAGCCCATGGTCGGTATGCGACTTTCTAAGTCTTCTTGAAGCCGCTTAAATACAGCTTCGTTATTGATACGGTTTTCATTTAAAAGCTCAATCAAACCTGTAAATTTGCTGTGCACCTTACTTACAGCATCATTTAACTGTTGCTGCTGCTGAAGTAGCTCTTTTTTAGTGAGAATCGCTTTAAGCTGCTGCTCTGTAACACTGACTAAAAAGCAAATATGATCTCGAATTCGACCATGCTTATCGGGGTCTTGCCCAGGCATATTTAAGATAAGCAAACTGATCATTTCATAGTTTACTAAAATCCGATTTGAGAACTCGTGCAATCGACCTTTGCTTTTCAGCATTTCAAACAGCTCGATCACAATCGGCGAGCACACACCCGACACAGAGAAATGTAATACTTCGTTATCTAATCTAAACTCCACATTGCTTTGTAAATCAAATGCACCTAAACAGTTTAAAAAGGCTTTGCCGAGTTCATGTTCGTTATCTATTGAACCTATATGCTCAATATAATTAACAATTTGTCCCATTTCACTGCTGTTTGCCATCGCATTAAATGCCGTTGACGTAGCATCTTCAACTTGTTGTTCTAGCGATTCCTTTTCAATTAGCACTTGATTCAAATGTTGTAACTTAAGCTTGAGCTCATTATGGCTAAATGGTTTAACAATGTAGTCTTCTGCACCAACAGAATAACCTTCCATGCGCTCCTCAACGGTGCCTCTGGCTGAGACAAACATCACAATAATTTTTTGCGTATTGGGGTTTTCTTTGAGCTTACGACAGACATCGTAACCACTCATTTGTGGCATGCTCACATCGAGTAAAATCACTTGAGGGTCGAACTCTTCAACGACTTCTAAGCATTCTGGGCCGCTATTAACCATTTTCAGCTCAAAATCGAGATCCTCAAGGATCTCTTCAATAATTTCTAAATTAAATGGTTCATCATCAACCGCTAAAATACGTTTCAAGGCCATGATTATCTCTTCCGTTTTATTAATTCATCGATATAGACTGTTGTTCATTTGCCAAGTGTTGCGGCAAGTCTATTTCTAAGGGCAGCCGTACCAAAATAGTGGCCCCCCCGTACTCATTATTACTTGCCGAAATAGTGCCTTGATGTAAGGCTACAAATTCCCGACAAATAGCTAATCCAAGCCCAGTGCCTCCCGCACCACTGTTGGTTTTACTGCTTTGCTCAAACTTAGCAAAAATCTTTTCAAGCTCTTGTTCAGGGATCCCTATTCCGCGGTCAATAACAGCGATTTCGGCCATCTGCTCATTCACCGCTAAACTAATATCAATTTCGCTATTCGGCTCACTAAACTTCAGTGCATTACCGATCAAGTTACGCATAATTTGATTAATTTGTTCTTCGTCGCACTCAAGCACAATGCCTTGTTCAAAACCTATAGGCCGAATAGCAATACTTTTTTCAAGGGCTGTGCCCGACACATCATCAATGCTGGTTTTTATAATATTGCTTAAGTTATGCTTTTGCGGATTGAACGGGAATTTCCCGACATCGAGCTTTGATAGATCGAGTAAGTTATTTAGCAGCGATAATAATCGCTCACCACTTTGCTCAATTCTAGATAGATACTTGTTTAACTTGTCTTTACTTAAATCGTCATTAGCAACCTTATCAAGCCCAAAGCGAGCAAAGCTTAAAATAGAATGCATAGGTGTTCTAAGTTCATGAGACATGTTCGCTAAAAACTCAGATTTACTATGATTTGCCGCTTCTGCCACATTTTTAGCATGCTCTAACTGAGCAGTACGGGCTTTGACCTCTTCTTCAAGCAAATCTTTAGCTTCAACGAGTAAATCTTCTTTCTCTTTAAGATGTGTAACGTTCTTAAAGATCACCGCTAGCGCAATTTCTCCGTGGTGGTCGATTTCGTTAAACGAGCCAACTAAAGGCACCTCACTGCCATTTTTCTTGAGTAGTCGTAAGTCACAACTAAATTGTCGGTTTTTACTTAAAGTCGCAATCTTATCTTTGATGCGCTCAGTTGATGCCACATCAAAAAATTCAAAAACAGAGCAATTCTCAAATTCTTTCAGCGGCTTTTCAAACAGCTGCTCGCAGGCGTCGTTAGTTTCTATAACCTTACCACCACGCTCAAATAGAATAATGGCATCGGGTGTATGCTTAAAAATGACCCGTAATAAGCTGTCTTTTTCAATGAGTGCATCAACTGTATTTTGCAAACGCTCTACTAATTCAGTGTTATGACGCCTTAATAGTTCTGTCTGCCAAAGTTTATGTACTGATTGCAGCAGACTATTATCATCAATCGG
The DNA here is from genome assembly GCF_036680945.1 of Pseudoalteromonas sp. P80D2. Lineage (NCBI taxonomy): Bacteria > Pseudomonadati > Pseudomonadota > Gammaproteobacteria > Alteromonadales > Pseudoalteromonadaceae > Pseudoalteromonas > Pseudoalteromonas sp. P80D2. The sequence continues at coordinate 366,188 of NZ_JAZDAR010000026.1, forward strand.
CTTGATGAGCACATCTTCTACCCCTTGACGAATAGCTGCTACCATCGAGACTTGATCTGGCTTAGAGGTATAAAGTAAACAACGACTATTAGGCTGACATGTTTTGAGCTTATTAAAGAGCTCAAGCCCTGTGCCATCAGTAAAAGTAAAATCACTAATGAGTAAATCAATGCTCTGTTCTTTAATAACATCCACAGCAGATGCAGTATTATCAGCTGTGAAGGTTTTAATATGTGCCCCTTTGAGGTTTAGGGCTATTTGCGCCAAACGTTCAGCACAGTGATCGACAAGTAACACGGTAGGAAGTTGAAGAATATTATCGCTGTCGAGCTCAAGTACCCCTTCTAATAAAGAGCTAATCTCTTTATTTGCAAAGAAGGGGTAAATCACCACAGCATTAGGTAATAGGCGATTTACTTCACTAAAATGCTCTAGTAAATCACTACGCTGCGCTTTAGGCGCTAACAGCAAGAAATGCTCTTGTGAGAACACTCCCATTAGCGTTTTAATAACAGTGGTTGGCACACCATGAGAAGCTGCAACAAGATCAAAGTCTTGCTCTAAAACAGCATCATCAACCATTGCAAAATGTAATAGCTCAACTCGACAGCCAATAAGCTCTAGCAGCACCTTGACCCGCATTGCTAAAACACTATTGCTATCAACAATCAATATTCTTCGCACAGTAGACTAGACTCGCTTAATAATAAATACCTATTTTAGCGTAGCCTAAAATCGCAATGGGTCACAATTTGTACCGCATTTTTTATTAGCTTTTTAGCTAATTAACTGTCTAAACGCTTACCTAAAATAGTAAGGCTATAGGCTTTATCATCCATGATCGCAATCTCAGGAAGCTCTCCCCAGACCTTGTAATCAAAGCGATTAAACAGTTTTATGCTCGGTAGGTTATGGCTAAAGATAAAAGCTAATAACACCTTGATATCAAGTGTTTTTGCATGCTGTTCTGAAAATGTAAGCAATTGTTTACCTAGCCCCTTCCCTTGAGCTTGCTGGGTGATGTAAATACTAATTTCAACGGTACCATCATAGGCAGGTCGGCCATAAAATGACTTATAACTCAGCCAAGCAAGCACTTTACCTTGTTGCTCAAAAACAAAGATAGGTCTTTTCTCTGTATGGCTATCAAACCAAGCTTGTTTGTCTGCAACCGATACCTCTTCTGTATCTGCAGTTACCATACGACCAGGGATGGTCTCGTTATAAATAGCGACTATGTCAGTTAAATCGGTTTGTGTTGCTTTGCGAATCGTCATAAATAGCTGAAATTAAATGATCACTTTGCTGCATATTAGCGTATATTCATCACAAATAACTAGCGGGAAATAACTATGTATAAATATGCTTTGTTACTTGCAGCAGGCCTAATAACAACCAACCTTGCAGCACAAACTACTGAGGCTACGCCAGCTGCTAAAGCAAGCAGCCAATGTGATGATTTTACCAATGTCACTATGAGAAAGTTACGCTCAAAAGAGTCAATTAACTTCTGCGAATTCAAAGACAAACCACTCCTAATAGTCAATACAGCTAGTAATTGTGGTTTTACCGGCCAGTTTGAAGGCTTAGAGGCTATTCATAAAGAATATAAAGACCAAGGCTTGGTCGTATTAGGATTTCCATCAGATGACTTTTTCCAAGAAGAAGACGATGAAAAAGACACTGCAAAAGTATGTTTCATCAATTATGGCGTAACCTTTAATATGCTTGCTACCAGTGCCGTTCGCGGTAGCGATGCAAACCCGATATTCAAACACCTAAACGAAGCAACTAGCTCACCTAACTGGAACTTTTACAAATATTTAGTGTCTGCTGACCGTAAGACAGTGCAGCGCTTTAATAGTAAAACTAAGCCACAATCGCAAACTTTACGCGATGCAATTGAAGCTGAGCTAACTGCAAAATAAATTTAATTTTTCGTTCGGTAAATATTGAACTAAACTAGTAATTTAATACTAAAACACACATTAGGAGATGTTATGGCAGTAGCCAGTGCAAGACACATTCTCGTAGACAGTGAAGCTCACTGTTTAGATTTAAAACAGCAAATTGAGCAAGGAGCTGACTTTGCAGAGCTTGCTCGTGCTCATTCTAATTGCCCATCAGGTCAAGATGGTGGTGCATTAGGTGAGTTTGGCCCTGGCATGATGGTTCCAGAATTCGACAAAGTCGTATTCTCTGCACCAATTAACCAAGTACAAGGCCCAGTGCAAACCCAGTTTGGTTATCATCTTCTAGAAGTAACAAGCCGTACTGACTAATTAACAAATTGATTTCAAAAAGCCGCTTCACAGCGGCTTTTTTTTGCAAAGGATACCATCATGCAATTACTAGGCTCTACTACCTCACCTTTTGTGCGCCGTATTCGGATTTGGGCGGAACTTAATAACCTACCTATTGATTTTATTAATTTGGATATTTTCTCTGAGCAAGACAGACAAACCATGATTGCTCATAACCCTGCCAGAAAAATTCCTGTATTAATCGACCATGATTTTACCTTATGTGATTCCAACTCCATTATTCGCTACCTGCTCGAGAAAGCTGATCAGCCGTTACTTAGCTGGCAGCAAGAGAACTACTTAACCATTATCAATGCCTGCAATGATTCACTGGTAGAAATTTTACTTTGTCAGCGTTCAGGGTTTGATACCAACAGCGACAAACTATTTTTTAATTTACAGAATGAACGAATTGTTGAAACATTAGCCTATTTGAATACTCATTTATCGGAGCCAGTATTTAAAAGCTGTGAATACCTCAACATCAGTTTATACTGCTTGCTAGATTGGATCCGCTTCCGCGAATTAACTGATTTTAGCCAACTAGAAAACTTAGTTGATTTTTATCATAAATTCGCCGATAAAGCGGCGGTACAACAAACAGATCCACGAATATAAAGATAAGGGTTACGCAAATGAGCGATATCGAAATTGAATCAGAATTAGTTAGCTTTGTAGAAAAAGTTCGTTTGAACGAATCTATGTGGGCACTGGGTGCCGAAGATGGTGGTTTTGTTGTCTGTGAATCAAACCAATTTAGCGACACAGATGTGCTATTACTTTGGGGTACTGAAGACGCTGCAAAAGCACAATGTAAAGATGAGTGGCAAGACTATACCCCTGTTGAAATTGGCCTAGACGAATTTCTTGATGAGTGGGTTGAAGACCTTAACGAAGATGATGCGCTTGTTGGTTTAAACTGGAACGATGATCAAGTATGCGTTGAAATCGAACCGGTTGGTTTAGCTAAAGCTCTTTGCGATTAATCGCAATCCTTAAGCTTATAACGACACGGCCGTATTTATGGCAGTGTCGTTTAGCTGGAAACTTGATACTTATATTGATTTTAACAATAGAACCACTATTACTTGCAATCAATGCCTTGCCTAAATCGCTTTTAATTCCAACTGAAGCTCGCATCTTGAGGTGGTTTGGGTATATCAGTTATACTCTTCGACACATCTTTATTATCAAGGTATTAGGTTGAAGTCCCATCTTGGTCGTAGGCCCTTTTCGGCCATGGAATTACATACCCTGTATAATGGTTACATTTATGGTGATCAGCGTTTAGCACGTGAACAAGCTAAGCATTGGCACTTTTGGCTGCCTTTATTTGCTTATTACACCGGTGCCTACAGCGATGAAATTGGCCATTTAACCCTTGATAATATTGTCACCCTTGATGGAATTCGCTGCTTTGATTTTCATACACATGGCAAGATAAAACCCCGCTATGTGCCTATCCACAATGCATTACTCGATGCAGGACTTGACCAATACTTAGGCTATTTAAATGAGCAAAATCAGCAACGACTGATGTTTGATTTACCCGCTAAATCTGGTCGCTACAGCGAAAAAGTACGTATTTGGTTTTCGGGTGAAGGTGAACGCGCTGGTTATTTACAAAAGTGCGCTATTCCTACTGTTGATCAGCAAGGTATGAAAACCGCGATAAGCAGCTTACGGCTCAACTTTGAACAACAAGTGCGAATTCATGCACTGCAAGCCAACTGCAAAGACGCCTTTAACTACTTGCTTGGTTTTAAAGATTTCAACGAGCAACGCTTTGCTGATATGCAGTTATTAAATACCGTGCTGCAAAACATACGACAAATAAACCCGCAACTGCATTGGCAGCGTTTCATTGACCGCCATAATTAACTGACAAACTTTGTTACTAACTATTTATTACTGTTCAAATTAAAACCTGATAGCATGGTGATTCGCCCCTCATAGCAGGTGCCTTTCTAACAACAAAAAATCAGGGATACTTATGTTCTTAAAAAGCCTATTAACGGTGAGTGTTGCACTTGCAGTTAGCTCTGCCCATGCCAATGAATATGTTATCGAAAAGCTTGCCAAGCCTAGCTCACAACAAGTAGAACTTACGCTTGATCCTGCAAAAGACAATTTTTCTGGTCATACCGAAATTGCTTTAGAGGTTCTAAAAGCAACGAATTATATCGAATTAAACGGTATTGATTATGCGGTTAGCATGGCGAAAATTTTAGGTGCAGAAAACTGTGACCTAAGTGCTGAAATGCTAAAAACAGGCAAAGTTAAATTCGCTTGTGAAGAAAAAATCCAACCAGGAAAATACACTTTAAAAGTTGATTTTACAGCCCCTTATAATCGTCAAAGTGTTGGTTTATATAAAACTTTAGATCAAGGCACACCTTATCTTTTCACGCAATTTGAAATGAGCGATGCGCGTCGTGCATTCCCGGTTTTTGACGAGCCAAGTTATAAAATTCCATTTCAGCTGACTATCACAGCGCCAACATCACAAAAAGTGTATGCCAATACACCGGTTTTAAAAACCAAAGTTGATGGCGATATGACAACGCACTTTTTCGACAAAACGCCACCGATTCCTTCGTACTTAGTCGCTATGGCTGTGGGCCCGTTTGAAGAGCTTGAAATTAAAGGCATGCCAATCCCTGGCCGTGTACTGACTCCGCAAGGTAAAATTCACCTTGCTGATTACGCAAAAGAAAATATGCCGCGAGTGTTAAAAGCCCTAGAAGATTATTTTGGCATTCCTTACGTATACAAAAAGCTAGACTCAGTGGCAGTACCAGAGTTCCCATTTGGCGCAATGGAAAACGCAGGCCTAGTGACTTACCGTGAAGACATTTTACTAGTAGACCTAGCAACAGCAACGCGCAGCAAAAAAGAGCGTAATGTATCAATCATTGCCCATGAGTTAGCGCACCAGTGGTACGGTAACCTAGTGACTATGAAGTGGTGGAATGACTTATGGTTAAACGAAGCATTCGCAAGCTGGATGGCAGCAAAAATCACTGCACAAATTAACCCTGAGTTTGAGTCGCACTTAGACTTACCACAAAACCATGTGATGGCACTGGATGCGCGTCTAAGTACTAAACCTATTCGTAAGCCAATCAAAACTGAAGCTGATATCATGGATGGCCTTGGCCTTGCCTACAGTAAAGGGAGTGCGGTTTTATCTATGGTTGAAAACTGGATTGGCGAAGAGGCATTCCAGCAAGGTATTCGTGCTTACTTGAAAAAATTCTCGTATAAAAATGCAGAAGCCGCGGATCTATGGCAAGCACTAGGCGAAGCGTCTAATAAAGATGTAGCAAGTGTTCTTAAATCATTTATCGAACAATCATCTTTCCCACTTATTAAAGTAACGCAAGACGGTAAGAAAATTAATATCAGCCAAAGCCGCTTTGTAAATGCTGGCGTTGATGCGCCTGCACAACTGTGGAATGTTCCGGTTGCAATCAAGTATGGTGCGGGCGACAAAGTTAAAACCGCAAGTGTACTGCTGAATAAAGAAACACAGCAACTAACTCTCGACTTTGAACCTGAGTGGATCTACCCAGATCAAGGTGCCATGGGTTATTACCGCTGGGTATTAGATGATGCTCAGTTTAATGCCCTACTAGAGAACGCTGCTGACAAGCTAACGGTACGTGAGCGCTTAGCGCTACTTTCTGCGGTTGATTCATTACTTGATGCAGGTGTTATCTCTGCGGCTCACTTAATGCAAACTTTAGAAGCCTTTGTGAGTGATGCTCACCCATTAGTGGCAAACACAGCATTAGGTTACCTTGCTTCTCAAAAACGCGTATTCGAAGACGACAGCAACCGTGACCTATGGCCTAAGTTTATCCGTAACAGCATTGCACCAGCTGCTAAGCAATATGGATTAACGGCAAAAACAGGTGAAGACGCGGCGGTATCACAGTTACGTGCGCAAGTTATTGCCCGTCTAGGTTTTGATGGCCAAGATCAAAAAGTCATTGATACCGCAAAAGCACAAGCGGCACTGTACTTAAACAACCCTGAAAATGTTGACCCATATTTAGCCTCAACTTACTTAAACCTTGCAGCTTACCATGGCGATGCGAAGTTACTTGAAAAGTACAAACAAACCTTTAAAACCACCAAAGATCCACAAGTTCGTACTAAGATGCTGGCAGCGATGGGTTACTTTGGTAAACCTGAGTTACAAAAAGCGGTTCTAGAATACAGCTTAACAGATAACGTAACAGCCTCTGATATGCGTACCTTACTAGGTGGGTTAGGCTATGGTAAAGAGCGTGAAGCACTGTTTATTGAGTGGATTTACAACAATTACGATGCCATCACTAAGAACTTACCGCCGTTCTTTGTTCCAAACTTACCGTTCTTCACGACGGCAAGCTGCGATGCGAAAAGCCTAGAAAAAACCAAAACCTTCTTCAACGATAAAATCACTGAAGTACCAGGTTATGCACGTTCTCTTAGTAAGCTTGAAGAAAGCATCAATGATTGTATTGCACTGAAAAACCGTGAGCTAAACTCGGTGAATAGCTTCCTTAAACGCTAATTAAAGCAAATGCAAAAAGGGCCACAATGTGGCCCTTTTTTATTGCGCTAAAATAGCAGTTAATTTAGTTATAAATTGCTCAGCAGCGTCAGGTGAGGTGACTTTAAATGCAATACCATAATGAATGGGCTGTGCACTTTTATAAATGCGAGTTGGAAAGCGGGTCATTTCACTACTGTGAAAGTAGTCTTTGATTCGCGTAATGCCCTCTATTGACTCAAAATCAGCACTGAATACTTCAAATATAGGTCTAATAACAATTTTAGCCTGGCCACTTTGCTCATGAACATAAAATGCCTCTTTTGAGCTAGCTGGCATAAATTCGTTAATATTCTTAATCTTAAAATTACTGCGGCAGCCCGCTTTTACCAGCTGTACACTCACTTGCTCGGCAGAAAAAGACAAAGGCATTCCTTACATATAACGTGGATAGTTTAGCCACAGTACAGCAATCAGGCTGAAAGCGTTACTCATTTATTACATACAAATGCCAGTTTGCTCTGTTTGTAATTTAACCGTGAGATTGAGCCTTCACAAAAGCGTCTTAAATCGAGCCACTGTGATACCACTTCAGGCTCTGTAAGGCTGCGCTTATGAACTCGATTATTAACCGCATAAGCCACAGTGTCTTTGTCAATTAAAGCAAAGTCTTGCACCGACTCAGGTAATCTAAATAAATCACTAACTTCCTCAGTTTGCGGCGCAAAGCGTGCAACCCAATGTTGGTTGTTTTTGTTATAACTAAATAAATAACTGTTTGTGTGCTTGTCAAAAATTAAAGTACGGCCAATATCACCGGCAATGACACGCGGTTTAGCAGCTGCAACACGAGTGTATTGCAATGTATGCGGCTCACCTAAAATAAACATGATCAGGTCTTCATCAGCGCCCCAAGCGTGGTAGCCAACCGGCTCAATCCATTCAAAAATTCGGCTTGCAGCTGGCTCTTCTGCTAATGGATACTGCCATAACTTTTGCTTGCCATCTGCTTCGACCACGATTGCCGACAAGGCTTGCTGATTTGGCATCAGCGTAGGCGAGTATTCACTGACAGGCGTGTTGGTGATATTCACGCTGCTCTTAGATGTAAAGTCATAAAACGCAATATCGGTTTGTGACTGGCCATTTTCGTCAACAACCTCATGGGTATAGTAAAGCCCTGTATCAACTAAAAATGGTTGATTATTATAAGCTTTATCATCTGTTACTCGCGACACCTGCATACCATATGGGGTGTCTAACTCGGCAAGTAATATTTCGCTTTTAGGCATCGCTGCATGTACGTGACTGGTAAAAAATGTCCCTGCTGCGACGAAAAGTAAAGACGAAATCAATTTCATGTTGTTCTCTCGTTTTAATTTTTATCAGCCCATGATAGCGTTAATTAATCCGCCAGTCACTTGACCTTACCATGCTCGACCTTTATAACTAGGACGTGTTCGTTTTTTATCAGTTTCTACTGATTGATTTTATGCACGATAATACCAATCGAGCTAAGTAACTGACCATTTAACACGCTAGAATGGTTAACAATTCATGCCGACTGGTATCAACAATAACGAGAATAATTATGTCAGCTAAACACCCTATCATCGCTATTACCGGTTCATCTGGGGCGGGGACTACTACAACCACCAATGCGATTAAGCACATTTTTAGAAGCTTAAGCATTGATGCAGCCTTCATCGAAGGCGATAGCTTTCATCGTTATACACGTCCAGAAATGGATAAAAAAGTCCGTGAAGCACAACAAGAAGGCAAGCATATTAGCTACTTTGGCCGAGAAGCTAACGATTTTGGCGCCCTTGAGGAGCTTTTTTATCAATATGGCGAAACCGGGCAAGGTAAAATCAGACGCTACTTACATACTTTCGACGAAGCGGTCCCTTATAACCAATTACCGGGCACCTTTACCCCTTGGCAAGACTTAGAATCAAATACAGATATCTTATTCTATGAAGGTCTACATGGTGGTGCTGTCGATGAGAATCATGATGTTGCTAAGCATGTCGATTTATTGATTGGTATGGTGCCTATTATCAACCTTGAGTGGATCCAAAAGCTCATTCGTGACACCTCTGAACGAGGCCACTCTCGTGAAGCGGTAATGGGCTCTATTGTGCGCTCGATGGACGATTACATAAATCATATTACTCCGCAGTTTTCGCGTACTCATATTAACTTCCAGCGAGTGCCAACGGTTGATACCTCAAACCCATTCAGCGCAAAAGATATTCCTTCTTTAGACGAAAGCTTTGTTGTTATTCGCTTTCGTGGCATAGATGACGTCGATTTTCCGTACTATTTGAGCATGATTGAAGGCAGCTTTATGTCTCGTATCAATACCCTTGTGGTACCTGGAGGCAAAATGGGTTTAGCCATGGAGCTTGTGTTAACCCCATTGATCAAAGATATTATTTTGAAAAAACGCGCCCTTGAAAATTTAGCCCCGGTTGACTTGCCGATTTAACTCACTCGGGTACACTGCTGACTCTGGTGAAAACAATGGAGTCGTCGGCTTGAAACAAACTTTACGTGTTATTGTTGGTTCAAAGAACCCCGTTAAAATTAACGCGGCTAAACATGTCTTTAGTCTTTATTTCCCAAATCATACCATTGAATGCAAAGGTGAAGATGCACCTTCTGGTGTGCCTGATCAGCCGCTAGGCGAAGATGAAACCCGTATCGGCGCTGAAAACCGTGTTAAGTATTGCCAAGATCACTTTGACGCCGACTTTTATGCAGCAATGGAAGGCGGCGCAGAACAATTTAGTTATGGCGCTGCAACCTTTGCCTTTGTAGTGATTGCAAACAAGCAGCAATTTAGCGTTGGTCGCAGTAGCAACCTACCGTTACCGCAACCTTTTTACGATGCCTTGCTAGCTGGTAAAGAACTAGGTGATGTCATGGATGAGGCGTTCAATACCGTTAATATCAAACAACAAGGTGGTGCTATTGGCTTATTAACCAATCATCTTGCTACGCGCGAAAGTACTTATGTACAAGCGCTGACATTGGCCATGGCGCCATTTTCACACCCTACCCTATTCAACCAGTAATTAGGATAACCATGAAGTATAGCCACGTATTATTCGATGCAGATGAAACGCTATTTAGTTTTAATGCATTCGAAGGTTTAAAAGTGATGTTTGCACATTACGGCGTAGAATTTACTGAGTCAGATTATCATCATTACCAAGCAACCAATAAGCCGCTTTGGGTTGCTTATCAAAAGCATGAAATTACCGCCAGCGAGCTACAGATAACTCGCTTTACAGAATGGGCTAATAGACTCGATGTGCCAGCAAAAGAGCTTAACGATGGCTTCTTGGATGCTATGGCCTCTATTTGTGTGCCATTACCTGGTGCAGTTGACTTGCTTACAAAGTTAAAACCACACGCCAAGCTAGGCATTATTACCAATGGGTTTGCTAAGTTACAACAAAAACGCCTAGGTCACACCGGTTTACAGGATATGTTCGATTGGCTGGTTATTTCAGAGTTAGTCGGTAAAGCAAAACCTGCCCCAGAGATTTTTCAACATACATTTCAATTAATGGGGAATCCGCCAAAAGAACAGATTTTAATGGTAGGCGATACAGCTGCCAGCGATATTTTAGGTGGTCACAATGTGGGTATCGACACGTGTTGGTTACAACACCCGGGAGTTGAGCTACCAGAGGATATTAAACCAACTTATCAAATCAATCAGTTGGTCGAGCTTGAAGCTATTCTAGGCTTATGATTCTTGATAATAGTTTGGCAAAAAAAATGACGCTTAAAGCGTCATTTTTTATAACTGTAATATGCTTGCGATTAAGCTGTCGCTACTTCTAGGCCTGGTGCTGGCATAGTCACTGGGGTATCGAATGTTGCCCATTCCCATGCTGACTCAGTCGCCATAATTTTACGAAGTAGTTTATTGTTTAAATCATGGCCTGATTTATAAGCCGTGATTTTACCTAGAATGTTGTGGCCTGTCATAAACATATCGCCCACACAGTCTAAGATCTTGTGTTTAACAAACTCATCGCTGTAACGTAAGCCGTTTGGATTTAGTACTTTAAACTCATCCAATACAACTGCGTTATCCATGCTACCACCTAATGCTAGGTTGTTAGCGTGCATATACTCGATATCTTTCATAAAGCCGAAAGTACGTGCGCGGCTGATTTCTTCAGTGAAGCTTTGTGCCGTGATATCTAAACCGATACGTTGGCGGCTTTCATTGATTGCTGGGTGATCAAACGCAATTTCAAAATCGATGTGGAAACCATCGTATGGTTCGATCTCAGCCCATTTATCGCCTTCTTCAATGCGTACTTTTTCTTTAATACGAATAAAGCGCTTAGCTGCATTTACTTCTTTAATGCCGCCTTTTTGTAACAAATAGATGAATGGTAATGCACTACCATCCATAATTGGTACTTCTGAGCTGTCTAATTCAACAATTAGATTATCAATACCCATTGCCGCTACCGCCGCAATAAGGTGCTCAGTCGTTGATAAGCGAACGCCATCTTTGTTTGTTAAACAGGTACACAGTTGCGTATCACCAACGGCTTCTGGTGTTGTTTCAAAATCAACAACCGGATCAAGGTCTACGCGACGAAATACTATCCCAGTATTTGCGCTCGCAGGTCGGAGAGTAATAGTGACCTTCTCACCTTTATGAAGTCCAATTCCTATGGCTTTGACTACTTCTGCAATCGTACGCTGTTTAATCATAGGTTCGCTCACTTATAGTTACAGTTAGACGGCGAATTGTATCATAAATACATCCAGCTGCCAATTTGTTTATTTATCGAACAAAATAACCAGTAAAAGTCTATTTAGTCAGCTTGCTTTCTAAGAAAAGCAGGGATATCGAAATAATCTCCCCCTTCTGACTTATCAGATTTTTTGCTGCTCTCAGTGCTGCTAGATACTGAGCTGCTCGTTGTACTTTGTTGTACTGGCTCTTGCTTTTCAGACGCTGATGACATGCTTACATCATCGCTGCTACCTTGACTTGCAAAGCTTGGTACATACATGCTGCTAGTTGTTTGGTTCATTGAGCTTTGTACATCAGAACCTGATGCTTTCTTAAAGCCATTATCAACAATACCAAACTGTGGACGACGATCGCCGCCTAAACCTGTTGCAACAACCGTTACACGTAACTCGTCGCTCATTTCAGGGTCAATTACCGCACCCACAACCACTGTTGCGTTTTCTGACGCAAGTGCTTTAACGTGGTTACCAACAATTTCAAATTCTTCAATCGCAATATCCATACCTGCAGTGATATTAACTAGGATACCTTTAGCACCTGTTAAATCGACATCTTCAAGTAGTGGGCTTGAGATAGCCGCTTCTGCAGCTTCTTGTGCACGGTCAGGACCAGACGCAGATGCTGTACCCATCATCGCAGTACCCATCGCTGACATAACAGTACGTACGTCGGCGAAATCCACGTTGATTAGACCTGAACGTGTGATTAGCTCTGCAATACCTTGTACCGCACCAAATAACACGTCATTCGCTTTTGCGAAGGCATCTAACAGTGTAGTGCCTTTGCCTAAAACTTTAAGCAATTTATTGTTCGGAATTGTAATAAGTGAGTCTACAGTTTCTGACAATTCATTAATGCCTTGTTCAGCAGCTGCAGCACGCTTTTTACCTTCAAAGTCAAACGGGCGCGTTACAACAGCAACCGTTAAAATGCCTAACTCTTTAGCAATTTTAGCAACCACTGGCGCAGCACCTGTACCAGTACCACCGCCCATACCAGCTGCGATGAACACCATGTCAGCGCCTTCAAGGCTGGCACGGATAGTCTCAGCATCTTCTTCAGCAGAGTTACGACCCACTTCAGGGTTAGCACCCGCACCTAGACCAGAGGTGATTTGTGTACCTAGCTGTACAGTTACATCTGCTGATGAATTACGTAATGCTTGTGCATCCGTATTCGCAGCAATGAAACGTACGCCTTCAATTTGTTGTTTTACCATGTGCTCAACAGCGTTACCGCCGCCACCGCCCACGCCAATTACTTTAATGACAGCTTCTTCGCTGTGCTGTTCCATCATATCAAACATGTTTACTCTCCGACTTGAGTCTTAAAACTCACCTTGGAACCACTTAGTAATACGGTTCCACCAATTATTATCACCTTCAGCTTTCGACTTTTGTGCATTCATCGATTGCATTGTACGGCCGTATTGTAACAAACCAACCGCGGTCGCGTACGAAGGATCATCTACATAATCTGTCAAACCAACAATCCCGATTGGTTTGCCAATTCTGACTGGCATTTGGAAAATGTCTTCTGCCACTTCCATTGCACCCGTCATTTTTGCTGTTCCGCCAGTAATGACGAGACCTGCAGCAATTTGGTCTTCAAAACCTGAGCGGCGTATTTCTTCCATCGCCAACTCGAATAATTCTCTAAAACGTGGCTCAACAACCTCAGCTAAAGTATGGCGCGACATAATACGCGCAGGTCGGCCACCAACACTCGGTACTTCAATTGTGTCTTCGTTGCTTGCCATTTGGCTACTCGCACACGCATATTGTACTTTGAGTGACTCAGCATGTGATATAGGTGTTCTAAATATTTTTGCAATATCACCAGTCACTTGGTTACCCGCCACTGGAATAACCGCTGAATGACGAAGCGCACCATTAATATAAATGGTGATATCCATGGTGCCCCCACCGATATCTAACACGGCTACACCGAGCTCTTTTTCGTCATCTGTGAGTACTGAATAACATGATGCCAGTGCAGTAAAGATCAACTGATCCACTTCAAGGCCACAACGCTCAACACATTTCTCGATATTCTTTGCCATATCGTTTGAGCAAGTAATGATGTGCGCGCGAGCTTCCATACGCACACCGCTCATGCCAAGTGGGTTTTTAATCCCTTCTTGCATATCGATGCTGTATTCTTGTGGCAATGCATGTAGCATTTTCCGTTCTGCCGAAATAGGCACTGAACGAGCAATATGAATGACATTTTCAATATCTTCGTCAGTCACTTCCGTGTTGTTAATTGCCACTACACCGCTTTCATTTTGGCACTGGATATGTTTTCCAGAAATACCTAAATAAACAGAGCTAATACGACAATCAGCCATCAACTCAGCTTCATCTATAGCTCGACGAATCGATTCAGAAACAAGGTTAAGGTCGTTAACGCCGCCTTTATCCATACCATGCGATACTTGGCTGCCAACACCCACAATGCTTAGTTTGTTATCTGCGGTGATTTCACCAACGGTGGCCACAACTTTCGATGTGCCAACGTCTAATCCAATCACTAGGTTTCTTTCTGCTGACTTGGTCATGCCTTACTCTTATTTTCTAATTGTTCTTCTTGCACTGGCTTCCAGCTCACTGCAAGACCGGTATCATACCGTAAATCAACAACATCGATTTGTGCATCTGCACGTTGTTCCATGCGCGGATACACGTCAATAAAACGCTGTACACGCTTTGCTTTTTCTTTGCGGCCTAAGTTCAGGCGAATGCCGTTATCAAGCCATAACTGCCACGAAAAGCGCTCAGAAAGCGCTAAACTGGTCAGCTCTAAGTTATTCACTTTGAGCATTTCTTGAAATTGACTAAAAGCAGTCCAAGCCTCGATTTCACTGCCTTCTGGGCCATATAGCTGTGGCAAGCTTGTAGGTAATTTATCACTACTTGCTTGGAACACTTCGCCAGCTTGGTTTAACAGTAAGTCACTGTTCCAATGCGCTACAGCTTGATGCTCAACAACATATACTTGCAAGGTATCTGGCCATTGCTTTCTGACCGATGCCGTTGCTACCCACGGCAAGCCTTGTACTAAGCGTTGCACATGTTTTACGTCTAATTCAAAAAAACTCGATAAGTCGGCTTTTTTTATTGCACCAATAATTGCTTTCTCATCAGTATATTGGGGTTGCCCAAGTACTGATAAGTGCTTTATTTGTGCGTCTTTGTTCTCTACCAACCAATCTGAGACGCCTGTAGTGATTTTTACTAATGCAAAAATCACTACTAGAAAAAAGCTCACACCAAAAATCAACGACCAATTTAGCTGCTGTTTTAATTGTTGCGCTTTTTCTAAAAAAGGATGCATATTAAAGGGTTTGCTCCAAAATGCGAACAACTAATTGCTCAAAGCTTGCACCATTAGCTTTTGCTGCCATTGGTACTAAAGACTTTTCTGTCATGCCTGGTACCGTATTTACTTCTAATAAGTAAAAGTTACCTTGTTGATCACGCATTGCATCAACACGACCCCAACCACTTGCACCGACTAAATCAAACGCTTTTAATGCCATATCTTGCAACAATTCAGTTTCTTGCACAGATATATCTGCAGGGCAATGATACTGAGTTGTATTCGATTGATACTTAGCTTGATAGTCATAAAAACCATTTGGCGTCGTCATCTCAATGACAGGCTGAACATCTTGCCCGAGTACAGCAACAGTAAATTCA
The DNA here is from genome assembly GCF_036680945.1 of Pseudoalteromonas sp. P80D2. Lineage (NCBI taxonomy): Bacteria > Pseudomonadati > Pseudomonadota > Gammaproteobacteria > Alteromonadales > Pseudoalteromonadaceae > Pseudoalteromonas > Pseudoalteromonas sp. P80D2. The sequence continues at coordinate 381,530 of NZ_JAZDAR010000026.1, forward strand.
CGGCCAGTGATCCATTGCTCAACAAGCACTTGGCTATCAAACTTAAATGCAGCGTTAAGCGCAGCATCGAGTTGCTCCGCACTGTTTGCTTCTGCCATTCCAATGCTTGAACCTTCATGTGACGGTTTCACCATCACTTTACCAAATTCATTAATAATCGCTTGGCTATCAAACTCATGGCGGCTATCAACAACAGCATAAGGTGCAGTGCTCAGCCCCATTGCTTTAAATAAATGCTTACAACGTACTTTATCCATCGCAAGCGCAGAACCTAAAACATCACTGCCTGTATATGGAATACCCATAAACTCAAGTGCACCTTGAATAGTGCCATCTTCACCACCACGACCATGAAGGGCAATGAATACACGTTCAATGTTTAATTCTTTTAATTGCCATAACGGCTGATCTTTCGGATCAAAAGCAATGGCATCAACGCCAGCACTTTGCAAAGCATTCAATACAGCTTGGCCTGATTTAAGAGATACTTCTCTTTCGGCAGATGTGCCGCCGAAAAGTACCGCTACTTTGCCAAATTTGTCACTTAACTGGCTCATACGTTTACCTGCTTTAGTTGTTCAATAGACAACTCGGTTGCTGCTAACTTTTTCACTAACTGGCCTATGTTACCAGCGCCTTGTGTTAAAACTAAATCATTATCTTGCAGTGTACTGGCAAGGACACCAGCAAGCTCAGAGTTACTAGCAACATGTAATGGCTCTTTACCACGCTGGCGTAAACTACGACATAAACTCTTGCTGTCGGCTCCCACGATTGGCTCTTCACCCGCTGAATACACATCTAGCAGTAATAACTGATCAACATCAGCCAGTACTTTGACAAAGTCTTCGTATAAATCACGGGTTCGACTATAACGGTGCGGCTGATAAATCATCACTAAACGTTTATCTGGCCACCCTTCACGAACCGCCGCAATCGTCGCCGCAACTTCTGATGGGTGATGACCATAATCATCAACTAACATGACATTGCCGCGCTCATTTTCAAAGCTTCCGTAATGCTGAAAACGACGACCCACCCCTTCAAATTTTGTTAGCGCTTCTAAAATTGCATGGTTAGCGATGTTTTGATCTTTAGCGACCGCAATCGCTGCAGTCGCGTTAAGCGCATTGTGCTTACCCGGCATATTAAGCGTAACTGCTAGGCTTTCACCTTGCTTATTTACAACATTAAATGAACAAGTATTCGCTGTTTGGCTAAAATCAACCATGCGGTAATCAGCTTCTGCCGACTCACCATAGGTAATAACAGGACGCCCAAAACGAGGGATCAGCTCTGCCGCAACCTCAGAATCAATACACACCACAGCTAAACCATAAAACGGTAAGTTATGAATGAAATCAACATAGGTGTCTTTCATTTTTTCTAAGCTACCGCCATACGTATCCATGTGATCTTCTTCAATATTCGTGATCACAGATACCATAGGCTGTAAATGTAAGAATGACGCATCGCTCTCATCAGCTTCTGCAATTAAAAAGTCACTTTTACCGACCTTGGCATTACTACCAGCACTGTTTAGCAAGCCACCAATAATAAAGGTTGGATCAAGGCCTGCTTGTGCATAAATACTCGCGATTAAACTCGTGGTTGTTGTTTTACCATGAGTGCCTGCCACTGCAATACCGTGGCGAAAACGCATTAATTCAGCCAACATTTCTGCGCGGCGAACAATAGGAATACGCGCCGCTTTTGCTGCTTTAATCTCAGGGTTTTGCTCGTTAATCGCACTTGATACCACCACCACGCTGGCATCTTTTACATTGTTTTCATCATGACCAATAAATACTTCTGCACCCACTTTAATTAAGCGCTCAGTCATCGCACTGTGCGCAATGTCTGAACCTGTGATGCGGTAGCCTTCAAAAGCAAGTACTTCGGCAATACCACCCATGCCTGCGCCACCAATACCCACAAAGTGGATAGTGTCGATACGACGCATCGCAGGACGAGTGTTGTTTTCTTTCATCGTGCTTTCTTTCACTACTAATCTCTTCTATCTGCTAGTTGCTCACAAAGTTTTGCAACATTGGCTGTGGCATCTAAAATAGCAAGCTGTTTTGCTTTACTTGCCATTGTTGAAATTTTTTCTGGTGCATTTACGTAAGGCGTTAATAACTCAACAACCGCCGCTTGGTTAAACTCACTTTGCTGCATAATCAACGCAGCTTGCTCAGTCACTAAATACTTTGCATTGGCAGTTTGATGGTCATCTACAGCATGTGGAAAAGGCACAAATAAGGCCATTCTTCCCGCTGCCGCAATCTCACTCACCGTTAACGCACCAGCACGGCAAATAACCAAATCGGCCCATTGATATGCACTATCCATATCATCAATAAATTCAGCGACTTTACTATTTTCAGTTAATCCTAACTGTTGATAGCTGGCAGTCACATTCGGTTCATTATTTTTACCCGTTTGGTGCCATATATTAAGCGTTGTTAGCGCTGAAAGTTCACTGAATACAGCAGGTAAAGTCTCATTTAGTACCTGTGCACCAAGTGAACCGCCTACCACCAGCACATTAATTGGTGTCGTTGTTTGCTTAGCAGTGACATTAGCGACACTTGCTCTGACTGGGTTACCCACTACTTCACATTGTTCTTTTGCAAAAGCCGATGGAAAAGCTGCCAGCACTTTGTTGGCAAACTTCGCTAGCCAGCGGTTACTCATGCCAGCAACAGCATTTTGCTCATGAATAACCAAAGGAATTCCTAAGCTCTTTGCTGCAATGCCAGTAGGTCCGGTCACATAGCCACCCATAGCAAGAACAACATCAGGCTTTTGAGCTTTTAAAATTTTACGTGCTTGAAAAATCGCATTCATCACCATAAAAGGTGCTTTAATCAGGCGTTTAATTCCATTTCCGCGCACACCTTTTACATTGATAAAATCAATCTCAATGTTGTGCTTAGGTACTACCGTTGCTTCCATTCTATCAGGCGTGCCAATCCAGCTAACTTGCCAGCCTTGCTGTTTTAAAAAGTCAGCCACGGCAATACCTGGAAAAATATGGCCACCGGTACCACCTGCAACAACAAGTAATTTTTTACTCATCGTTTACCTCCACGTGAGGTTGCCTGCTTAGTCGCCATCTTTGTTTCAAAATCTATTCGCAAAAGTACACCTGTTGCTATGGTCATAATTAATAAGCTAGAGCCACCGTACGAAATAAACGGTAGTGTTAAGCCTTTGGTTGGCAAAATGCCCGCACTTGCACCAACATTTACCATGGTTTGAAACGCAAACCAGATACCAATAGCAAAGGCAAAATAGCCTTCGTACTCTTTGCCACATTGCAGCGCTTTTTGGCCAATTAAAAGGGCTCTGAATACAAATACAGCAAGTACAATCAAAATACTAAATACGCCAAAAAAGCCGAGCTCTTCACCAATCACTGCAAAGATAAAGTCATTATGTGCCTCTGGCAGGTATTGCAGTTTTTGTACACTATTACCTAAACCTTGACCAAACCAACCACCTTGGCTGTAGGCCATTAGCGATTGTACTAACTGATAACCTTTACCAAACGGATCTTCCCACGGTTCTAAAAAGCCTGTAACACGAGCCATACGATATGGTTCAGCGATAATTAGCACCACCACTGCAGCAATACCCGTTAAGATAAGGCCAAAAAACTGCCATAACTTAGCACCCGCTAAAAACAACAAACCAACTGTCGTCACAAACAATACAACTACAGTTCCTAAGTCTGGCTGCATCAAAATCAAAAACGCATACACACCAAATACGGCTAATGGCTTAAAGAAACCTTTTAAGTTCTCTTGTACTTCTTCACGTTTACGCACTAAGTAACCAGCAATGTAGCTAAAGAAATACAGTTTGGCGGCTTCAGCAACCTGAAAGCCCACAGGGCCAATAGGTATCCAACGCTTTGCACCGTTCACTTCACGGCCAACAATCAGCACCAAAACCAGCAAACCTAAACCCAGCAACAATAAATAGGCGTTACTGCGCTTCCACCAATCCATAGGCACGTTAGTGGCAATCCAAAACAAGAAAAAGCCCATAATTAAGAACATGCCATGGCGAATGATAATGTGATACGGATTATCAAATAATCGCTCTGCTGTTGGCATAGAGGCACTGGTTACCATCACAAAGCCAACGCCAATCAACATCAACATGCAATACAATAACGGCACATCATAAAGCTGTGGCGATTGCTTAGGTGTTAATGCTTCACGGATGTCAGCAAATGCAATCATACCGCCTCCGCCAATACGCACTGAGCAAAGTCATCACCACGTTGCATGTAATTGTTATACATATCAATGCTGGCACATGCAGGTGCTAATAAAACGATATCGCCACTGCTGCTTAACTGTTTTGCTAGTTGCACAGCTTCATGCATGTTGGTGGTTAGGTGACCTTTTTCAGTCAGAGCCACTAACGCTTTAGCATCTTTACCAAAACAAACAAGCGCTTTTACTTTGTTGTTTAAGTATGGCTTTAGGGCATCTAAATCAGCCCCTTTTGCATCACCACCGGCAATCACAACTAATTGCTTTGCTTGACCTGCTAAGCTTTCAATCGCAGCGATAGTTGCACCTACATTGGTCGCTTTTGAATCGTTAAAGTATTTTACTTCATTAATTTCAGCAACAAACTGACAACGGTGTGCAAGCCCAGTAAAAGCACTAAACGCTTGCTGGTAATGCTCTTTAGCAATATCAAACGGGCTCAGTAATGCCATCACCGCGAGCGCGTTTTGTTGATTGTGCAAGCCAACAACATTTAAACAGCTTGCTGGTAACACCGGCTTACCGTGTGCTGCAAAGTATTGCTCACCTTGATATTCAACCAAGGCAAAATCTGCATTAGCGAGCGCAAAGCTCACTTGGGGCTGCTTTGCAGTATGCGTTGCCACATCAATGGCATTAACTACCGCAAGCTCAGAGCCGTTATAAATACTTTGCTTAGAGTCAATGTATGCTTGGTAGCTTGGATAACGATCGAGGTGATCTTCGCTCACATTCAATACACAGGCACTTTTTGCTTTTAAGCTGTGTGTGGTATCAAGCTGAAAGCTCGACAGTTCAAGTACATACACATCATAGTCTTGCGATAGTAAATCAAGTACCGCAGTACCAATGTTGCCACCAAGGCCAACTTTATAACCGGCCGCTTTAAGTACTTCAAACGCCAATGTAACTACAGTCGACTTACCATTTGAACCAGTCACCGCAACAATTGGTTTATCGGTTAATCGGGCAAAAAGCTCAACGTCACCAATCACTTCAACACCAGCATCAATCGCTTTTGCTACAGCAGGTGTCGCGAGGCTTAGACCTGGGCTGATGATAATAATGTCATTGCTGGCTAAGTCTGCCTGCTCTAAATCACCAAAGTGAGTCGTTAACTCACTGGCATGCTCATTTAGCCAATCAGCACCCGGCGGCGCTGTGCGGCTATCAACAACAATTGGCTTAATATTCTGAGATAATAAAAAACGCACAATGCCCAGACCGGTTACACCGAGTCCGAGCACTGAAATTTGTTTATTTTTAATCTCGTTAATAACTGTCATTTACCTGATCTTTAATGTCGCAAGGCCAGCAAGTACTAGCACGATTGAAATAATCCAAAAGCGCACAATTACGCGCGGCTCAGGCCAACCCTTTAATTCATAATGGTGGTGAATAGGCGCCATTCTAAAAATACGTTGACCACGTAATTTGTAAGAGCCCACTTGTAAAATCACCGACAATGCTTCCATTACAAACACACCACCCATGATGATAAGTACCAGTTCCTGACGAACCAGCACCGCAATAATACCCAAAGCACCGCCGAGTGCTAATGAGCCTACATCACCCATAAATACCTGTGCTGGGTAGGTGTTAAACCATAAGAAACCAAGTCCAGCTCCCACAATTGCTGTACACACAACCACAAGCTCACTGGCGAGTGGCAAATGCGGAATATGTAGGTAGCTTGAGAAATTAACGTTACCTGTTAAATAAGCAATAATGGCAAGCGCTGCCGCCACTAAAATGGTTGGCACAATCGCTAAACCATCAAGGCCATCTGTTAGGTTTACCGCGTTCGACGTACCTACAATTACAAAGTAAGTCATCACGATATAAAACAATCCTAGCTGTGGTAACACGTCTTTGAAAAACGGCACAACTAATGAGGTTTCGCTGCCTTGCTGCGAGGTAAAATAAAGCGCACTGGCAACCACTAACGCAATCACTGATTGCCAAAAGTATTTCCACTTAGCGATTAAGCCTTTAGGGTCTTTGCGGATCACTTTACGGTAGTCATCAATAAAACCAACTACACCTAACGAGCCCACAACAAATAAGGTTGCCCAAACATATTTATTTGAAAGGTCTGCCCACAGTAATGTGCTGGTAAAAATCGCTCCTAAAATCAAAATACCGCCCATAGTTGGCGTGCCTTTTTTAGATAGGTGTGACTCTGGACCATCGTGACGAACCACCTGACCAATCTGCATTTTTTGTAATGCACGAATTAGCTTAGGGCCAAAATAAAGTGAAATAAGTAGTGCTGTTAAAATACCTAAAATCGCGCGCAGCGTTAGGTAAGAAAAAACATTAAAACCACTGTAATACTGTGTTAAATACTCGGCCAGCCAAACTAACATGACGATACTCCATTGTTGCCATTTTGCTGGCTATTTACTAAATCTGTGACCACAAGCTCCATACGAGAACTGCGCGAACCTTTTACAACAACTGTGGTTTTTTGCGTCGATTGAGCAAGTTCACTTTGTAATTGTTGTAATAATTGTTCACGGCTTGAGAAGTGGCGGTTTGGCTTTTCAAATACATCACTGGCTGACTTGCTTAAAACACCTAAGCTGTATAGCTCATCAATGCCTTTTTGCTGTGCATACTCACCGACTTGTTGATGATAAAAACGCGCTTCTTCACCAAGCTCACCCATATCACCTAACGCAAAAATACGACGCCCTGGCATATCACTTAATAAATCAATTGCCGCCTTAACCGATTGCACATTCGCGTTGTAGGTATCATCAATAACCGTCAATGTGTCTGACACTTTAAGGACGTTTACACGACCTTTAACTTCACCCATGGTTGCCAGCGCCGATGCAACACTTTCGAGGCTTACACCCAGCTCAGTGGTTAACGCGGTGGCTATTAATGCATTTGCAATATTATGTTTGCCCGGTAGTGCCAGTGTGACAGGTACTTTTTTATCTTTATTACAAAGCACAAAAGAAGCACGGGCTTGCTCATCAAGCACCACATCTTCTGCCCAATAATCTAATTGTTGGTTAGTAGAAAAACGTTTTACGTTGCGATCAGTTAATTTATCAAGCCAAAAATCGGCATAATCACTGTCGCAATTAACTACGGCAACACCATCAGGCTTTAAGCCGTCATAGATTTCGCCTTTGGCCGTTGCTACACCTTGTAGTGAGCCAAAGCCTTCTAAGTGAGAAGCTGCAACATTACATACCACAGCAACATCAGGTTTCGTCATTGCAACGGTGTATGCAATTTCACCAATGTGGTTGGCACCTAACTCAATCACCGCATATTGGTGCTGTGGCTCAAGACGTAATAACGTCAGTGGCACACCAATGTCATTATTAAAGTTGCCTTTTGTGGCCAGTACTTCACCGTGGCCTGATAAAATCGCCGCACACATTTCTTTAACGGTCGTTTTACCCACGCTACCTGTAATAGCGATTGTTTTTGGTGCAACCTGTGCCATCACAGCCGCGCCAATTTGGCCAAGCGCAATACGTGTATCACTGACCACAAACTGCACAATATCGACGTTAACAGGACGCGCTACGATGGCAGCTATCGCGCCTTTTTCTTTTGCTTGCGCAACAAATTTATGACCATCAAAATTAGGCCCTTGTAGCGCTAAAAACACTTCACCGTCGCACAAAGTACGGGTGTCAGTGTTAATATTTTTTACCGTTTGATTACCACCTTGGTAATCGGTTGCTAGAACTTTAGCTAGCCAATCAAAATCCATAGGGATCATAACTGCGCCCCTTGCGATTTTTCTTTTAATTGTTGTTGTACATATTGACGATCGCAGAAGTCAATTCGTTGGTCGCCAATAATTTGATAGTCTTCGTGGCCTTTGCCCGCAATTAGAATGACATCATCAGCACCTGCTTGCGCAATGGCATAACTAATAGCCTGCGCGCGGTCTGCTTCACAATGTGCGCGTTCAGGCTGCTCAAGCCCTGCAATCACATCAGCAATAATTGCGTCTGGGTCTTCACTTCTTGGGTTATCACTGGTGACAATAATACGGTCTGCATTAGCTTCAGCAGCTTTTGCCATCATCGGGCGTTTGCCTTTGTCTCTGTCGCCACCACAGCCAAACACACAGCTGACGCCACCTGGAACATGCTTTTGCAATGCTTGTAATGCTAGTGCTAACGCATCAGGAGTATGGGCATAGTCAACAATACAAGTCGGTTGACCTGGCGCACTAAATGCCTGCATGCGCCCAGCAACAGGCTGCAATGATTTACACCCTTCAACGAGTAAATCAAGTGGGTAACCCATACCTAATAAAGTAGCCATTGCAGCGGCTAAATTATATAAGTTGAACTCGCCAAACAGTGTGCAATTAACTTCAGCCTGTCCCCAACTGGTATCGAACTTCGCCGATATACCGGTGTTATCATAGGTTACATCGCTGAAATAAACAAAACGCGCATTTTTAGGCGTTAGGTTTTTATGGCCGTAACAAATTAGGTTATTGAAGTCGTATTTTTCTAACCATGCTTCAACTTGCGCATCATCTTGATTAAGCACCACAAGCTCAGGCATATGGTCACGCATTAACATCAACTTCGCATCACCGTAGGCATCCATCGTGCCATGATAATCTAAGTGGTCACGCGAAAGGTTAGTAAACACAGCGGCTTTAAATTTACACTGATCAACACGTTGCTGAACTAAGCCATGAGATGAGACTTCCATAGCCACAACATCATGCTGTTCTGTTACAAGTTCAGATAAAATACGCTGTAAATCGACGCTCGATGGTGTGGTGTTTGCAAGCTCAGTCAGGTTATCAGGGTGCCCATAACCGAGCGTACCAATCACAGCCGCACGTTTATGACAATGCTGTGCTAAATGCGCGATCATCGCTGTGGTCGTTGACTTGCCATTGGTGCCTGTCACACCCACTAAATCCAACTGCTTTGATGGTTGCTGGTAAAAAGCAGCTGCAAGTGCAGGCAGCTTTTTCGCTAAATCGGTAACTAAATAAAGTGGTTCAAACTCACTTTCGAACTCACATAAACGGTCAGCAATAACTGCCACCGCACCATTTTCAATGGCTTTTTCAATAAACTGTCCGCCATCAAGCTGATGACCTTTTATAGCGACAAATACATCGCCAGCTTTTACATCTCGACTATCAAGACGTAGTTGATTAACCAATAAACTATTGGCCTCAACATCAATTTGATTAAGAATCGGTTTTAAATCACGCATCGTTATCTTTGCCTTCTACGTACGCAACCGCATCTTTATCCGGTGCGACGTTTAGAATTCTTAAAGCATTGGAGACAATCTCTGCAAATGCAGGACCTGCCGTCGCACCGCCGTAATAAACATCTCCACCCGGCTCATTAATCAATACTACTACCGCTAAACGCGGGTTGCTTGCAGGTGCAATACCGGCAAAATAACCAACATACTCATCACCGTAACCACCAACAGCCGCTTTTTTAGAAGTACCTGTTTTACCTGCAGCACGATAACCATCAACATGAACTTTTTGAGCAGTACCACCTTTCTCAAACACGCTTTCCATCATGTGAACAACAGCTTCAACATCTTTTTGTTGAAAAATACGTTCGCCTTCAGGTACCGACTCTTGTTTAAGTACAGTCAATGGACGCATAACACCGCCTGAACCTAACATGGCATAAAAACGCGCCATTTGTGCGGTACTTACTGCTAAGTTGTAACCAAATGATAGTGCAGCAATTTCATGATCAGACCAGCGGCGATTTGGATAAAATAAACCACTGCTTTCGCCAACCATGCCCGTGCCACTGTCGCTGCCAAAACCAACTTTTTGATAAAGACCAACAAAGTAATCTTTTGGTAGCTCTTGGCTGACCTTAGTCACACCCATATTGCTTGAATATTTTAAGATCTCTCTTAAAGTCATCTCACCATGATTACGAGTATCTTGCACAAGGCTACCACCTACTCGCATCCAGCCAGGGTAAGTATCAACAATTGAATCCGGTTGAATTACGCCGTAGTCTAAACCAGCTAAAATGGCTAGCGGCTTAACAGTTGAGCCTGGCTCAAACAAATCGGTGATAGCACGGTTACGACGCTTATGCGGCGCAGCATCTGATAAGTTATTTGGGTTAAACGATGGGCTATTTACCATAGCCAACACTTCACCGGTTTTAACATCCACAACCATGGCTGAACCTGAGGTCGCTTTGTACGATAACACCGCTGATTTCACTGCCTTATAAGCAATTGCTTGAATACGTTGGTCTATACTTAAATGAATACTCTCTGGCTCTACACGCTCGCGCTCATCAAGAACTTCTACTTCACGGCCTTGCGCATCTTTACGAATAGTACGCTGACCTTCAACACCGGTTAAAGCTTTTTCATAAAGCTTTTCGATCCCCTCAATACCATGACCATCTATGTTAGTAAAACCAATAACATGAGCTGTCACTTCACCGGCAGGGTAATAACGTTTTGACTCATCAAGTAAGTGGATACCTGGTAAACGAAGATCACCAATATAGTTAGCAACAGCAGGGGTAACCTGACGTTTTAAGTAGACAAAACGACGCTTTGGATTATCACGAAGACGAGAGTTAATTTTGCTTGGTTCAATACGTAATACATCCGCAAGTTCACGCCAGCGAATATCATTATTGTAATAAGCGGCAATACGTTTATCTAACTCAACAGTGTTTTCAGCAAGCGCTTGTTGATCTTCACCATTTTTACGTGCTTGACGCAGTACCTTGCTGATCAGTGATTTATGTAGTGCCTTAGGATCGGCATACACACTCACCACAGGCACGCTGACTGCCAACTCTTTACCATTGCGATCGAAGATCATACCTCGCTGCACATGTTGTTTTTCAACTCGCACAGTACGTTTATCACTTTCTGAACGCGCTTTATCTGGCTCAATGACCTGTAAAAAAGCGGCACGCGCAACCAGCGTCATAAAGACTAGCAACACCACTGAGCACACGAGCAAAAAGCGCCATGTTATCAAGGTATTCGTTGGCTTTTTCCCTCTGCTTCTCATTGCAGTACCACCACCTGTTCGTCTTGGCTAGTTGGCCGTTTCATTTCTAATTGCATGGTTGCGACTTCTTCAATACGCGCATGCTGCGAATAAAATTCTTCTTCTACAAGCAAGTAACGCCACTCAAGATCAAGTTCATCGCGCTCTTGCAATAATTTATCTTGTTCAATCAATTGTTGACGCGCTAGGTGCGTCACTTGAACCACACTTAAGCTCGAAGCAAGGATCACAACCAACAAGGCCAAGGTCAGCTTATTAGCTCCTAGGCCTTTAAAAATCTCTACAAATAAATTGGGTTGGCGATGTGTCGCTTTAGCTTTCATTACAACCTCTGAGCAACCCTTAACACAGAACTACGTGAACGCGGGTTAGCTTCTATTTCCGCCTTACTCGGCTTAATGGCTTTACCCACTGCCTTTAACGTCAGGTTTTTGTTTATTTGTGCGTCCGTCAAAGGCAGACCTCTGGGTATCGCCTCTCCCTTACTCTGTTTTTTTATAAATTGCTTAACAATGCGATCTTCTAACGAGTGGAACGAAATAACGACTAAACGTCCACCTGGTTTTAAAACGTCAACAGCGGCTTGCAGTGCAGTTTGAATTTCTTCAAGTTCACTGTTGATATAAATACGGATCGCTTGGAATGTACGTGTAGCCGGGTGTTTGTGTTTATCTTTCACTGGCACCGCTTCATCGACTAACTCAGCAAGCTGCTTTGTGCTTGTGATAGCAGTGTGTTCACGTGTTTCAATTATTTTATGAGCGATACGGCGACCAAACTTTTCTTCGCCGTAGGTTTTAATCACATGAGTGATATCTTCAAGTTCAGCTTCAGCGAGCCATTGTGCAGCACTGCGACCACTGGTTGGGTCCATGCGCATATCAAGCGGGCCATCTTTCATAAAGCTAAAACCGCGTTCAGCATCATCAAGCTGTGGCGAAGAAACACCGATATCTAACAAAATACCGTCAACTTTACCGATTAAATCGTTATCTTCGGCAACTGTTTTAAGGTTTGAAAAACGAGTGTGGGCAATCGAAAAACGTGCATCATCAGCAAACTTTTCTGCGGCTTTAATAGCTTGTGGATCTTGGTCAATTGCTTGTAAACGACCTTGCTCACTTAAACGCGCAAGAATTTGTCCAGAGTGCCCACCGCGACCAAATGTGCCATCCATGTAAATGCCTTCGGGTTTAATATCCAAAGCATCTATGGTTTCGTCCATCAGTACAGAGACATGTTCAAATTGCGCTGTCATTAGCTATTTTTTGCCTTTTTATTATTGTGGTTAGAGTGAGAAATTATCGAACTCAGGATTCGCCTCAAAATCGCCTAGGCGTTCAATTTCAGTATCTTGGCGCATTTGTTCATGCCAACGATCTTCATCCCAAATTTCAAACTTGTTCATCAAGCCAACCAACATGATTTTTTTTCCAAGTTCTGCATGTGCGCGTAACGACGGCGCCAGCAAAATTCGGCCATTTTTATCTAGTTGATACTCTGTAGCGTTACCGAGCAGCATACGTTGCATACGGCGAGCGCGTGGATTCATGTTCGAAATCTTTAATAATCGTTCTTCAATTTCGAGCCATTCTGCTAGCGGGTATAACCACAAACAAGGTTCATTTAAGGCCACAGTGCAGATAACCGTTCCCTGATCTTCAGACAAGATCGCATCTCGGTACTTAGTCGGTACCGCAAAGCGTCCTTTATCATCCAAACTCAGAGAGCTCGCACCCCGAAACATAACTTGCCTTAAAAATAGGTTGTTAATCGTTAATGATTATTTCCGATCCAGTTTGATCCACTAAAAACCACTTTTTACCACAGTGCTCCAGTTTAGGGCTTGACAAGCCATTTTGTCAAGTAAGCAGATCATCATAAGCGCCTTGTGAAGCCAGAAAAAATAAGGCCTCAAGCAAAGCCTATGAATTACGTGGGAAAAAGTGGAAAACATCGAAAAAAAATATTTTTTCAATTTTCTTGGCGATGTATTAGGGAAAAATGGTTAATGAATAACCAATGAATAATTACAAAATTATCGAATGTTGTAATTTTTACTTAATCACCCTGCAAGAGTTACGAATGTTCTCCCTCCAATGGCTGATTAAAAATTATAACGCATTGAAAAAGTTAATTTTTATTATTTGGTATGAAGGTTGCAATAGATTAGATACCAATTAAATGGCAATTTTTAAGGAATGATTATGACTACCGCAACTTCTAAATCGAATTCAAGCACAGAAACTAATAGCAGTGCAAACTCGAACGCGGCTCAAGTAGAGGCGCCATTCACAGAAAAAGCAACTGAAGCAGCACATCACGCTGTTGATGCACTTTCAACTCGTGCAGCAAGTGCTGAACATAGTGTTCGCCAAGGCGCATCGAGCTCTGCTCAAACGCTTTCTGAAAAGCAAGCTGTAGCACGCGCTAAAATTAATGAGTACAGTGGTAAAACTCGTAAGCTTGCATCAGAAAACCCACTTGCAACAGCAGGTATTGCCTTTGCTGCAGGCATGTTAGTAACTGCTCTTATTCGTCGTAAGTAATTGTTATGCAGTCTTCTCAATCCACAGATGAGAAAACGCAAGATGCCACTGAACAGCCGTTAAACGCTGATCAGTGGCAAGATCATCTTGCTAAATTATCTGATTACGGCAAACAGCTATACATTGACTACCGTGAACAAACTGGAACTTGTAAAAAGCTTGCAGCTGCTGAGTGGCGCTTATCAACACGCTCACTCGCCTTAACGATCATCCTACTCGTCTGTTTTGCAGGCGGCTTGGTGCTACTTTGGGCTGGTCTACTTGCTACTGTCGGTATCGCAATATTTAGCTTTAGCCAATCATTGTGGTTAGCCGCTATTTCATTGATTGCATTACAACTGATATGCCTTGCATGGCTTTGGAAAAATATTGGTTATGTAAGTAGTAAGATAGGCTTTGATCACACGCTAAAAAGCGTTCGTCAATTATTTAATATTAATAAGGATGAATGATGTTAATTGATTATTTTATTAATAAACCACAGCACAGAGTGACTGAACTAAGCCAACAAATGGATCTACAAGATGAGCTTAAACGTCAACACCATCAAGCATTCAAATACCGTTTAAAACGCTTTGCAGTAAGTAAAGTAGGTATTGCCAGTGCCTTCACTGCGGGAATGGGCTACGAAGCACTTAATAACTCAGACCACAAAGACGGTAAATTGAAACAAGTCAGCCGCTTCAGCTGGTTACTGCGTTTGTTGTGATCTTTATCATGTAATGTTTGCTTTTTACTTCTCTTTGCCACCTATTTTCATTACCTTAAACACAAACGAGCAATTTGTGAGAATGTAAGGTGAAAAAAAGGATTGTATTAACAGGCGGCCCAGGCGGTGGTAAAACAACAGCCATCGATCTATTAAGACGTGAATTTTCTAATCAAATTGTTGTTGTACCAGAGTCTGCGACCATGCTATTCAGCGGTGGTGTAGAACGTGGTGATGCAACTCACCTCATTAAAGCTCACCAACAAGCTATCTTCAGCTTACAAAAACACCTTGAACATATTCAGCGAACCATGCACCCAGATCGTTTAATGCTTTGCGATCGTGGTAGTTTAGATGGGCTTGCCTATTGGCCCGGTGAGCAAGATGAGTTTTTTCAGTGTTTAAACACCAGCCTAGAAATCGAACTTAACCAGTATGATGCAGTGATCTTTTTTGAAACAGCTGCTAAGTCTGGGCAAAGTATTCATTCTAATAACCCTGTTAGAAACGAATCTGATCAGCAAGCTATTTTGCTTGATGACAAACTGCAAGCTGTTTGGTCACAGCACCCTAACTTTAATTTAGTGAAAAGTTCAGAGTCATTTATTCAAAAGGTGATGTTTGGCATCGACACTATCCGCAAGGTCATGGATAGTTATAACTAACAGCTTAATCAGTCATAAAACTGTTAGTTATCAGAATCTATTAACCACGATTATGTGGTCGAGCGTAGTCTATATCAGGCCCTTTTGGCACAACTTGAGTTGGGTTGATCATGGTGTGGCTAAAATAGTAATGACGTTTTATATGATAAAAATCAACGGTCTTACTTACACCTTCAATTTGATATAACTCACGTAAATAGTTGCTGATCGCCGGATAGCTCTCAATAGTACGCAAATTACATTTAAAGTGGCCCACATAAACACTGTCGAAGCGAATTAAGGTGGTAAATAAACGCCAGTCGGCCTCAGTCAGGGTCTCACCCACTAAATAACGATTAGCTGTTAAACGTTGCTCAATCTTATCTAGAGCGGCAAAGAGATCATCAAAGGCTTCCGTGTAAGCTTCTTGCGTTGTCGCAAAGCCTGCACGATACACCCCATTATTAATGTTGTGATAAACAAACTCATTAACTTCATCAATTTCAGAACGTAACGATTGCGGATAAAAGTCGCGTTCATTACCTGTTAGGGCATTAAACGCGCTATTAAACATTCTGATAATCTCAGCAGATTCGTTGCTAACAATACGCTGCGTTTTTTTATCCCAAAGCACGGGAACCGTAACACGACCTGAATAATCGGCTTTGTTACGCGTATAAATTTGATGCATAAATTCGCTATCGAAAAGTGCATCACCGGTGCTGTGATTGTCTTTATCAAAGGTCCAGCCATGCTCTAGCATGTCAGGACTTACAACCGACACACTGATATAATCTTCAAGGCCTTTTAAATGGCGAAAAATCAAAGTGCGATGAGCCCAAGGGCAAGCTAAAGAGACATAAAGATGGTAACGATCTTTCTCAGCTTTAAAGCCCGCATCACCACTTTGCCCTGCACTGCCATCTTCGGTAACCCAGTTACGTAACTGAGCTGCCTCACGTTTGAACTCACCTTGATTGTTATCGGTGTCGTACCATTTATCTTGCCATTGGCCATTTACTAGTAATCCCACAATAACCTCCTATAGTGTGCCAAATTTACCTAGCTGATAGTCACGCACTGCTTGCTGTAACTCAGCTTGGGTTGTCATTACAAACGGGCCCATATGAGCGATTGGTTGCTTAAGCGGCTCACCGGCTAGGATCAACGCCCCAGCACCAGTTTGCGAGTTAAACTCAATGTTACTGCCAGGCTCTAAAATCAATAAGCTGCCAGCTTTAACTGGACCGCCCTGTTCAGTATGAATTTCTCCAGTATGGATATAAATCATCACCTTAGTTTGCGCTAATGGTGCATGGTAAAACTGCGTACCAGCCGGTAAAGTCACATCAGCAAGCATGCCATCAGCGGCGAGGTCTTGTAGGCTAGAGTCCTGCTTTTCACCGGCAAACTGCCAGCTTCCTGCCAACGCTTTAAGCTCAACACCTTGCTCATTTTGAGTCGTTGGTGCTGGCGCTTCAGTGGTATCTTGATAACGTGGTGCTCTTAGTTTCTCGGCACTTGGCATATTGAGCCAAATCTGAAAACCGTGCATGCCTTCTTTAGCATCTGCTAATGGCATTTCACTGTGGATCACACCAAAACCGGTACTCATCCACTGCACATCACCAGCACGGATCGCTTTTTTGTTACCCATTTGATCTTGGTGCTCAAAGCCACCTTTAATAATATAAGTAAAGGTTTCGATACCGCGGTGAGGATGCGCAGGAAAGCCCCCCATAAAATCACTGTGATCATCTGACTTAAGCTCATCGATCATTAAAAAAGGGTCTAAATACTTGCCATCAAAGCCAGGAATACGACTGATGTTTACGCCGTCACCATCTTGTGTGGCATGACTATTTAATTGTTGAATCACTTTCATAACTTTACTCCCGTAAATTGTATGAAATGATTGTAGGCGCTAATTTAACTAACAACCATGAGTAAAATTAGCGCTAATCATTCTATTTTTAAGAATGCTCATTTTGTTGTCTGGTTAATCTATCAGCCACTGTAGCACCCCGCTCTCCAACTTCTTTCTCTGGCCCTATGGTGCTATCGACTAAGGTTTGTTGCTCGGCACTGGCATTAATGGCGGCACCAAAAATAATGATGTATGCGCTGATATAAAGCCACATCAACATGATCACCACACCACCTAACGATCCGTAAGTTTCGTTATAACTTGCAAATTGCGATACATAATATGAAAAACCGATTGATGCGATGATCCAAAGAAACGTGGCAAGCATTGAGCCTGGGGTGATCCAGCGCCATTTGGCAGGCGTTCTATGCGGTGCATAACGATATAAAAATGCTAAAGCGCAATTAAAAATAATGGCTAATAGTGGCCAAGTAATAAGCTGAATCATTAAATCGATAAGCTCAGTTAAGCCAACTAAGTTAAGCACTATTGGCAAAATACCAATGATCAATAACGCCACCAGCGCAACCACAATAGCACCTAACGAAAATAAAAAACGCACCACTAATGCCATAAAAAACTGGCGCTTA
Source organism: Pseudoalteromonas sp. P80D2 (assembly GCF_036680945.1). Lineage (NCBI taxonomy): Bacteria > Pseudomonadati > Pseudomonadota > Gammaproteobacteria > Alteromonadales > Pseudoalteromonadaceae > Pseudoalteromonas > Pseudoalteromonas sp. P80D2. Next base: position 399,274 of record NZ_JAZDAR010000026.1, read on the forward strand.
TTGCGCTGATGATAAGTAATGTTGCAGGCAGTGATCAGTGCTTGGCAGCCTTTGCTGCTACTCCAAACAGTCAATAATAAAGTACCTATGGCACTGGCACTCAATACCTTTTGCGATTGCTGAGTGATACCACTAACCTGTAGCAAAATGATGTCACGGCTACTTTCAGGTAAAATGGCAATCACTTTATCAAGCTGATCATAAATATCTGTTGGCGAGGCAAAATATGCATACACAGAGACAATAGCCGCCAGCGCAGGGAAAATAGCCAACAGAGCATAAAATGCCACGCCTGCCGCCACAAAAGATAAATTGTCTTGTGATAGGTTGTGATAAACCCGCTTGCAGATATCCCACCAGCCTCGCATTGGGATCTCCATTGGTGAGCGAGCTTGGTAACCTCGGTTGTCCTTACTCATAAGCGACCTAAAAAATTGCTTTAATCACTCTCAAGCTGCAAACAACTTGCCAGTAATAATGGCGTCTGAATTGCATTAAGCTAAGCTTATAAAAACAGTACAAAGGTCCATGGAGCGGTGCGATGAATTATTATTTACTTATTAAAAATCAATTAGCTACTTTGTTTACACCGACAGTTTCAGTAACATCGCAAGCAATCCCTGAGAGCTTATCTTGGCAAGACTTAAACTCTCAAATCACGCAGTTTTTACATACTACATGGCAAATGTTACCTGCACTGACACTCGGTATTGTAGCCATCATTGTTTGCTACTTTTTAGCCCGCCCTTTATCGTATTTATTAATCAAACCACTTGGCTTTGTCAGTGAAAGTAAACTTTTGCATGTGGTGACTAGGCGCTTTTTTAGCATCATTATCATCTTGTTTGGGGTGTACTTATTTTTGCGTCTTGCTGGACTCACCAGTTTTGCCGTGGCGATTATGAGTGGTACTGGCTTAGTCGGGCTTATTTTAGGTTTTGCTTTTCGCGATATCGCCGAAAACTTTATTTCAAGTATGCTGCTTAGTGTGCAGCGCCCTTTTCGTATTGATGATGTTATCGAAGTTGATGGTCGTTTAGGGGTAGTTAAAAAGGTTACGGCTCGCGCCACCACCTTGGTTGATTTTGATGGTAATCACATTCAAATTCCCAATGCGACCGTCTATAAAAACGTCATTAAAAACCTCACCGCAAATCCTAAAATGCGAGGTCACTTTAACGTTGGCATTGGCTACGATAATGACATTCGCTATGCCCAACAATTAGCAATGAAAGTGGTTAATCAAAACCCTGCTGTTATTAGTGATCCGCCAAGCCAAGTGTTAATTGATTCATTAGGCTCAGCGACTCTTAATCTAACCATTTATTTTTGGGTCAATAGTAACGAACACAGTACTATCAAAGTGGCATCACAATTAATGCGAGAGCTGGTCAATACCTATTTAGCAGAGCAAATAAGCATGCCTGATGATGCTCGCGAGCGAATTATTTTAAATAGCGAAAACGAGACCGAGCAGCCAAACAATAGTGTAAGCGCAGAGCCAAAAACAGCAAAATCACTCGACGACCATAGCCTTGATGACGTTAGTAGTGATGCCGATGATATTCGCGAACAAGCCGATCAATCTCGCGACCCTGAGCAGGGTAGCAATATAATTTAAAGTACTTGCGAACTAGGCTTCATCATTGGGTTTATCTTGCATAGCACGCTTAAACCCTTTGACTGACGTCCCTAAATCTCCACCTATTCGAGATAATTTTTTTGTGCCAAATAACAGCACCACAATTGCAGCAATAATGACTAATTGCCAAACACTAATTCCTGCCATAACAACCTCATTTAAAAATAAAAGCGCCCTTACAGGCGCTTGTAAACACTAAAATTAGAAACTAGCTCGAACACCCAAGGCTACTTGAGTACCAAAACGCTCTAGATAACTCACTTGGTCAGTACGCTTGGTGTAACCCCAATAACGTTCATTCGTTAAGTTCGTTGCTTCGGCAAACACTGTGAATTGGTCACTGATGTTATAGCTCATGCTGGCATCTAACTGACCATAATCAGAGATCCAATATGGACCACCCCATGCATCAGGATCCGACAAGAACTTGCTGCGCCAGTTATACGCTAAACGTGCTTGGAAACCATATTGCTCATAGTAAACCACGGCGTTATATGAGTTTTTCGACATGCCTCTAAATGGCAAACCTGATTCTTTTAGCTCTGGTTCATCGTAACTACTGTCAACATAGGTGTAATTAAGCTGAAAGCCTAAGCCATTGAAAGGTTCGGGTAGTAAGTTTTCGAGCGACTGCTGATAAGCAAACTCAGCCCCTTTGATCGTTGCACCGTACTTACTCTTACCAGGGTAAGATGCAAAGTAACGCACACCTTCAATTTCAACTGGGCTTTCGACGTAATCGATAAATGATTTCAGGTCTTTGACAAACACCCCACCACTTAACGAGCTGCTGTCTTCAAAGTACCACTCTAAGGTCATATCGGCTTGATTAGCTTCTTCAGGTGTTAACGACGAATCACCCATAGAAAGTTGTGGTAAACCTTCACGATACGTATCAAAATTTGGCGCAAGCCACGGACGTAAGTAGCTTAAAGATGGGCGGCTAATCACTTGTGCCGCAGAGAAGCGGTAAATTAAATCATCGGTAATACTAAGCTTAAAGTTCATGCTTGGTAAAATGTTGCTGTAATCCCCTTTAAATGATTGCTCAACAGTTTCGCGCCAACCATTTTCAAGTGGTTTACCATCTTCTTGTAAGTCAATTAACGATAGATCATAAACCGACCCTTTAGAGCTCACTTCAGTTTGCGAGCCGCGAATACCAACGTTTAACATATACGGCATATTTGCAAGAGTGCTCTCGAGCGTCACTTGCGCATACGCAGTTAGAACTTCTTCGGTTACCTCATAAGTGCCCGATGAATTGAGCGATGCAACAATACTCTTATCGGTTGCTTCAGCATTAATTGAGCGATAATAAGCAAGTAACTTATCGTAGTCGAAACTTGGCCATGGCTCAGGTGTAATGCTACTTTCACCCTCTAAGAAGTTATCGAAATTCGCCTCAACAAACACATCACTTGGGATTTCAAAGAGGTTAAAGTCACCAACATTGACCACGGTGCTGTCATCGAATTCATAGCCATCGCGTTCTAAATATTGACCACCATTACTGAATTGGCTGGCATTTTTTGATGCATATTCAAGCTGACTTTTAGTTTGTTCAAGGTAAGTTAAACCAAAATCAACACGGGTCACTAAATCGCTTTCTGGCACAAATGTACCGGTAAACTTAAAGTCATTAACCGTGTCTTCAACCCCAGTACCTGTATTACGGCTATAGTGAGCACCGTATGATTGATCCGCAGTTAAGCCCGGCGATAAGGTCACATCTGGCAGCATATTACCCGTGGTGTAATCAATCCCAATTGAGTCAATAAAACCACGCGCAACAATAAAGCGGTTATCACCGCCGTTTTCGTTTTTCGCTCTTGAATGGGCAACATCTACAGCCAGTGTTAGGCCATCCATTGGATACCATTTAGCATTAAGGGCAAACTGATAAGTATCGGTTTTACGTGGGTTGGTTAAGTTGAGTAGCTCCACCATGGTGTTACCGGTTTGCGTCATTGATACTACACGGCCTGTGTCATCAAATTCTGCATCAGTAAACACTGGCGTGCCTGGCGTCCAGCTTTCATCATAGTTAACAAAACCGATTTGATAACGATGACCATCGGTGTTGTAACGTGAATAAAGAGCATCAAAGTTAATGTCTAGGGTATCTGTTGGGCGCCATTGCATTGCTAACGTCGCACCGACGCGTTCACGCACATCCTGCGCGTTGGCAAAATACATGTAACTCGGGATTTTTGAGGCAAATATTTCACTTTGCCCATCAATTTCTCCGTTGCCGTTCATGTCGACTGGCACACCTGCGCTGTCTGCCCCCCAACCTTCTTCTTCGTCAAAAAAACCGCTTGCCGAGTATGTGTCTGCACGTAAGGTTTTCTTAGAATACGCACCCGAGAAAAGCACACCAAAAGTATCATCATTAAAGTTGTCACCGATGATGAATGAAGCATGCGGGTGTACATCGCCTGTTCGAGATTCATAAATCCCTTTTGCTGAAGCGCTCAAGGTAAAGCCATCTTGGTCTAGTGGTTTACGAGTTTCGATATCAACGACCGCACCAATGCCCCCTTCAATTAAGCGTGCTTCTGGTGACTTATACACTTGTAGTGCCCCCACTAACTCTGAAGCAATCGTATCAAAGTTAAAGTCGCGGCCTGAGTTTTCAGAAGCCAGTTTACGACCATTCAACGTGGTAATGTTGTAGCCGCCACCTAAACCACGGACTAAAATATTTTGCCCCTCACCGCCATTACGAGTAATGGTGATGCCCGGAATACGCTGCAATGCTTCCGCTAAGTTTTCATCGGGGAACTTACCGATGTCATCAGCGACAACGACATCAACAACCGTCGTTGCTTCTTTCTTTCGAAAGTTTGATTCTTTAATACTGCTACGGATCCCTGTAACTTCAATAACCTCAACATCCTCTTCGGCCTTACTATCGTTTTCTTGTTGCTGGGCCGTCGCAGCGAAACTGACTGATGAGGCCAAAATCGAGCTTATCAGCACGCTCAAATATTTTTTTCTAGTTGTTGTTGCCATGATGATTTCCTGTTTTTAAATGTTCAGATTTTTTCACCATAAAAATGGTAATGAGTAAGGCCTTATATTTAATCTATAACAAAATGAAACAAACTAGCAACAATTAATTACCTAGTGAAACTTTCGATAGTTACGAATCAAGTTTCAAAAACAGCAAAAATGGCTTCGCATGCCTTTAAAGATGGGGAGTTAATTTCGAAAGTTACGATAATGATTTTTTCTGAAGATTTTCTTTTCGGTGGGGAGATTCGGTTTTTACGAACAATAAAAAAGGCGGCAAAAGCCACCTTTCAATAGTTCTATTTAACTAGAGAGTTAAACGGTAATCACTTCGATACCTAAGCTCGTTAATGATTCAACGAACTCTGCTGGCATATTTTTGTCGGTGACCAGCACATCGATTGATTTAAGCGGCAATACATTATACAAAGCACGCTTACCAAATTTACTTGAATCTGTGACTGCAATGACTTTATCTGCGCGGGTGCACATGGTGCGATTCAGCATTGCCTCGGGCTCATAATGAGTGGTGATCCCTGCTTCTGAGTCGATACCATCAACCCCTAAAATAACCTTTTTAAAGTTATATTTACTAAGTGCTTGCTCGACTTCATTTGAGTAAAAAGACATTGATTTCTTTCGTAATTGCCCACCCAGCATAAACACATTTGCATCTTCAATATCAGCCAGTACATGGGCAATATTAAGGCCGTTTGTCATCACAGTAAGGCCCTGCTTATTGGTTAATGCTTTGGCAACTTCTTCTGTGGTGGTACCAGAATCAATAATCAATGAATCGCCATCATCAACCAAACTTGCCACAGCTTTCGCTAATAACACTTTCACTGCGTAGTTTTCGTTATGCTTATCTTTTACCGAAAGCTCTTTAGCCAATTTATCGCAGGCAATTGCCCCACCACGTGAACGGACAACTAAGCCACGTTTACCGAGCTCGTTAAGATCATGGCGAATGCTAACCTCCGAAATATCAAAGGTCTTTGCGAGATCTTTAACATTTACTTTGCCATTTTCCTCAGTCATCAGGACGATTTTTTGTCTTCTTTCTATTGTGGTTAGCATAGCTGGCCTGTTGTTTTAATAGCTGCTTTCAAATTTGTAGTTCAATATTACACAATTTACAGTTTCAAAGCCAAATTTAGTTTCGAAATAAAATAAAACTTTCAAAACTTACGAATTTTGTTTTATGATTATTTCACAACAATCTTCTTTGGTGACAAAAATGACAACACAAAGCTCACTGTTAGAGCAAACAGAACACACCAATCGCACGCAATTACTGCCTATGATGATCATAGGTGGGTTGTTTTTCTTATTTGGTTTTATAACTTGGCTTAACGGCTCCTTGATCCCATTTTTACAAATGGTCTGCGATCTCAACCATATTGAAGCTTACATGGTGACACTGGTGTTTTATATCGCCTATACCGTAATGGCACTGCCAAGCGCTAAGATTTTGCAAATATTCAGCTATAAGCATGGTATGTCGTTTGGTTTAGGTACCATGGCATTTGGTGCACTGTTATTTATTCCTGCGGCACAAATTCAGGCTTACTGGTTGTTTTTGGTTGCCTTATTTACTTTAGGTAGCGGCCTTACCTTATTACAAACCGCTGCGAATCCTTACATCGTGCTTATTGGCTCTAAAGACACAGCAGCCGTGCGCATTAGCATTATGGGTATTCTCAATAAGAGTGCTGGTGTGGTGGCTCCATTGCTCTTCTCAGCGATTGTATTTAGCGACATTGCCAACTTTAGCCCAGAAGCTCTGGCTCAATTAAACAGCATTCAAAAGCAATTACAGTTACAAGAACTGGCTAATCGTTTAATTACTCCTTACCTTGTAATGGCAATCGCATTAGCAATATTAGCGGCGTTAATCATGCTGGCCCCGCTACCTGATATTGAACAACCAAAAACCAGCAACAACAGCGAGAGTAAATCAGTCCTGCAATTTCCACACTTAGTTTTAGGCGTGATAGCCCTATTCTTTTACATAGGTGCAGAAGTCATTGCCGGCGACACTATTGGCCTTTACGGCAAAGAACAAGGGGTATTGCAGTTCGCAGAACTCACCTCTTACACCATGGGCTTTATGGTGCTGGGTTATGTTTTAGGTATCGTGTTAATTCCTCGCTTTTTTAGTCAGCAACAGGCGCTGATATTTTCCGCGTTAAGTGGTTGTGTGTTTTCACTTGGTATCATTTTAATTAATCCGCAACAAACTGCGATTGCAAACGTAGTGCTCTTTTGGCTTGCTGATAACGGTTTTCCAGATACCGTGTTATTTGTTGCATTACTTGGCTTATCGAATGCGCTGGTATGGCCGACCATTTGGCCTATGGCCCTTGCAAATCTTGGCGATAAAACCCAAACCGGCGCGGCATTACTGATTATGGGGATTTCAGGTGGCGCGCTATTGCCTTTGGTATACGGTGTATTTGCAGAATATACGGGCAATGCACAACAAGCTTACTATCTGTTGATCCCTTGCTATGTGTTTATTCTTTATTACGCACTGATTGGTCACAAACTAACAAGTTGGCGTAAGTAAAGACATGGGCAGGCTTAGTTGTTTTACTATTTAACTAGCCTGCAATTTTTCTGATGTGAAATAGCCCAGTAGCAAAAATTCACGCACGGTAAAAATACACTTATATATTAAGTACTCGTCACGCTTATCAGGGCTCACTTCTGAAAGAGGTAAGGCTTGCTGCGCTATTATGCGCTGTTGCTGCTGCAAAGAGATAGTAAATAAACCTGTGAGTTTATCAGCTAATTGCGACGATGAAAGAGCACCTTCTGCAATCAGCTCTGCGCCTTTTAAGCATGCCGTACGCTCAGTCGTAGTTAGTGTATTTGCTAGCATTAAATCTGTGAAAGCGACTAAATTAAAATACAGTTGCTCATTTGGCTCTAGCTCTAAAATAACCGCCTGCATATGCGAAACCACATCTCGATGCGCCACCGTTTTAAGCACCTCAAAATGATTGTCATTCACTTTATCAAATAGCTGAGTCGCAGCCACTGGCTTAATAGCCGCACCGAATAATGCAGCTAAACATTTAATCGCATTTCGCCTTTGTAAATCAGCCATTGAACACCCCGTTTTGATAATGCCGTACAGCATGATCGGCGGCTCTTGCAGTAAATGCCATATAGGTTAACGAAGGGTTCTGATAACCCGACGAGCACATAAACGAGCCGTCAGTGACATAGACGTTACGCACACTATGAATTTGGTTGTAACGATTAAGCACTGAGGTTGTAGCATCATGTCCCATGCGCGCAGTTCCCATTTCGTGGATGGCTTGCCCCGGCGCTGAGCCTTTATCGTACGCTTGCACATTTTGATAACCAGCTTTGCTGAGCATCTCGACGGCTTGCGCTTTCATATCCTCGCGCATGCGCTGCTCGTTTTCAGCAAATTGGCAATCAAAATTAACTAAAGGTAATCCCCATTGATCTTTTAATACCGGATCTAAGCTCATTTTATTACGATGATAAGGCAGGCATTCACCAAAGCCTATTAATGCAACTTGCCAAGGCCCAGGTTTGGCAAGCTCTTCTCGAAAAGCCTTACCAAAGCTAAGTTCTTTAAAGCCCCGTCGCCAATCTTTTCGTGTTGCGTATCCTTGATAGCCATAGCCGCGAATAAAGCTATGCTGCTCGTTATCATCAAGGTTTCGAAAGCGCGGAATATGAAAGCCAACGGGTCTGTCGCCATCATTAAAGTCATCAGCAAAACCTTTTGGTTCACCCGTTGCGCCAACCCTAAAATGGTGATCCATGAGGTTATGACCAAGCTCTCCACTATCGTTCCCTAAGCCATTAGGAAAACGTGCAGAGGTTGAATTTAATAACAAGGCTGTTGTGGCTACCGTTGATGCACAGCAAAAAATGATGTTCGCTCGCTCGATACGCTCTTTTTTAGATTCAGCATCAATTACTTTCACACCTGTGGCTTGCCCGCTATCTGGATTGTAAATAATCTCTTTAGCAATGGAGTGAGTCTGAATAGTGAGTCGTCCAGTACGCATCGCTGCAGGTAAGGTCGAGGCTAAACTACTAAAATAACTACCGGTTGGACAACCTCGCATACAGCGGTTGCGCTTGCTGCATGGAGCACGACCTTGCTCAGGCTTTGCCTCAGTTAAATGCGCAACTCGCCCGATGGTGAGGTGCCGATTAGTGTAGTGAGTTAATAAACTTTGTTTAAGCTGCTGCTCTACGGCATTAAGCGCAAAAGGAGGTAAGTAAGGTCCATCTGGTAGCTGAGGTAAGTTCAGCGCTTCGCCAATAACCCCGATGTAGGCTTCAACTTTATCGTACCAAGGCGCAATATCTTGATAGCGCACAGGCCAATCAACGCCGTGACCATCTTGTTTGTTGGCTGCAAAATCTATATCACTGAGGCGCAAGCATTGCCGCCCCCAAGTTAATGAGCGCCCACCAAGATGATACCCTCTGATCCAATCAAAACGCTGTGATTCTTGATAAGGGTGCTGCAAATCATTCACAAACCAGTGTTTTATTGATTGCTTGGTGGCATAGCCAGTGCGTGCTTGTTTAGCTTGGTTGCGCTTTTCTAGCAAGCTGGGCCTGTCGCGAAATGGCAGTTGCCAATCTTCTTTAAAGGCAGTGATATAGTCAGTACCATGCACAACCTGCCTGCCACGTTCCAGCAGCAGTACATTGAGCCCATTTTCGGTCAGTTCTTTAGCAGCCCAGCCGCCAGTAATGCCACTGCCAATAACAATGGCATCGAATACTTTTGCCTGCATTCTCACTTAACTTTTAAAAGATTTGCTTACCCGCACAGATTGTTGCTTGAACAGAAAAGTCTTTATCGAGCAGGGCAAAATTAGCCTGTTTACCTACCGCAATACTGCCTATTTGCTCCGCTTTATTTAAAAACTCAGCGGGTACTAAACTGGCCATGTTAGTTGCTTCGACTAGGCTTGCGTCGGTTAGGTTATAAAAGCGCTCAACGCCAACTTCCATGGTTAATGTACTGCCTGCTAAAGAGCCGCTCTCAGTTCTTGCAACACCTTGCTCAACCACAATAGGAAGCTCACCTAAACGGTAGCGACCATCTTGTAAGCCTCCGGCGCTCACACAGTCTGTGATCAGAGCAATTTTATCTGCCCCTTTTAAACGGTAAACCATGTTCATGATGCTCGGATGCAAATGAATACCATCAGGAATAAGCTCAACCATGGCATCGTTGTCCATCAGTAATGCGCCAGTACAGCCGGGATCACGATGATGAATACCGCGCATACCATTAAAAATATGCACACCACCGCAGGCTCCATGAGCAAGAGCTTGTGTTGTTTGCTCAAAATTAGCATCTGTATGACCCAGCATCACACGCACACCCTTATCGGTGATATAGCGGATCATGTCGGGGGATTTAAGTAGTTCTGGCGCTAACGCAAATGAGCTTAAGCAACCTTCACATGCGGCATAAATTTCATCAAATCGCTGTTTAGTAAGCTCTAAAAAAAATGACTCGTTATGCGCGCCTTTATGCGCTTCGGCAAAGAATAAACCTTCGTTATAAGCCCCTAGCAACTGCGCTCCAGCCAAGCCTTTTTGATAGGCACTCGCCATATTTTTATAAGCTTGAATTGAGACGTCCCAGTCTGCAGTCACCGTTGTGCCAACAAACCCCGTTACGCCATGCTTTGCTAAAGAACGAGAAATAATCTCTAGTGATTCTGGGGTGCCGTCCATAATATCGCAGCCTTCACGGCCATGAATATGTAAATCAATAAAGCCTGGAAATAAACTGTGCTCACCTAAATCTATTACTTCGATCTCGGGCGCCATTTGCGTAGTAATGGCAGTAATTTTACCTTGCTCGACCAAGACCACATGATCGAGTAAAACCGCATCAGCAGTCACCACTTTTGCGGCTTTTAAGTAATAGCGATTAAGATGCGTTGGAATTAGCATGAACACTTCCTATTATTGCAGCGCCTCTTACGCCGCTAGAATCACCAAATTTTGCGCGCTTCACTTCTGGCACGGCAAAACCTGAAAATAAATGAGTTTGAATCGCGTCAGGGAGTTTTTCTACTATTGCATCAATGAGCGACAACCCGCCCCCAAGCACGATAACTTCTGGGTGCAAACTTTTACTGATAGCAGCAAAGGTTTCGCCAAGAATATCTAAGTAACAAGCTAGCACCTTTAAGGCTTGCTCATCACCACGTTTGATATCGTTTGCCCATTCAATCGCAGATTTAGGAGATTGCGTAATATGCTGGTACAAGGTTTGTACACCGGGCCCTGCAATATAACTTTCGACACAGCCATTTAAACCACAGCCGCACTTTAAAACTGGCAGCTGGTATTTTTGTTGTAAATACGCAGACAGCGGTAAATGGCCGTACTCCCCTGACATGCCCAAACCTTGGTTAAACAAGGTTCCATCAATGCACATACCACCCGCCGCACCAGTGCCAACAATGGCACCGAATACTCGGCTATAACCTTCACCAGCTCCGCCATTAGCTTCTGATAAGGCAAAACACCGGGTGTCATTTAATATCGCAACAGGGCGTTTTAATAATGCTTGAAGATCGTTGGCAATCACTTTGTCTGTGGCACACGGCACATTAGCCGACAGTACTTTACCTTCATCATTAACGATACCTGGCATACCGATGCCCACCGCACCTTGGCAACCCGATAGCTCATCGGCTTTAATTACCTGCTGATAAATTGCGTGCAAAAATTGCTGATAGTCATCCGTTGGCGTAGTAATACGCCAACTTTGCTGTTGCTCTAAATTATCATTAAAAATGGCGGTCTCTATTTTTGTACCACCAATATCGAGTCCGTAAACAGCCATACTTTACCCAACACTACTTAGCGAGAAGTTAATGGGTAAATAGTTACCCCTTTTACAACACGGTTAACTTCGCCCGTAGGACAAGGGTTATCAGGTGTTAAACCGAGTGACATTGATTTATAAAATGCAAAAATCTGACAATAGACAATATAATACAGACCTTGCCAAACATCATCTAGCTCGACCAGTTCAGTATTTAACGCCAGCTTTTTAACCGCTAAACACTGTTGGTCATTTAGTAGTTCATTAAATAAATCAGTATCATACAAACTACTATAAAAATCACTTGAGGCCATTAACATCACTGCGGTTTTATCATTAATAATGGTTTTAGGACCATGACGAAAACCAAGTGGGGTTTCAAAGTAACTTATTAAATCACCATTGGTCAGCTCTAAGCACTTTAAGGCCGCTTCTTTAGCATAGCCGAGCAATGAACCTGCTCCTAAAAACACCAAACGTTCAATGTCAGTTTGCGCAAAACCCTTGATCTCTTCAAGTTGCGTGTCGAGCAGCTGCTCTGTCTGCGTGGCCACTTGTGCGAGCTGGTTAACATCAGGGGTAAAAATACATAAGGTTGAAAGCAGCATTGAGGTGAAACTGCTGGTCATAGCAAAGCTTTCATCAAGAGTTTCTTTTGGCATAAGTACACTAAAGCTGTTTCTTTTAGCTGCCGCCCTTTTCGCTAACTCTCCATTTTCATTACAGGTAATAACTAAGTGGAAGCACTTTTCAACAACTTGCTCTGAGATATCAACCGCCGCGACACTTTCAGGGCTATTACCTGAACGCGCATAAGAAACAAGTAAAGTGGGCGTGCTCTTTTGTAAAAAACCATGTGGGTTAGACACAATGTCGGTGGTGCTAACTGCACGCACATTTAAATCTGTTTTGGCTGTTAAGTGAGGTGCTAATGCTTCGCCAACATAGGCCGATGTGCCAGCCCCCGTTAATACGATTTGCAGTCCTTTTAATGCCAAAATTGGCGCTAAAAATGCACTTATTTCTGCTCGATGCGTTTCAATAATAGCCGCTGTATTGCACCATGACTCTGGCTGCTGAGAGATTTCTCTTGCTGTCCAATATGCGTTTTGCTGCTTAAGCTCTGTTTCGTTTAATGATAAAAACTGCGTCATAATTAATTCTCTCTCAACACCACTTATTGATTACAAGCACGCGAATAGGTATTCGTTACTTCCATTATTTTATTGAGTACTAACTCACGTGGTGATGAGTTAATTTGGCCATTGATCAATGCCTTATATTGCGCTGGCATAAACTGACTAAGCAAGGTCTGAGGAATAATTTGCCCTTCTAAGTTTTCAAACAGTTTTTCTACTGTTTGTTTTATTTCGTCTTCAGGCCAGTAATAACGAATACGGTCGCTATAACTATAAGCTCTAAACAGCTTAGCTTCAGCACCTTGTGTTGGGTAAAACTTATTCCAGTAATGTGGCTTTTCTAGCATGATACGTTCACACACATCACGTAAATTAGAACGCTGACCAGCTTCGACTAATTGATCTTCAATATAAGATAACGCAAACAACCCTTCGCGTAGCGCATAGGTAAGCTGTGGACCCACTTTCAATATGGCAAAGTGATCTTGCACCAACTCGTGATAGCAATGATCTGGCTGATAGTCGGTAGAGTGAGCTTCATAAACAAGATTATCGACAGTGGTGATAAACTCTTTCAGTTTTTGCGCTTCATTACGTTGGTAATCAAAAACTTGATGGTTATCAAATTCAACTCCCGGCTGCACAACAACAGCAATAACACGCGACCACACATCGCTTATGTTTAAGTTAGCAAATGCAGCCTGGTGTAATTCGATTGTTTGCTGTACCCCCTCAACATGAGATACCTCAATAATTTCATGTTCTTCTGTAGCGCCACCCGGAGGAGGAACCTCAGTACCCACCACATAAAGAATATCGTTACCTTTTGCTACCGACTCAGCGGCTTGGCACATCAACGCTGCACGCTTGGCAATTTCGGCATCAGCTAAACGTTCTCCATCGTCAGCGCATGGCATACTGGCATCTAAATGAATTTTCTTAAAACCCGCGCTTGCATAGGCTTTTACTAGGTCAACAGCTTTTACCATTGCAACCTCTGCAGGCTCATTTACCCAACACACTGGACCTAAATGATCACCCCCCAAAATAATGCGCTGGGTATCTAACCCTACTTTTTCCGCTATTGCATGAACAAACTCAACGAAGTCATGGGGCTTCATTCCTGTGTAACCACCAAACTGATTAACTTGATTCGCTGTAGCTTCTATTAAAATTTCGGTGTCATCATTTAGAGCTTGCAACATTGCTGCTTCGATAACGAGCGGGTGTGCACAACACACAGAATAAATACCCTGCGCTTGCCCTACTCGATTGTTATTTATAATCGTTTTTAATGCATTCATGGTTTTCTCCAAGCAGCTTACGCTAATGGTTAGATACGTGATTTGAAATTACAGTAGCACAGCGCGAAACGCTGCGCAACAAAACGAAAGGTAACGAAAGGCGCAAAACAAGTTAAAAACACACTAAACACGGTATTCTATAAGGGTTAAAATAATAAAAACCAAAGTTACGAAAGAATTTGAAAGCATTTAATTGTAATTGACTTTGAGTTGCGATATAACAGAAACAACTGAAACCCACTATTAAAATAATCTCAGTGATTTAGGTATCGTTATGACAATAGATAGACGTAGTTTTTTAAAATCTGCCGCAGCCATTACCGCCGCGACAGTCGTGACTGGTTGTGCGAAAAGCCAACAAGGTGATAATCAAAGCACACCTCTTGCAGCACAAGGTAAAAGCGTAATGGGCTTAGCTGTGCCAGCAATGGATGTGGTACGTGTTGGTTTTATTGGAGTTGGTCAACGTGGTAGCGGCCATGTAAAACACCTTTGCCATATTGAAGGTGTTGAAATTAAAGCTATTTGCGACACAGATCAGCTGATGCTAGATAAGTCTGTTAATTATGTTGTTGAAAAAGGCTTACCTAAACCAACTGCTTATACGGGTTCTGATAAAGCCTATTTAGACATGCTTGCTCGCGATGACATCGACATTGTGATCATTTCAACGCCTTGGAAATGGCACACACCGATGAGTGTTCAGACCATGGAAAGTGGTAAGCATGCCTTTGTTGAAGTACCTGCAGCAACCACGATGGAAGAGTGTTGGCAACTAGTAAACACTGCTGAGCGCACGCAAAAGAACTGCATGATGATGGAAAACGTTAACTACGGCCGTGACGAGTTAATGGTATTAAACATGGTTCGTAAGGGGATATTTGGCGAGTTACTACATGGTGAAGCCGCTTATATTCATGACCTGCGTTGGCAAATGAAAGAAATTGACCGCAGCACAGGTTCTTGGCGCACTTACTGGCATACAAAAGTAGACGGTAACTTATACCCAACCCATGGTTTAGGCCCTGTTTCTCAGTATATGAACATCAACCGTGGTGACCGCTTTGATTTTGTTACATCAGTTAGCTCACCTGCACTTGGCCGCGCAGCTTACGCAGAGCGTGAATTTCCTGCGGGCCACGAACGCCGCTCACTGAAATTTACTGCTGGCGACATGAACACCAGCATTATTAAAACAGTGAAAGGTCGTAGCATTATGGTTCAGCACGACACCACAAGCCCTCGCCCGTACAGCCGCCATAACCTAATTCAAGGTACTAATGGTACATTTGCTGGTTTCCCTAATCGCATTGCTCTTGAAGATGTGCCACCAGCTATCGCGAAAATTTACCAACAGCAATATGAAGCAGAGCTCGCTGCCTGGGAGAAAGCAGGTTCACAGGGTCGTAAGCCACATATGCAAAACTTTCATAGCTGGGATCAAGATATGGAAAAGTGGCGTGCTGAGTTTGATCACCCACTATGGAAACGCATGGGTGAAGAAGCGGTCAAGAACGGTGGCCACGGCGGTATGGACTTCATTATGCTTTGGCGCATGATCTACTGCTTACGCAATAATGAGCCACTCGATCAAGATGTATACGATGCCGCAGCATGGTCATCAATCTTCCCGCAAAGTATGGCATCGGTTGCTGATAGAAGTAACAGCAAAACGATTCCAGATTTTACCCGTGGCGCTTGGCAAACAGGTAAGCCACTAGGGATTGTGTCTTAACACTTTCTCTCCTTGGAACACTAAAAAGCCCGCCCTTTGCCCTGCGGGCTTTTTTATTAATACACAAGTTATGCATCCATATGATGATGCTTTGATGATCACTTATAGGGTTAATGAAAGACTCAGCACAAAACGGCGACCAAATTGCTCGACTTTCATAAGTGATGAGGCGTCGTTTGTTTGCACCTCTCTAACTAGGCTTTTATCTGTGGCATTAAAAATATCAAACCGCAATGCAACTAAATCAGAGAAAAGCCAACTGTAACTTAGGTCTACACTTGTAAAATCATCGACATAAACATCTGCATTATTCGATAAGTCTCGTTGCTCTAAAAAATCACTCCGGTAATTAAGGTTAACTGCACTTTGCCATTTCTTTGCATTAAACAGTAAACGCAGATTTGCAGTTAATTCAGACACCCCTTCAATATCTGTGTTGTCGATTTGCTCCGCCGTTAATTTGGCGTCCAATAACTGACTAACACTCGATATCATTCGACTTTGCAGTAGAGAATTTGATAATACAGGTAGTTTCAAGTCAGTACTAAACTGCAGCCCACTAATTGCTGCTTGCCCATCATTATTGGCCTGTAAAGCTGGGTATTGCTGCTGTTGATAGGTTACGTTTTTGATTTGTTCAACAATAAAGTTATCGAGCTGATGATTAAAGGCCATCAATTGCAAACTACTCTCTTCCCCTGACCAATTGAAAGATAGGCTTGTGGTGTTGGCTACTACAGGCTCTAAAGCAGGATTTCCTAATTCGGCATAGGGTAAACCACCAGAATTAACATGTAGTTTAGGGTTTAAATCAGAATAGTTAGGCCGATTCACTGCACGGCTATAACCTAAGCGAGCAAGCCATTGCTCAGACAACTGCCATTTGAAATTCAAAGAAGGTAACCAAGTAGAAATGTTTACCTGCTCAGAAAGCTTTGCTAATTGGCCATTCTCATTAAGCTCATGCCCTAATGTTTTACTTTTTACATAGCTGTGTCTGAGCCCAAAAGCAGTCGTTAATCTTTTAAGTTCTGGTATTTGCCATACGCTGTGCATATAGCTTTCATAAGCAGTAAATTCGGTTTCATAACTATTTAAGTAATCATTGGCTTGCCCATCGGTAAATGGTAAGTCAATATCATACAACTGTAAAAGGTCACGTTTTGGGATCAGCCAAGCTTGTGTAGGGTGTGACAGAAAATCGGCTTCAAATGCCGTATTTAATGGCTCTAACCAACGGCCATCAAGCGCTGGTAAATCAGTTAACTGTGTTTGAGACAAACTTACATCTTGACGAAGATACTGATGAGAGTGCATAGACTTTACTGCGCCAAACTGTAAACTCGACAACCCCCAAATAGATGATATTTGCCAAGTGCCATCTACCCCCCATTCTGTTACTTCATCGTTTACTTCAATCTGGCGGCGGCTTAATTGTGATAACTGTGAGTAACTATCAACAAGCGCTAAATTACTGTCCAATTCGTAGTAGGCAAGCTGTTTTCCTGAAATAGAAATCTCTGCAGGTACAGCTTTTAAGTCAACATGAGTTCGGGTGATTGGGGTTTGCGTTTCACTCAACGATTCACTGTGGCTGTAAAATGGACTTATTTGCCAGTGGCTGCCATCTTTTGCATACCATGTAGGTAATATTTGTAAGGTTTGCGTATGGTAGTAAAGGCC
This sequence comes from Pseudoalteromonas sp. P80D2, assembly GCF_036680945.1. NCBI lineage: Bacteria > Pseudomonadati > Pseudomonadota > Gammaproteobacteria > Alteromonadales > Pseudoalteromonadaceae > Pseudoalteromonas > Pseudoalteromonas sp. P80D2. The sequence goes on from NZ_JAZDAR010000026.1 coordinate 416,657, forward strand.
TGATTCTTCGCGTGAAGATTTACTTTTTGCCGCATTAAATTGCACCGTTTGAATACTGTTTTGATGCTCACCTAATATGGCTGTTGCATCATCACTTGATGGATTAATTGAGAGCCGGTGCTCATCGTAGGTAAAATCGGTGTCTGAACGAAGCCAAAGTGTATTTAATTCAAATCGCTGATTAGGCTGCCAAGCAATATTTGTGTAATAGCTTGCACGAGTTCTATCTTCATGTTCGATAGTAAGTGCTAACGTATCGGTGGGAACTAAGCTATTATTTTCAAGCCCTTGCCACTGATAAGCTGCAGGTGCTCCACCATTATTTCCCCAATGCCACGTTTCAAATTGAAATTGCCTTTGTAAGCGGTTTTCGTAATTAAACTTAACGACAGCAGCTAACTTATTGTCAGCTGAAATAGTATTGGCAACTAAACCAAAGCTTGGTTGAAAGTTACGCTCACCTGCAAGGGCTGCACTGGTTAAGGTTACTTTTAGGTGATCATCATCAAATGAAAGCGGATCATCACTGATCAAGTTGACTGTCGCTCCAGCTGCTCCGCTAGGTAACCTTGCATCAGCGAGTTTATATACGGCAATATTGGAAAAAAGCTCGGCGCTGAATGTATCAAAACGATACTGCTGACCATATTGATTCGAGTTACGAACGTTTTCAGTATTTGCTAATCTGTGCCCATTTAACAAGGTTAATTGATACTCAGGGCCTAGTCCCATCGCATTAATATTAAGTGCTTCTCCGCGGTCTCTTGAAATACTTACCCCAGGAATTGCTTGTAGTGCTTCAGCCAAATTTTCAGCAGGTAGAAGAGAAAGCATTGTGCCGCTAGCAAAGTCAGCCTCGCCAATGTAGTTTTGTTTTTGCTGCTGCGCGTAATCGGCACTTTGTTGGTAATCGCGGGCATAAACCACAGAAGAAGCCTGATTGTTTTTATCACCTTTCACTGTCACTTCCTCTATATAGGGCTGTGACAGTGAGTGATGTTGTGTCTGGCTTGGTTTGGAAATAATAATGCCCGATGATGTTTGTTGCCAAATAAAGCCATGTTTTAGCAACAGGGCATCAAGGCTTGCCTCTAGACTAACTGTTCTAGGTAACGTGGCTGAGTGTAAGATAACTGAGCTTACTAGGTTGTCTGGATAAATAATTGCAACTTGGTACTGATCAGCCAGATCATTAAGCGCTGTTTTTAGAGTGCTTTGTGCAGCAAACAGCTGCTTGGCATACAAACCAAACAGCATCAAAACACAGCAGAAAATACGCCACATTAACTTACATCCTCATTGCTAGAGGAAAATATTGTGCCTATTTTCAATGAAAGGTTTATGACAACATCATATCAGTTTTCATCCTTTTTACTTAGCTCAATGCTATCGGGGTATTGGTTTACATCAAGTTCATTTAGCTGAGCGATGAGCTTTGCAGCACCAAGAATGTCGTCAACAGCAAAGCGACCACTTACATGTATATCACTTGGTACATTACTTAATACCACAGGTTTTTCGCTATAACGATTTAACTGAAATAATGCATCATTGATAGACACGTTATCTAAGTCCAACCATCCTTGCTGCCAATCAGGTTGTGAGGCATTAAATTGCAAGACCTGTATTGTAGAATCACTTACTCGGGCACGCTGCCCTTTCACTAATTCAACGTGCTGCGTTCCATCTAAACTGGTTACTGAAACTTTACCATGAAAAACATCAACTAATGTTTCTCGCAATGTTTTGTCCACATTAAAAGCCGTACCAAGAACTTCGATCGTGGCATTGCCCGTATCAATTGTGAAAGGGCGCGATTCATCACGATGTACAGAAAAATATGCTTCGCCATTTGCTAAGGTTGCTTTTCGAGCATGACTATTCTCACTGAACTCAAGTTGCGTATTCACGTTCATTGCGACCTGTGTACCATCAGACAAATTCACTTGTTGTGCTTTACCACTAGTAAATTGTTGAACAGCTACAAGATCAGAGGACGATATGGGCGGCTGTTCATTCACTGGCATTAAAGTCCACATGAAAATAGCAAAGCATGCTGCTACAGCACCGCCCCCCCAAGAATACTGCGCTAAACGACGGCGTTTTTTAGCTTGTTCAAGTTGTTCATTCTGTTGTGCATCCACCAGCTCAAGCGCGGCTAATAATGCAGGGTCGTCCCAAATAGCCTTTTCTAGCGCATTATCAGATTCATAATCATGTTGGTGTGAAAAATTCATCGTTGTCTCAATTGCTGGTAATACTAATATGACGGATTAACTGTCATGACGGGGACATTCATGTACTAAAAAATACTCAGTCATGGCATTTTTCAGCATATCCATTGCCCGTGAAATATGTTTTTTAACTGCTTCTTCTGAGATCCCCAAACTACTTGCAATCTCAGCTCGTGTTTGGCCTTTAATACGGCGGCGAATAAACACATCTCTGCGCAATGCCGGCATTTGCGACAAAACGCGCTGATAAAGTTCAATACGTTGCTCATATTCAAGTGCGGACTCAAGCGATAACGCCTCACAATGAGGCTCATGCTCTAAACTTTCTGGTGTTTTTTTCTGCTCACGGTGGTGATCTATTATCAAGTGCTGAGCCATCCGATAACCATATGCGAGCGGATTATCTATCGCGTCTAGGTGTTCTGATCTAAGTGCCTTGAGAAGTAGCTTCTGAAATAAATCATCCGCATCAGCACGCTCTGCCACTGCTTTGCAAAAAAAGCCTTTTAAAGCGTCTTGATTTGCTATGAAGCATTGTAAAAGTGTTCTGCTTTGCTCTGTGATCTTATTATCAAAGCCGTTAGTCATTGAAGGTAAAGACATATTTAAGTTAAAGGCTAGCTTATTTATCTGAGTATGACGTAAATGCTAGCCTAAAGGGGACAGCTGTTTGATGATCATTTCGTTACAGTTTTAAGTAACTATCGACTTAAAAGTGTCATGAAAGCTTCATTAAAAAATAGGTCCCCTTCTTTGTTAATGCAGCGTCTTTAGAGGCGAATTTAAACCAAATATTGCATTTAACAGGAATTAACCCTCATGACTTACCGTGCATTTTCATTATCACCTTTAGCGCTTGCTGTTGGCTCATTATTAATTGCTCCCACCTACGCAGAAGAAAACCCAGAGCCAATGGAAGAAATTGTTGTCACTGGCAGCTACATAAAAAGCTTAGAAAAAGCGATTGATTTAAAACGCACTAATATTGGCTTCTCAGATTCAATTGTCGCGTCTGATATCGCAGATTTCCCAGAACAAAACTTAGCAGAAGCTTTACAGCGTATGCCGGGTGTTACGATTGAGCGTAATAAAGGCCTAGGTCAAAAAGTAAATGTACGTAGCTTACCGTCTGAATTTACCTTTGTTTCTATTAACAACCTTGCGACAGCCTCAGGCAGTGGTGGCCGTGATGTTGAATTTGATATGTTTGCGTCAGAAATTATTCAAAGTGTCACCGTTAAAAAATCGCCAACAGCCGCAGATGAAGAAGGCGGCATTGCAGGCTCTGTTGCAATTACGACTGCTCGCCCATTTGACTATGATGGTCGTCAAATAGTGGCATCGGTTGAAGGCGCATATAACGATATCTCTGAGCAAAGCGATCCTAAGTTTGCGTTTTTAGCGAGTAATACCTTTGGTGATTGGGGCGCGCTTGCTTCATTCGCTTATTCAGAGCGTACAAATAGAACAGATAGTAACTCTGGTATTGATTTTCGTCCTCTGTCACGTTGGACAGAAAAATCAGGTTCATCACAATGGCAATCAGACCAAACTGTTGACGTTTTAGAGCGCGATACGGGGATCACTATCAATGATCGCTTCGACAAAGATGAAACCAGCCGCGTTGTATTTATAAATAAAGTCGGCGACAGAGCTTACTTAACTGAACAAGAAAAATGGGGCGCAACTTTATCACTACAATACAAACCGAGCAGTGAATTTAGCCTCACTTTTGATGCGCTACTGGGTAACTTTGATAATCATGAAGACCAGTATGATGCCGCAGCCTATTCAGCTTCAAGTATCAGTGCATTAGAAAAAATAAACAGTTACGATAACACCACCCTTGCAGATTATGGTATTACCGTTTTAACTGATGTTAACTATGCCGCAACGCAGCATGAGTTTTTAAGCAAAGAAAATAGTAGCGATACAGACTACCAGCAATTTAGCTTAACCCTTGATTGGATGATAGGTGACTGGGAAGTTTACGGTGTCGTTGGCTACAGTGGTGCAGATAAATTAGCTGAGACAACTAATTTAAAGCACACTGCTTATGGCCCAACTCGCACTCGTTACACATCAACAGGCGGTGAAACCATTGCCAGCGATAACCCCGACACATTCGATATGTATAATTCTCCTGAAGCTTATACATTTGATTACTATGAAGTAAATCTTGAAGATATCTCTGATGACAAATATGCAGCTCAACTCGATTTTAGCCGCCATTTTCAACTAGATTTCTTCCCTGCATTATCAAAAGTTCAGTTTGGTGCGCGTTATACTGATAAATCAAAACAACGTAATTATGGTAGCAACCGAATCACAGGCCCTAGCGCAGGTGATTCATCGTGGGTAGGCACACGTACCTTAGCTGATAGCGAAATACATACTATTTCAGATTTAGTGTCAGGTGGTGAGTATTTATCTGACGTATCGTCTAAACAAGACTGGAGTCAAATTTCAAATAGCTATGCGCGTAATGAATTACGTTACGATGGTTTCGGCGTTGACTACGCACCGGATCAATTCTACGAAGTGTCAGAAAAAACCACCGCCATTTATGCGATGGCTGATTTTGCATTTGAAATTGGCACCTTACCTGCCACTTTAAATACCGGTGTTCGTTACATTGATACCAATGTAGATTCTTCAGGATATCACCAAGTGCAAGCTAATGATGGCAGCACAAATTATACGCCAGCACCTATCTCAAAAGAAGGTAACTATAAAGAAACTCTACCTAGCATTAACTTTAGCTTAGAGCTTACTGACAACTTACTATTCCGCGCGGCAGCATCAGAAACCTTTATCCGCCCTGCATTAACGGATATTGCTTATAAACGTACTGTGAGTTTAAGTGAATTTAAATACCGCGATGGTAACCCTGATTTAAAACCAACTTATGCAGATCAATGGGAAACAGGCCTAGAGTGGTATTTAGAAGAAGGTGGTTTACTTGCTGTTTCATACTTCGAAAAAGAAATTGAAGGCGTAGTGCGTGAATCTCTAACAGGTGTTGTTACTGATGTAACTAAATATAATGACAATGGTACTGTGGATGGCGTTTACGACTTTGATGTTTATCAAAAAGTAAATGCAGATGGTTCGTACGATGTAAGTGGTATCGAGTTCATTGCACAAATTCCATTTGCACGTTTTCACCCAATGTTACAGGGGTTCGGTATTAACGCTAACTATACGACGCTTGATAACTCACTTACAGGTGCCTCTGATTTAGCGATTCCAACACCACCAGAAGGCTTAGCTGACGAAACCTACAATATTACTTTCTACTACGAAAATGACAGCTTTGATGCGCGTATCTCATACAACTATAAAGACAAGTATGTAGAGTATATTGAACGCGATATGTACCCTGTTTACCGCGATGCCTACGGTCAAACAGATATCTCGTTAGGCTATCAAATAAACGACATGTTTAAAGTCACTCTTGAGGGGATCAATATCACAGATGAAGAAACAACGGGCTACACTATTGCTCCGGCTTTCCCAACTATGTATGAGTTCTCAGGTCGTCGCTTCTCATTAGGCTTACGCGGCAATTTCTAAATACATTATTGGGGCCTTTGCGCCCCAATTTTTTTTCAGCAAGGCAACTTAAATGCGATTATTAACGCTATTTTCACTGCTTTTTGTGGCGCTTCAAACCTATGGCAAAGAGCTAAACACACAAATTGCATTTATTCCCGATGTTCATTTTCACGATATCTATGCTGACTTTAGCCAAAGCGGCTTTAAAGGGGTAAAACTAGATAGCCAAACCAAACCCGTTGCAATTCGCAGTATGAAAGCACAGCTTCACTCAACGCGACTTTTTAATGAAAACTACTTTGCTCTGATAGCGGCTTTAGATGATATTGCCGAACGCGGTGTGAAATTAGTCGCTTTACCCGGAGACTTTACTGACGATGGACAGCCCGCTCACCTAAAGGGGCTAAAAGCATTATTAAATGATTACACAAAACGCTACGACATGCGTTTTTTTGTTATTCCAGGAAACCATGATCCTGTTAAACCTATAAAAACCGCGGCAGGTAAGTCTGACTTTTTGAACGATGAAGGACGCGAAGTTGCTATCTTTAGCCCAGATCATAGAAACTGTAAAGCGTCACAGACCGACACTTTGTTTTGCGATGATGGCATTGCTCATGGTGGCTATCAAGAGATTGTCTCTGCTATGGCTGATTTTGGTTTAATGCCTAGTAGCCAAGATTTGCTTTGGCAAACACCTTTTACCAGTGATCATGCAGCCTTGTCAGAACGCCAATATAAACAGTGTAGCGAGGATAAACAACACTGTGCAATGCTCCCCGACACCAGTTATCTAGTGGAACCCGTTGCTGGATTGTGGCTTTTAGCCATAGATGCCAATGTGTATTTACCTGAGTTTAAAAACAACCAACTAACATTCAAAGGCTCTGGAAATGCTGGATACAATAAAGTACTTACTGAAAAACCATATTTAATAACTTGGATAAAGCAAATTGTGAGTGCAGCAAAAAAGCAAAATAAAACGCTTATTGCATTTAGCCATTTTCCGATGGGTGAGTTTTACGATCAACAAAGTGCATCGATTAAAGAGCTGTATGGCAGCGATGCTTTTCAGCTCACTAGAGAGCCAACCAGCAATACACAAGCGACCTTAGCGGAAACTGGACTACGTTTGCATATAGGCGGCCATATGCATATGAATGACACCAGCTTGATTAAAACTGCAAAAAATACCCTTTATAACATTCAAGCTCCTTCAATAAGTGCATACCGTCCGGCATACAAATTGGTCAGCATCATAGGCAATGAAGCCAAAGTTGATACCGTACTTCTTGATTCTATTGCTGGCTTTGACACGCTATTTCCTGCCTATGAAAAAGAATACAGCTACTTAGCAGAGCATAATCCAGATGAGAAATGGCTTGCGGATATCCTAGATAGTGAAGACTATCACCAGTTTACTTTGCGGCATCTCGCTGGCCTTACGCGTTGGCGTTTTATACCAAGGGAATGGCCGGAAAGTTTTAGAAGCGTGTTACTCTCATTCAGTTTCCACGAGCTATTAGGATTATACGACAGTCCAATAAATAAGCCTTTAACACAACACTCTGAGCGCGCGCTGAAAGGAGTCACTCTATTTGAGTTTATACGCGATTTTTATTTACTCAGAAATGCAGGGACTTTGGCATTTGAAGACATTCCTACAACACACCTAAAAGCATACAAAGTCATGGCCCAGCAACTAAATACAATGGGGCAATGTATACCCAAAGATGTGGGGAAAATAGCACAAATCGTTGATGTTTGTACGCTACAGATAGGTCTTAGCAAAGCGCTTATGATTTTTGAAAAGCTAGCAGATGGTGAAAACGATCGCTGCTTGATGATTGATCTAAACTTAAATGCAAACAAACCAGCAAAAGCATGTCGCCCTTAATAAAAAAGGCACCTTAATAGGTGCCATTTTTATTGTGCTTAGTCATTACTGAGCATGTGCTGCAGCGCGGAAAATCGTGTTAGTTAACAGAACATTCATGCCCTCAAGGTAAGCACGGTAGGTTGGTGACTGTGTAAAGCCTATCACCATGCCTTTGCCTTGCGGTTGATGAACAAGCAATGGCTTATACGCAAGCTGTGCTTTATTTTGCTGCCATAGATAACCACTTGCTAGCACATCATCTTTACCTGTAAACCAGGCTAAGTTTTTACCTGAGTTCAGTTTTATTGGCGTGTAAATATCATTACCGTAAGCTACCGCAACAAGGTCTTTATCAACCCCTGCGGTTAACCAATGCTCTTGGTCTACTTCAACATTTGCAAGTACACCAGCTACATAGTCTGGCGATGTGTGTGGCTCAATGCTCGCTGCTTTTAAATCATCGCGAGAATTGAATAACTGCCCTGCCACTTTACTGCTTTTATCATCATTGCTACTTGCTTTATCTTCTCGGTAAGCTTGCTCGCGTTTAACATCTAACAAACCGTAATCAGCATTAGTGGTAAAGCGGTTAGCATTACCGAGGGCAATTAACACGCCACCCGCTTCAACCCAGCTTTTTAAATTAGCCGCCCCCGATTTACCGAGTGCTTGCTCGTAATTACCTTCTGGTAAAATAAGCACTTGGTAATCACTTAAATCAGCCCAAGCAAGCATGGCTGTGCGAATAGCGGTTACCGGGTAGCCAAGCTGTCTTTCGATAACAAAACGAGTGTTACCGGCGCTTAGCTCACGAGTGGCTGCATCCCATGCAATCGCCACTTTAGGTGCAACCATAGGCACTGTTTTGTTACTACCAAAGCTTGGGCCTTCAATCACCCAACTTGAATCAACACCATCAACAATTGCACCAGTTTGCTCGGCAATTTGGCTAATTTTAGTCAGTAAGTCTTTATCGTTTAGACGTTTTTCGATTACTAAGCTACCCGCTGGGTAGTTAGTTTTATCACCTAATACAAATGCTTGATCAGCACTTTTCAGTTTAATGCCAGCTTGCAGTGCTGCTGTTAAAAAGCGTGCTGCGGCCGTATCACCCCAAGCAACAATATAAGCCACTGAGGCTTCTGGATTATTCACTTTACCAAGCAATGTGTCGTCGGCCTGAACAGCTTTGCTATCTGCGCTAACTGCGCGACCACAACTATCGCTATCAACATTAAACATCATCGGCAGTGACCAACCTGTGACATCGTAAATTTCATCACCTAGGTTACGAGCACGACGTCTTTCTTGCTCTTTTACAAATGCTTCAGCCATATCTACTTGGTCTGTAAATGTGGTACGTACAAATACCCCGCGTGGCTGTGCGGTATCAATAAAATAGCTACCCGCTTTATACTTAACGCCACAGGCTTTGAAGTCTTCAGTTGCTTGTTTAACTTCAACACCATGCTCAGCCATTAAGGTGGCGAGTCTATGAGCGCCTTCACGGTTACTTTGCTTAGGTAAAATATAAACTCGCTCTTTGCTATCTTTACCCGAATCAATTGCATCAACTTGATATTGATAAAAGTCACCTAGTAGTTTTTCACGTTGGTTGGCAGCCCCTTCGGCGGTCGAAATTGAGGCCACAAACTGACGCTTTACAGTATTAAAATAGGTGAGTAGTTCACCGGTATTTTTCTCAAATACATGACCACGCGCAGAGCCTACTTCGTAAGTTGATGCTGATGCACCATAAAAAACAGGCCAGCTATCACCGTAGCCTGGGTAAAAGGCATCAAAAATTTCACGGGTAAAATAATCAAAGCCAAATTCATCAAAATACTTCGCATGATTTTGCCCAATCGCATCCATGTTAGCGATTTGAGTTTTCGTCATATGCGGGTTAAATGGCTGAGCAGCCGGTGCAAAGTAGTAAGATTGGTCGCCGCCCATTTCATGAATATCAACCACCACTTGTGGTTTATATTTATTGATTGCAGCCACTCTGCCCTTACTTTCAGGCTGAGTAAGCGCTAACCAATCACGGTTCATATCAAACAAATAATGATTTGTTCGGCCTCTTGGCCATGGCTCATTATGCTCTGCACTTAACCTATCTGCACTGTGCTCAAGACCTACGGTCGCATAATAACGAGTAACAAAGCGCTCACGACCATCAGGATTTTGTAGTGGGTCGATAAACACCACTGTGTTATCTAAAATTTTGCTGTTAATGGCATCATTCGGGGCTGCGAGTAAGTGATATGCAGTAAATAATGCAGCATCGGTTGAGCTAATTTCATTACCGTGCACTGCATACTGAAGCCACACAGACGTCGGTAAATTTTTAATTAGCGACTTAGCTTCTTTTTCAGAGGTGATACGCGGATCAGCCAAAGCTTGGGTGTTATTGGCGAGAGTTTCTAATGAGCGAATATGCTCCGCAGTGCCAACCGCCGCATAAACCAGTTCACGACCTTCCCAGCTGTTTGCGTACTTAAACACTTTAATACGATCAGGTGCAGCTTGCTCTAAAGCGCTAAGATAACGACGCATATCGTTGTAATTGGTGATGCGCTCACCTACATCGTATCCGAGTACTTGTTTAAATGTTGGTATTTGCTGATTATAAGCCGTACCCGGCCACATTGCTTCGGTATTCGCTGCACTGGCATTAAAGCTTGCCGTTATTGCCACAACACTCACTGAAATGGCTTTTATTATTTGTTTGGCGCTCATTATTTTTCCCAAGTAAAAGTATCTGTTTTGTACATTACAAAAGTATTGAAAATAAACAAATTAAAAACGTTAGATTGGCAAAAATTAAAGACATAAAAAAACCGCAGCGATTGCTGCGGTTATTATTAACATAGCGGAGCTATTTAACTAGGGTCATTTCATCAAGTAGGTAACCTGCGTTATCAACTTCTTCCATTAACCAAAGCATGTATCGAATATCAACGTGAATAGCACGGGTAATTTTGGCGTTAAAGTACCAATCTTTGGTGATTGATTCATAAGTCGAGTCAAAATTAAGGCCCACTAATTCACCTTTACCATTCATGACTGGCGAACCTGAGTTACCACCTGTGGTATCAGCGCTACTTAAAAAGTTGACTGGTACTGAGTTAACTTCTAGAGGTTTAGCTGCCTGTGACTCACAACCAAAGCTGAATAAACTACAGCTGACACCAGGCAAACCTAAGTCACCGCGATAGTACGCGCCAAACGCTTGCTTTTTGTAAGCTTCAAGTACTTTATCGGTAACAACAAATGGCTTTTCGCCAGTGTGTTTAGCCACTAAACCACGTAGTGATGTAAAAGGTGTTTTATAAACAGCATCTGCCGCTGGGTAACCATCAACTTGTGCATAGCTTACGCGTAATGTGCCATTTGCATCTGGGTAAACTGGCTTACCTTTAGCGTTATTGAAAGCGATCACGGCTTGCATATACTGCGGGCGAATTTCTGCTAAGCGACCCGCCATTTCTTTTTTATCAGCTTCTTGTGCCATGTTGGTATCGTATAGAGCAACAGCTAACTTTATGAATGGATCGTTTGATGCTTCAAACTCTGCTACAGATTTACCAATCCAGTTAACACGTGCTTCTACATCTGTAAGCTCTGTATTAGCATAAAAAGAAGCAATAATCGCATCAAGCTCAGCTTGTGTTGTGGTATCTGTAATACCTAAGCCGTCGTTTAATGCCGCAACTTGCGCTGCTTTATCTTGCGCTAAATAGTTACCTAAGTAGCTTAACCATAAGGCTTTATCGACTTCAGGCGTAAACTGTTTTTGTAAACGCTCTAAACGCGCTTTAAGCATAGGAAGATCGCGCTCTTGATAACCCATTTCGCGCTCTGCATTAGGCTTTTCACTTTCTTTAGCTAAGCGGTATAAACGAATTGCCGTACTTAATAAGTCTGCGCGTTTTGCGTAATCAAAGTAAAAATGGCTTTGTTGCTGTGCGTGCGCTTCTACTAATAATGACTTTAATGCGTGATATGAATCTGCGTAAGCTTTACGCTCAGCACTTTGTGCAAACCAAGCTAAGTATTCTTGTTCTTGCGCAGCTTTAATAACCGGAATATCCGTTACTTTAAAACCATCTTGTAAGCCTTCCAGTTTCTTTAAACGATTGTTAGTGCTTTTTACACGAGAGGCATATTTAACTTGTGCTTGCTCATCGCCTTTGCTCTGCTTGGCAATCACATCAAGAGTCATGTTGTAAGTATTTAGCAATGTCGGGTAATACCAACTCGCTGAATAATTTACTTCATCTGCTAGTTTATAGCGGCTAGTGCGACCAGGGTAACCTGCCACCAGCACACCATCGCCTAAGCTTACGCCGCTCGCATTCACTTTTAAGAACGACTTTGGCTCATAAGGTACGTTATCTTCGCTGTAATCAGCAGGTTTTCCATCTTTACCAACATAACCACGTACAAAGGTAAAATCGGCCGTATGACGTGGGTATTCAAAGTTATCGATGTCACCACCAAAGTTACCCAGCGCTTCTGCCGGAGCATACACTAAGCGCACATCTTTGATCATCAGTTGCTTGATCATAAAGTACTCTAAGCCATGGTGGAAATCACGTACCGTACAACGGTAGTTAGGATCTGACTCACACTCACTGATCAAGGCTTTGCGGTTTGCTTGAATCGCTTCATAACGGTCTTTGCCGTGTAGATCTGCAGGTAAGTTACCCAATACGCGATCTGTTACATCATCCACTTGTTCAGTTACATACAAACGCTCTTGCGGGCCTGCTGGTAATTCTTTTGACAAGTCAGCTGCTAAAAAGCCTTTTTCAATTAAGTTATTTTCTGGTGTGCTGTTATTTTGAATCGCACCATAAGCACAGTGATGATTAGTTACCGCTAAGCCTTTTGGTGACACAAATGACGCAGAGCAATAGCCTAAACCAACCACTGCATTGAGTGGATATTGGTTAAGATCTGCCACTTGTGAAGCCGGTAACTCAATACCAACGCGGTCAAACTCGCTTTGTAATTGTTTTAATTGATGCGGTTGCCACTGCCCTTCATCAGCGTGTGCGCTACCTACAGCGACAACACCCATAAGTGCTAATGAAGTAGTAATAATATTTTTTTTAATCATGTTAATCCCAGTCAGTGCAAAGCACTATTCCATTGTTGCCTTAAAAAATCGCGCTAAGACTACCATAACCTTGATTGAGTAAAGGGATATTGCGATTAAATACGATTGGAGAGTAAAAATAGAGGAGAGAAAAAGCTCCTACCGTAAGAATGCAGTTAGCAGGAGCATTATTCGATTCATTTATTAAGCATTGGCTTTTAAAAAGTCATAAAGTTCATCTTTTAGCACGGCGCGTTGATGCTTCTTTTCATGCATGTCCGCATCTTCGATTGGAGAGTCTTGCAACTCAAGAGAGCGAATTTCTTTATCCATATCATCGTAACGTTGCATGGTTTTCTTGAAGTGAGCATCGTGTTTCGCGAGGCTATGGATTAATTCATTAAACTCTGGGAATTCATTCAATAACGAGTGTTTTTCGCCTAACATGGGCAACTCCTTTAGCTAGAATTTAAGTTCAATTTCACTGTACCACTGCAACATACAGAGTCAACGCAGTAACCTTGTCCGAGATCAATAATCACAACGATTCAGAAAATATAGCGTTTAAACTAGAAATTTCCGTTTTTGATAACTTAAGCAATTGATAAACAGCATACAAAACGGGAATGGATTTACCCTATGTCATCAATAAGAATCACCCCTTTTTCAAGAGCCAGTTTAGTAATTTGAATTTGCGAAGTTAAATTCAGTTTGCTCATAATGCTGGCACGATGAACATGAGCCGTTTTAGGCATTATATCAATTACCTGTGAAACTTGTTTCGCATTAAAGCCCTGTGCAAGTAACTTAAAAACCTCTAATTCTCTTGGCGTCAGTTTGTTTAATACACTGTCAGTTTTTTGAGGTTTTAAGAAATGCGTGTTAATTGAAGGGCTTAAAAATAATTGGTTTTTAAAGATAGAATGTATTGCTGTTATTAACTCTTCAGCTGCATCTCGCTTAGATAGATAAGCATCAACACCTAAATCTAGCGCTCTTTGAATATAAGACTTTTCCTCATACATACTCAAAATTATACGCTTAGCACTTGGTAGCTTATTGCCAATTAGTTGAGAAACTTCTAACCCATTTCTATCTGGCAGCGAAATATCGATGACGAAGCAATCTATATCAATATCACCTAAGTTTTGTAGACACTCACTGTAACTACTTGCTTCAAAGCTAACTTGCCAATCAGGATCTTCTTCTTCGATGAGAGCCTTAAAACCTTCCCTTACCATTTGATGATCGTCAATAAGCGCAAATTTCATAACAACTCCATGTATTGATTAATCCCATTATAACGCGGGAGTGGATTACTAAGGTAAGAAAAATTCTTATAAGCCTAAGAAAAGTGGAAGTAATTTTATTGTTTATCTCCTTGTAAGCTTACCCAAAATGACAAGGAAATAGCCATGAAAAAGATCGCAGGGGAAACAAGCCACTTTCAAAACATCACCGTATTACTACATTACATTGGCGAGTCAAATTATCGTATTGAGTGGACAAGTAAAATGACAAAAGGCTCTACTAACCTAGTCAAAACAGGTAAAAATAAATATGTAGTCATGCGTAAATGGCCAGAATCAAAAGCCTTAGCTAATGTTACGGCTAACTTCACTTCACGAAATGCCGCGTTTGTTCATTTCATTAAAAATGTAGACATAATTAAAAGTAATGACGAGACCATCAATAAAGCAAAACAGCAATGTTTAGATTATTTTACTCAGTGCGAGCATATCAAGCCGGTAACCAAAACAGCTTTCCCTAAACCACGCTTGCAAGGAGCTTTAGGTCGTGAAGTGATTGTAAAACATAAGCGTAATATGTCAGATATTGCTAAAGGGCATTTATTACAACTCATTGGAAATAAAGCTGAAATTCAAGTTACACAACGTTATACTTTGTGTAACCCTAGCGCCAAACAACAGTTTGATACGACGCAAGTTTATATATTATAAAAAGGTTATGCTTACTCATGGATAGAGTCTTCAACAAAAATTACTTTGTTCCGCTAGCTTTCAAGTTGAAGAGCACCCAGCGCAGTGACATAGTAAAGTTTGCATTGTTTTCGTGCTTAATAGTTTTAATTGCGCCAGTTATCGAAAATAGTCTTTATTTATTTTCCTTTAACTATGTTGTGTACGAGGACTTTGTTAGTTGGTACTTTCCGGTTGGCTTCAGAGTAGTTTGTTATCTGTTTTTTCCTTTACGTTATTGGCCAGCATTAGCAGTAGGTTTTACATTAGGACAAATCAGTTATGTTTGGTATTTTTATGATGTTCCTCTTGATGATGTCCTCTATAGACTGGTTAGCTCTGCATGCCGAGAGTTTTTGATTCTTACTCCTCTTGTGCTGGCAAAGCTTTTCAAAGTTCGATTAGATATTCAAACTGTTAAAAGTGCTGTTACAGTATTATTTATTGCAATTTCATATCGCTTTATACGATCAATGCTCATTATCTTACCGAGTGATAGCCAAAATAAATACCGACTTATTGCTGATGAAGATCGCTTTGAAATGATGTTAGCTCATCAGCTTGGCGGTATCATAACGACACTTATCATGTTGCTTTTCGCGTTTCATGCTAAAACAATTTACCAGCAATTAAATAAACTTATAACTAAAGAAGTTGGCACGCTTTTAGTGCAGCTGTGTTTTTGCCTCACTGTTTTTATTGGGGTTTACCTGTTTGAACCTAAATCACTCTACCTCTTGCGAATGCTCGCTATATTTCCTTTGATATGGTTTAGCTATCGATACGGGGCCTTAGGTGCTCTGAGCTATGCAAGTGTAACTGTTATATCTTTGCTCATTAACGTCTATGGTGTGAATGAAACCGAATTACTCCTGACTACGCAACTTTACATAATAAGTTACAGCGTTCTGGCTCTTTTGCTCAGTGCATTTGTTACTGAATTAAATGAGTCTAAATCCGCATTATTAGAGCAAAATAAAGAGTTAATTGAACTTAGTACGTTAACTCAAAACTTAGCTACTAAAGTTGTTAATGTTCAAGAATCTGAGCGAAGCCAGCTTTCACAAGAATTACATGATGATATAGGTCAAAACCTGACAGCTTTAAAAACAAATATTGCAATATTAGAAAAGAAAACAGCTAACCATAACGAGTTAGCATCGACAATTACAAGACTTCAAAACGTTTCAAGCCATATGTATGACTCGGTATACAGGTTAATGCACTGGCTGAGACCTCGTCTATTAGACGAATTAGGTTTAGAAGCAGCATTAAAAAGCGAGTTATTCTCTGAGCACCTAAATGAAGCTGGAATCGCTTATCAATGCAAAATAAGTGGACCGATAGATAGCTTAAATGATGATTTTAAAATCGCTATTTTCCGCATTTGCCAAGAAGCATCAACCAATGCAGTTAAGCACTCTCTAGCCACTGAGTTTTCAATAGATATTACTTACCAAGAAAGTGAGCTTGAGATAATTATTTTTGACAACGGCATAGGGTTACCTGAACATAAAAACTCAAATGCTAAGGGCGGGTTTGGTGTATTAGGGATCGTCGAACGTGTCTCAGTGCTCAAAGGTAAAACTCAGTTTAAAAATGGTGAATGTGGTGGTTTAACAATAATGATAAATTTCACTATTTAGCATAATGGTTAGGCCAAAATAGCAATCAGCTAAAAACTCTGCTATTACCCTCTCCTTGTATACTTTTATGCAAAAAAATAATCCGCTGTTTTGTATGAGCGGAGTGGATTTTCTCCGCCTAAAAAGCAAAAAGCCCGTAGCATTCACTACGGGCTTTAATATGATTTGGTGAGTCAGCCAGTAAGCCGCTGTTTTATATGCGCGGAGTGATTTTTCTCCGCCAAAAAACAAAAAGCCCACAGTTTTCACTGTGGGCTTTCTTTAATTTGGTGAGTCAACCAATAAGCCGCTGTTTTGTATGCGCGGAGTGGATTTTCTTAATTTTGTGTCCATGAAGATAGCAAAAAGCCCCGCATTGCTGCGAGGCTTTTTATATAATTTGGTGAGTCAGCCAATAAGCCGCTGTTTTGTATGCGCGGAGTGGATTTTCTCCGCCCAAAAAACAAAAAGCCCACAGTTTTCACTGTGGGCTTTATTTAATTTGGTGAGTCAGCCAATAAGCCGGGTTCTGTCGTGGATAATCATTCGTCTAGGCCATAAATTGCTCTATGGCTCAAGCAACCTACCCGGTTCCAACGTGGGCCACGCCATAAGGAACCCTATTTGGTCTTGCTCCGGGTGGAGTTTACCTTGCAACCAACTGTTACCAGTGGCCCGGTGCGCTCTTACCGCACCCTTTCACCCTTACCAACCGAAGTTGGCGGTCTCCTCTCTGCTGCACTTGTCGTAGGCTCGCGCCCCCCAGCCGTTAGCTGGCACCCTGCCCTGTGGAGCCCGGACTTTCCTCCCCCTGCGCATTTTCGTTGCAGGCAGCGATTATCTCGGCTGACTCGGCGCGCAGTATACCTGAGCGCGCACGTCTATGCAGTAAAGAATTAGCCTTTTTCGTCAATAATTGCTTTATAAAGTGCGTTTTTCTTCAAACCAAAATACTCAGCCACAACACCACAGGCTTTTTTCAGTGGCATTTCGGCTTCGAGTAAACCGAGCATGCGGCGCGCATCTTCTGGAATATCGTCACTTTGCTTTGCTTTACCCGGTAGCATCAGTACGATTTCACCACGCTGCTTAGTGGGATCATCCGTTAAGAACTGTTTTAGCTCGGCAACTGTGCCATTGAAAAAGGTTTCGAAAGTTTTGGTAAGCTCTTTGGCAAATACTACAGGCTGTTCTTTACCGAGCGCTGCTTCTAAATCATCAAGGCTCGCCATAATACGGTGGGTACTTTCATACATAATGCTAGTAATACCTGAGTTTACCGCTTCGATAAAAAAGGTCTGCCTTGCTTTACTCTTTGCTGGTGTAAAACCAATAAACTGAAAACGATCTGTTGGTAAACCAGAACAACATACAGCGGTAATTGCAGCACATGCTCCCGGCACTGGCGTGACGTGCGCGCCTTGTTCACGGCATAAATTGACCACTGCATAACCTGGGTCGCTAATAAGAGGCGTGCCGGCGTCAGATACCAGCGCAATGTTCATTCCTTGCTCTAACCAATCTACAATTTGTTGCGCTTTTTGTTTCTCGTTATGGTCATGCAGAGCAAAGGTTTTTGCTTTGATATTAAAGTGGCTTAACAACTTTCCTGTATGACGAGTATCTTCAGCGGCTATTAAGTCAACCTCAGATAGGGTTTGGATGGCACGCTGGCTGATGTCATCAAAGTTACCAATAGGCGTGGCAACAATGTAAAGAGTGCCGATTTTATCTGAATTGTCCTCATTTAACATTGAGGTCTCCTGCGTCAGTCAGTAATATAAGCAAATCGCGTTAACGTATCGGGAAATCATTGTGCGACTTAAACTTGTTAGTCTATTAATTGTATTGTCAGGGTTATCGGCTTGTAGCACAACCGAAAAACCTCGAAATAGTGCAGAAAATCAATCGAGCCAATCGAGTATTGCGCTATCACAGCTAACCGACGCACAATCTATGTACCAAGCGGCGCTAAACCGTCAAGGTGCCGATAAAATCCAGCTTTTATATACTGCACGTGATGCGGCTATCAGCGAAGAGCGCTGGGCACTGCTAGAAAAAATCTGCCTCGAACTAGAAGCAACCCCAAGTGTCGACCAAATTCAAAACAAACTTTACATTGCCCTTGCGCAAGAGCATCAAGGCAAAAGCGACTTAGCTTTAGCTCAGTTACAACAACTTGAGCCTCAGTTAAGCCAGCCAGAGCATCAAGCATGGCATCAATACCTGACTGCGCGCGTTTACGCGTCGCAAGGTATGCCAAAACAAGCAATGCCTTTCTTTTTTAAGGCATCAATACTTAGCAGCGAAAATAACTTTACTGTAGCGAATTTAAACAAAGATTTATGGCAAAGCCTAACCCAGCTTTCATCGTACGCACTTGAGCGCTTTAACCGAGGCTCTGTGGTGCAACAAGGTTGGGTTAATTTAGCGCTTTATCATCAAGTATATTTAGGTGCGCCTGTTGAACTTCACCAAGCAATGAATAACTGGCTGCGTCGCTACCCGGGTCACCCAGCCGCTGAAGTGCTGCCAAAAAAAGTGACTGAGCTGGTACAAATTGAGCCTTTAAATGTGAACCGTTTAGCTGTGCTTATTCCACAATCAGGTGCTAATGAGCGATTAGGTGATGCCTTAAAAGCCGGTGTGCTTGCGGCCTTAGATGGACAGTCATTAGAGCAAACTCTATTTATTGATGAATCACTATCAGCTGCAGAGATCTCACTCAAGCTAAGCGAATTTAATGCTGATTTTATTATTGGCCCACTACTAAAAAGCAATATCGAAAAGCTTACTAGCGCACAAACACTGGTTGATTACCCGGTAATGCATTTAAACACCTTTGATGGTGAGCGCATTTCACAGCAGCACTTTTTCTTTGCACTAAGCCCTGAGCATGAAGTTCAGCAAGCATTAGAGCGATTTTTAACAGCAGGCTATCAAAAGCCGATGTTGCTAGCCCCTAATAATAGTAACGGTAAGCGTTTAGTTGAACACTTTAATACGCAGTGGCAACGATACAGCGAAGTTAAACCACAAATAGGGTTTTACTCAGGTAAAGATGATATGCCGAAAACGATCACTGGCTTACTTGAAGTAGACCAAAGTAAAGAGCGTATTAAAGTCGTCAAATCATTATTCAAGCAAGAAGTAGAAAGTGAAACCCGCTCACGCAGCGACATTGACGTGATTTATATTTTAGGTGATGCCACCGAAACACGCTTAATCAAGCCTTATTTAGACGTTAATGTGAGTACCTTCGCAGATAGAATCCCGCTTTATGCCAGCTCAAAAAGCCACAGTAAACAAATTGATAGAACCGATAAAGGCGACTTAGATGGCCTTTATTTTACGGAACTACCTTGGATGCTTGACGGTCAAATTCAGCAACACAATTTACGCCAACAGTACGAAAGCTTATGGCCAGAAAACGCTGATATAAGCCAGCGCTTATTTGCCATGGCGTTCGATGCAGCCAGTATGCTCGGTGATGTAAAACAACTGAGTATGGTACAAGGCAAACGCTTTAGTGGTATCAGTGGTCAATTAAGCATTGCTAGTAATGGCTATGTTACACGCACCCTAGATTGGGCACAGTACAAGAATAAGAAAATCATTGCGGTTGATTTAGCGACTGAGCAACCAATCCCGCTATTTATGCAATCTGCTATTGGGATCAATGCCGCTGAATAACCTTTTTTAAACGTAGAATTAGCTCAAGGATGAAGCTATGTCGTGGTTTAATCAATTGTGGCAAAATAGCCGCGAGAAAGGCCTGTATTACGAACATCAGGCAGAACAGTATTTAATACAACATGGCTTAAAAGCCATTGAGCGCAATTACTTATGCAAGTACGGCGAGCTCGATCTAATAATGCGTGACGGGCAAACACTGGTATTTGTAGAGGTAAAGTTTAGAAAAAATGCCCTGCGTGGTGGTGCAAACTATGCGCTCAGCAAACAAAAGCAGCAACGATTACGGCGCACAATTAGCCATTATCTTGCCGAAAAAAAGATCTCACACCAGGCAATGCGGATAGATTATGTCGCTATAACAGGTGAGCTTAACAGCACCCTAAACTGGTTTAAAAATATTTACTAACGCCGTTTGGCGTCGGCTTAATTTGGTAGGTTATGCAAGAAACGATAAAAAAAATCTTTACCGAAAATATTCAAGTTCAAATAGCGGCAGGTGAAGTACTGCCAAGCGCACTTGAATCGGCAGCGTTCACCATTGCACAAAGTCTTATTAACGGCAATAAACTGCTATGTTGTGGCACTCCTAGCTGCCACATGTTGGCACAGCACATGGCAGGGCTATTAATTAACTTTTATGAAACCGAGCGCCCATGCCTACCCGCAGTTGCGCTTGCACAAGATCAAGTTAACTTAGGCTCAGCCGCAAATAATGATGAGCACGAAACCTTTGCACGACAAATTCGTGCATTTGCACAGCAAGGCGACCTTTTATTAGCAATTGCTGTCAATGGTAATGAAAAGCAGATTATCTCAGCCGTTGAAGCGGCACTGACCCGTGATATGAAAGTAATTGTGCTTGTTGGTGATGACGGCGGTGAATTAGTTGGCTTACTTGGCCCAAATGATGTTGAAATTCGTGTTCCATCCAAACGCCCAAGCCGTATTGTTGAGTCACACTTAGTGAATTTGCACTGCCTCAGTGAGCTTATCGATTTAACCTTATTCCCACAGGAAGAAAATTAATGTTTAAACAGTCTTTACTAGTATTTGGTACCGTTTTATTGCTGCAAGGCTGTGCAGCTGCCGTTGTCGCCGGTACTGCAGGCGCTGTAACTGCTGCGAATGATCGCCGCACGATTGGTTCACAAATCGACGATAACAATATCGAAATTAAAAGTTCTATTGCTATCAGCGAAAATGAGCACCTACATAAATTTGCTAACGTTAACGTCATTAGCGTTAATGGCATTGTGCTTATGATTGGCCAAGTTGCCAACGCAGAAATGAAAGACGAAGCACAACGCGCTATTGAAGGCGTTGATGGCATTCGTAAAATCCACAACCAAATTCGCATTGGTTCAAATATTGGCATGAGCACGCAAACGCACGACTCTTGGTTAACCTCTAAGGTGAAAACGCAATTACTCACCACAGAGAGTATCAGCAGCAATAATATCAAAGTAGTAACAGAGAATGGCGAAGTCTTTTTAATGGGCTTAGTGAGCGATTCTGAAGCGAATTTAGCGGTTGATGTAGCACGTAACGTATCAGGCGTTGAACGTGTTATTAAAGTGTTTGAATATTTGTAATATCCAACCGTAAATTGATAATAAAAAACCCGCTAAATAGCGGGTTTTCTTTTGTCTGACTAAGGTTACTTAATCACTCGTAAGTGAGCACCTTTTTTCTTCTCTGGTTTAGCAGGTGGTTCATCATCTGGCGTAATCTCGTCAGGTGTTTCAACACTTTCTAATACCGGAGCAAAGTCGTCTTCGTCCTCGATGAATTCTTCTGCAGTAAATACAGTCCCTTCACCATTCTCACGTGCATAAATTGCGAGCACAGCACCCATAGGTACGTACACTTGCATTGGTTGGCCACCAAAGCGCGCATTAAAGCTAAGCTGTTGGTTGTCCATTGCAAATTGTGTTACCGCTGATGGGCTAATGTTCAAAACGATCTGACCGTCTTGCACAAACTGTGTTGGTACTTGTACAGCAGGAAAATCAGCGTTAACCACTAAGTGTGGTGTGCACTGATTATCAACAATCCAATCAAAGAAAGCGCGTAGTAAATAAGGACGATTAGGCGTCATTATAAACGGATCTCACGCTCTGCTTCAGTTAGTGAAGCTTGGAATGATTCACGCTCAAATAAACGCAACATGTATTCTTTAAGCTCTTTCGCGCCTGCACCATTAAGCTCAATGCCAAGCTCAGGTAAACGCCAAAGTAGTGGTGCTAAGTAACAATCAACTAAGCTGAACTCTTCACTCATGAAGTAAGGTGCTTCAGAGAAGATTGGTGCAATTGCAAGTAACGCTTCTGTAAGCTCTTTACGTGCTTGCGCAGCTTCGCTGCTACCGCTAGTGATTTTGTTAGCTAGGCTATACCAATCCGTGTCGATACGATGCATCATCAGACGACTACGGCCACGCATAACCGGATAAACTGGCATTAGTGGAGGATGAGGGAAACGTTCATCAAGGTATTCCATGATGATGTTTGCCTGATATAAACCAAGCTCACGATCGATCAGTGTTGGTACTGTACCGTAAGGGTTAATCTCATGAAGTGCTTCTGGCAGGTTATCCTTTTCAGCCAGGTGAATGTCAACACTTACACCTTTTTCAGCAAGTACGATACGTACTTGATGGCTATACATACAGTTAGCACCAGAAAACAGGGTCATTACAGGGCGCTTATTGGCAGCTACGGCCATGCCTACCTCCATTATATTACAAAAACAGCAATAGGGGCTTAAGCCCCTATCACAAAACTACCTTTCAAAATGCCCAGGATTAGTGAACATCTCTCCAGTATTCTTTCTTCAGCATGAATGCCAAGATAAATAGAATCACTAGGAAACCAATTACCTTTAGACCTAACGCTTCTGACTCTAAACGTGACGGCTCGCCAACGTAAGCTAAGAAGTTAGTTAAGTCACGAGCAGCACGATCGTACTCGTCAACACTCATTTCACCAGAACCATCTGTTTCAACGCCAACAACTTTAGTCACAGTGTGACCATGTTCTTCCACTTCTTCAGTGATTGGTGTTGGTAAGCCTTGTAGTTCTTGAAGAACGTGTGGCATACCTACCGATGGGAAAACAACGTTGTTTACGCCAAACGGACGAGACTCGTCTTTATAGAATGACTTCAGATAAGTGTAGATCCAGTCAGTACCACGAACTCGCGCTACAAGCGTAAGATCCGGTGGCGCTGCGCCAAACCATTTAGCTGCGTCATCTTTATCAATCGCATTTTTGATGTGGCTACCTACTTTTGAGCCATCAAAAATTAGTTGCTCTTGACCAATCTCAGTAGGAATACCGATATCGCGGAACGTACGCTCATAACGTTGATACTGCATTTGGTGACAACCAAGACAGTAGTTCATGAACAATTTAGCACCGCGCTGTAAAGATGCGTTATCTTTAAGGTCAATGTTCGCATCCATTAAAGGAACCGAAGGACCTGCTGCCATTGTCAACGATGGCAACAATGCGAATAAACCGATAATTAGCTTTTTCATCATTTCGTCAACCTCGTTGGTAATGGCTTAGTTTTCTCATTCTTGCTGTAAACAAATAACAATACGAAGAACATGAAGTATGTCACAGTCGTGATTTGTGATAACAGCGTTTTGAAATCAGTTTGTGGTGTAGCACCAACCCAACCCAAGATAACGAAAGTTACCACGAATTGTGCGATGTTTAACTTGTGAAGACCACAACGATAACGAATAGAGCGAACCGAACCACGGTCAATCCAAGGTAGTAACGCAAGCACTACGATAGATGCACCCATCGCCACAACACCCATTAACTTGTTAGGGATTGCACGTAGGATTGCGTAGAATGGCGTAAAGTACCAAACTGGGAAAATATGCTCTGGTGTTTTCAGCGGGTTAGCTGCTTCGAAGTTTGGCGCTTCTAGGAAGAAACCATTCATCGCAGGCATAAAGAATACAACCCAACAGAATAAGATTAAGAAACCAACCACACCCACAATATCTTTTACTGTGTAGTAAGGGTGGAACGGGATTGCATCAACAATGTCTTTCTTGTTGGTGTAATACTCGTGGAATTTGAATTTAGGCTTATCTTCTTCAGCTACAGTGCCTTTCTTACGCTTAATTTCAACACCATCTGGGTTGTTTGAACCCACTTCGTGTAGTGCAACAATGTGTAAGAATACTAAGATAACGATTACTAAAGGTAATGCAATTACGTGTAGTGCAAAGAAGCGGTTAAGCGTAGCACCAGAAATTACGTAGTCACCACGGATCCAAAGCGTTAAGTCATCACCAATAACCGGAATCGCACCGAATAGTGAAATGATTACCTGTGCACCCCAGAAAGACATTTGTCCCCAAGGTAGTAAGTAACCCATGAAAGCTTCAGCCATAAGCGCTAAGAAGATGAACATACCGAATAACCACAGTAATTCACGTGGTTTTTGGTAAGAACCGTAGATCATGCCACGGAACATGTGCAGGTATACAACGATAAAGAACGCTGATGCACCTGTTGAGTGAAGGTAACGAAGTAACCAACCGTATTCAACATCACGCATGATGTATTCTACCGATGCGAAAGCACCTTCAGCAGATGGTACGAAGTTCATTGTTAACCAGATACCAGTTACGATTTGGTTAACAAGTACTAACATGGCTAAAGAGCCAAAGAAGTACCAGAAGTTAAAGTTTTTTGGTGCTGGATACTGTGCAATATGCATGTTCCAAACACGTGTCATTGGAATACGATCGTCGATCCAACCAATAATTTTACCAAACATTACGCCACTCCTTTTTCTTCACCGACTAGAATAGTCGTGTCATCAAGGAAGGTATACGGAGGAATTTCTAGATTTAATGGTGCAGGTACAGATTGGAATACACGACCAGCCATATCAAATTTAGAACCGTGACACGGACAGAAGAAACCGTCGTCTGTGCCCTCTACTTTCTCACCAAAGCCACCTTGTAGGAAGCTAGGAGAACAACCTAAGTGCGTACAAATACCAACAGCAACGAAAATTTCAGGACGTTGCGAACGATATTCATTGGTTGATGATTCAGGTTGTTGAGGCTCTTCAGACGCAGGATCACGAAGTTGACCTTCATGTTCTTTCATCTGTTCAAGCATTCTTGGTGTACGATTAATAACCCAAACAGGTTTTCCTCGCCACTCAACACGTATTAATTGTCCTGGCTCAAGCTTGCTGATATCTACTTCTACAGGCGCACCCGCAGATTTAGCTCGCTCACTTGGATTCCAAGACGCAATAAAAGGAACAGCAGCCCCAGCCGCACCAACACCACCAACAACAGAGGTAGCTATGGTTAAAAAGCGACGTCGGCCATTGTCTACAGGCGCATTGCTCATCCACTTATCTCCACTATGATTCCCAACACTTGCCATATTGAGAACATCAGTTACAGCAGGTTAATTTTTAGAAATTTCAAAATAGACGCGATCATAATTAAAACCCTTGATTAAAACAAGGTTATTCACAGTCTCATGCTCGAATAAACCCTATTTAATGAATTATTAATTTAGGTTAGCTCGAGTATGAAGCCGCTGGTTATGATAACGCATATAAAAAAACAATATACTGACCAAGATCAACCTCACTAAGAGGAAACAGAATTCTGCATTAGCTGTTGTTGAACTCACTCACATTACTTGCCCCCCAATTGTAGCAAAAAATTTCATCAATTAACTGATGGATTTAAGCTAATTTTGCTAAATCTTGAAGTTTTTTTACTGTTATACGTACTAATTATTAACAGTGGTTAAATATCGAACGAAAAAAGGTAGGATTTTGCGCTTCAGCGAGATGAGAGATGCGAGATGCGAGATGAGAGATGAGAGATGCGAGATGAGAGATGCGAGATGCGAGATGCGAGATGCGAGATGCGAGATGCGAGATGCGAGATGCGAGATGCGAGATGCGAGATGCGAGATGCGAGAAGTATATGGGAATATTAAGCCTTGGCAAGAACTTGTTCATTCAAGCAGAGAGCCCTCTTTCGATTAGCTAAAAACTGACGTCTGAAAGCTGACAGCTCCAAGAAACAAAAAACCCAGCCGAAGCTGGGTTTTTGGTATTCTGATAAACGTAAATATTAACGTTTTGAGAATTGTGGACGCTTACGTGCTTTCTTAAGACCCACTTTCTTACGCTCAACTTTACGTGCATCACGTGTAACGAAACCTGCTTTACGAAGTGTAGGACGTAGAGACTCGTCAAACTCCATAAGTGCACGAGTGATACCGTGACGGATAGCACCAGCTTGACCAGTAGTACCACCACCTGAAACAGTGATGTGTAGGTCAAACTTTTCAGTCATTTCTACGTGCTCTAATGCTTGACGAACAACCATGCGAGCAGTCTCACGACCGAAGTACTCTTCTAGAGAGCGCTTGTTGATTACGATGTTACCAGTGCCTGGGCGTAAGAATACGCGAGCACTTGAACTTTTACGACGACCTGTACCGTAGTATTGATTTGCCATGATAGTGCTCCTTAAATGTCTAGAACCTGAGGCTGTTGTGCAGCATGGTTGTGCTCAGTACCTGAGTAAACTTTAAGTTTACGGTACATTGCGCGGCCTAAAGGACCACGTGGCAACATGCCTTTAACAGCTTTTTCGATGATCATTTCAGGCTTTGCAGCTTGAAGCTTGTCGAAAGTAGTAGACTTAAGACCACCTGGGAAACCAGTATGAGCGTAGTACATTTTGTCTTTTGCTTTATTACCAGTAACAGTAACTTTCTCAGCGTTGATAACGATGATGTAATCACCAGTATCTACGTGAGGAGTGTATTCAGCTTTATGCTTACCGCGTAGGCGACGAGCGATTTCAGTAGCGATGCGACCTAAAGTTTTACCTTCAGCGTCAACTACGTACCAGTCACGTTTTACTGTTTCTGGCTTAGCAACAAACGTTTTCATTTATTAAAATCCAATGTTTTTTAATTAAAACCACAGGTAATTATTATAAATTACCGCTCTAAGTTGAATGCTTTAACCCCTTCGAGTTTAAGACTTTGAGCCATCAATTAGAGGCTAAACTAATATCTGGCAATAGAACGCAACGTGGCAGACGCGGGAGTATACCAGCACTTGAACCACATTGCTATATGATGGTTGTTTTTTATTCGAGAAAATCAGCTAAGTGCGCGCGAAATAAATTTCACGCCTACATTAATTAGTAGGCGTCACGCTTGCTTGGCGCGCCTTACATTCAACACCGATCAGCTAAAAACTGACAGCTGAAGGCTGACAACTTGACTAAGCTAGATGCTCTTTTGCCAAATACTCTAACGATTGCATTTCTTGTAGTCGGCTAATACAACGCTTAAATTCAAAATTTAAGTTACCTTCGCTATATAGCTCAGTTATTGGCTTTTCAGCAGAAATAATCAGCGTGACATGGCGCTCGTAAAATTCATCCACTAACGCGATAAAACGACGTGCGGCATCATCATTGGCTTGGCCCAGTGATTTTACGTTAGACAAAATCACCGTGTTATAAAGTCGGCTTATTTCCATGTAATCAACTTGGCTGCGGGCTGTTTCGCATAGTTCACTAAACTCAAACATAGCAATACAGTCAGACACTTTACGGGTTTTGATCATCCGCCCTTCAATTTCAATTTCTTTATCGAGCACACCCGGCTCAGGTGACAACTTATCGAAGTATTCAAATAAATTATCATCAGCTTGCTTATCAAGCGGACTATGGAAAATTTCGGCTTGCTCAAGGGTACGTAAACGATAATCAACCCCCGAGTCCACATTTACGATTTCGGTGTTGGCTTTTACCAGCTCAATTGCTGGTAAGAAACGCGCACGTTGTAAACCATTTCGATACAGGTCATCAGGCACGATGTTTGACGTCGCAACCAGCACAATGCCACGTTCAAATAATGCTTCCATCAAACCACCTAGTAGCATTGCATCAGTGATATCTTGTACAAAAAATTCATCAAAACAGATAATATCTGTCTCTGATTTAAAGATATCTGCAACTACATTTAATGGATTACTGGTATTTTTTAACTTTTTCAGCTCATCATGCACGCGATGCATAAAACGGTGAAAGTGCACACGCATCTTACGATCAGTAGGTAAAGCTTCGTAGAAAGTATCAACTAAATAGGTCTTACCTCTACCTACTCCGCCCCAAAAATACAGCCCTTTTATACTTGGCGTGCTATCTTTAGAGAATAGTTTGGCAAACCACCCCTTCGCGGCCGGTTTGTCTGCCGTTAGGTCATCATAGAGTCTTTGCAAATGGCGCACTGCATTTTCTTGCGCTGCATCATGTACAAAGTCTTCACGTTGTAAATCTTGTTGGTATTTCTGCCAAGGAGTCATAGGTCGTTACAATAAAACACAGTTAAATTTGCACAGTATATTAACACGCATCGTATCTCAGGGTATATTAGCCCGCAGTATGATTTCACAATCAAATTAAGCATATTTTAATAATGATTGGACTATAAATGCTTTTAAAGTATTTGTTTTTGTTATTTTTT
The DNA here is from genome assembly GCF_036680945.1 of Pseudoalteromonas sp. P80D2. Classification (NCBI taxonomy): domain Bacteria; kingdom Pseudomonadati; phylum Pseudomonadota; class Gammaproteobacteria; order Alteromonadales; family Pseudoalteromonadaceae; genus Pseudoalteromonas; species Pseudoalteromonas sp. P80D2. The sequence goes on from NZ_JAZDAR010000026.1 coordinate 445,290, forward strand.
CCCAAAGGGGTAGATTTATGGGCACAATTACCTGGATAGGTATTCTAATCATCGTTGCAATTTCAGCATTCTTCATTGGTGCTTTTGTAACCAAAAAACAATTTAAGCAAGACGAACTAGAACAACAAGTCGAGCAAGCTAACAATGCGCTTGAACAATATCGTCAAGATGTAGCTGATCATCTAGCGAGCACAGGTAAGCTAGTATCTAAAATGAAAGATAACTACGACCAGCTACTGAACCATGTAGAAGAAACAAATAAACTACTACTTGCTGATAAAAAACAGCATCCAAATGAGCCTTTCTTTTCTAAAGAAACGACTGAGCAATTACAAAACTCATTACAAGACCGCAGAGGCGATCGTTCAAGTGCTGAAGCTCAGCCTGCTGACTATGTTGTTGGTGAAACGGGCCTGTTCACTGGCTCAGAGAAAGTTTCAGAACATTCTAAAGCCTCTTGATGAACTTTTTTTTGACCCCATAGTCTTTAGATATAACAGCTTTATATCTAAACCAAGAAAAGGGCTGCTTATGCAGCCCTTTTTAGTTTTTGCTTTATCTCTGAAGTGGAGTAAACCCAGACTATGAAAATGAAATTATCTGTTATCAGTGCTGCTATTTTATCTTCTAGCTTATTATTAAGCCCTGCAATTTCAATGGCAAAACTTCCTGTTGCTGTAAATGGTCAACAATTGCCAACCCTCGCACCTATGCTTGAACAGATCACACCGGGTGTGGTGAGTATTCAAGTGTCAGGCTCTAAAGAAGTTCGCCGCCGTGCGACTCCTTTTGATGACTTTTTTGGTGTTCCTCGTGGTGGCAGTCAAAAGCGTGAATTTAGTGGCCTAGGCTCAGGTGTGATCATTGATGCAGACGAAGGTTACGTGGTAACCAATAATCATGTTATCGAAGATGCCGAAAAAATGGTGGTGACCTTAGAAGATGGTCGCGAATATGAAGCAACTAAAATCGGTAGCGACAAAGAATCAGATATTGCCTTATTGCAAATTGATGCAGAGGACTTAACCGCGCTTAAAATTGCCGATTCGGATCAGTTACGTGTAGGTGATTTTGCAGTTGCCATTGGTAATCCATTTGGTTTAAGTCACACAGTAACATCAGGTATCGTCAGTGCCCTTGGCCGTAGCGGTTTAAATATAGAAGGCTATGAAGACTTTATTCAAACCGATGCAGCTATTAACCAAGGCAACTCAGGCGGTGCGTTAGTTAACCTTAACGGTGAACTGATTGGTATCAACACCGCTATCTTAGGCGCATCTGGCGGTAACGTGGGCATTGGCTTTGCAATTCCATCTACCATGATGAAAAACCTTGTTGACCAAATTATCGAACACGGCGAAGTACGTCGCGGTTCGTTAGGTATTTCGGGACGCCCACTTGATGCAGGCCTTGCTAAAGCACAACAACTTGACGTGAAGCAAGGCGCTTACGTTATGCAAGTAATGGATGATACCGCAGCAAGTAAAGCGGGTATCAAAGCCGGTGATGTAATTATTAGCGTCGATGGCACCGAAATTAGTGGCTTCCATGAACTACGCAGTAAAATTGCCACACTTGGTGAAGGCAAAAAAGTAAAACTGGGCATTTACCGAGATGGCAAAGTTAAAACTGTAAATGTCACACTCGATGGTGCATCAGCAACTACTGCCGCTGGCGAAGAGACACACCCAGCTTTCCAAGGTGCAACATTAGAAAACACTCAGAAGAGTGATGGAAAAGGGGTTGAAGTAACCGGCGTGCAAGCACGTTCTCCTGCTGCTCGTGTTGGCCTTGAAGAAGGTGACGTGATCATGCAAGTTAACCGTCAACGCGTTGAAACAATCCGCGACATGAATAAGATCATCGAAAATACCAAAGGTAACATCGTACTAGGTGTTAAACGCGGTAGAGAGCTTATTTTCGTACTGATCCAGTAAACCTAGTTGATAAATCATGAAAAAATAACAGCGGTGCTTGCCGCTGTTATTTTTTTTGTGCCATCATTAAGGGATTGCTCACTGATAATAAGAATACTGTGCTAAAACTTTTTAAATTTATCCTTCCTCCGCTTTTCACCGGTTTAGGCATTGCCTTTTTAGTGGTGTTATTTAGCCCAAGCCTTCGTAGCACACTGTTACCAGATATGAATTTACCTGCGGCGATATCATCAGAGCACATGAGCTTTGCTGATGCAGTGCAAAAAGCAGCACCTTCGGTTGTTACTATTTTTTCAGAAAGCATTTCCAATCAACCGCGCTATAAACGCCAAAACACCGTTCAAGCTCTTGGCTCCGGCGTGATCATGACCCAAGACGGCTATATTCTTACTAACTACCATGTAATCAAAAATGCCGATCTCATTATCGTTACACTCGCTGATGGCCGTCGCTTTTATGATGTACAAGTGATTGGTTTTGATACTCAAACAGATTTAGCGCTATTAAAGATCAGCGCTGAGCATTTACCAAAAATTCCAGTGAACGATAAATTTAAGCCACGTGTTGGTGATGTTGTTTTAGCGATTGGTAACCCACTTAACTTAGGCCAAACCATTACCCAAGGTATTATCAGTGCGACGGGTAAACAAAATTTAATCGATAGCCCTTACAGCAGCCTGTTACAGATGGATGCTGCGATTAACGTAGGTAACTCAGGTGGCGCGTTAGTCAATTCACGAGGTGACTTAGTCGGTATTACCTCGGCGCAATTTAAAACTCATGAAAATCTCGATATTCAGGGTATCTTCTTTGCGGTACCTTACTCGATTGCCAAAGATGTGATGGATAAGCTAATCAAACATGGTCGTGTAGTCCGTGGCTATTTAGGCTTCAGTGGCACAGGTATTGATAGCACGGGCAAAGATGTAAGTGATAGCTTTACACCTGTTGCAGGAATGCGTATTTCTCAACTTGATCCATTTGGCCCAGCTTGGAAAGCAGGCATCAGAGAAACTGACATTGTAATCAAAATTGGCGGTATTCCTGTAGCAAACCCACAACAAGTGCTTGAGAAACTAGCGAATACAGAGCCAGGTAAAGAACTTGAATTTGAGATTTACCGCGATGGTAAGGTCTTAAAAGTGATGGTAACTGTTGCAGAACTCGAAGACGAGCAGTAGTTACTGAAACAACACAGATATAAAAAAGGCCTAACTGATGTTAGGCCTTTTTTGTAAGTCTTAGCGATTAGCTTGAACGGCGCTTGATATTGGCACCCAGCGCACTCAACTTATCTTCAATGCGTTGATAACCACGATCTACGTGATAGATGCGGTCAACAATAGTCTCACCTTGAGCAACGATGCCAGTAAGAATTAGACTTGCAGAGGCACGTAAATCAGTTGCCATTACCTGTGCGCCCGATAAGCTTTCTGTATCCCCACAAATTGCTGTATTACCTTCTAAGCGAATGTTTGCGCCCATACGCTGTAACTCTGGCACGTGCATAAAACGGTTTTCGAAAATCGTTTCTGTGATGGTTGCACTGCCCTTCGCTACCACATTTAAAGCTGTAAATTGCGCTTGCATATCGGTAGGGAAACCCGGGTGTGGCATAGTCTTAATGTTAACCGCTTTTAGTTCGCGGCCACGCATATCAAGGTAAATGCTGTTATCAGTGACTTCAACCAAGGCATTGGTAGCACGCAACTTTTCAATCACAGGATCAAGACTATGGTGGTCTGTATTTTTACAAAGTACTTCACCGCCAGCCATTGCCGCCGCAACCAAGAAAGTGCCTGTTTCAATGCGATCGGGAAGAATGCTGTATTCACAACCCGATAGTGACTCAACCCCTTCAATTTCGATACGGCTAGTGCCTGCACCACTGATCTTCGCCCCCATCGCAATTAAGCAATTAGCAAGATCGGTAATTTCAGGTTCGCGAGCTGCATTTTCCAGTACAGTTTTACCGTCAGCCAGCGTTGCTGCCATTAGTAAGTTTTCTGTTGCGCCAACACTGACCATCTCCATAAAGATCTCAGCGCCTTTTAAGCGACCATCAACCTTGGCATTAATGTAACCATTTTCAACCTTGATGATAGCGCCCATGCGCTCAAGACCTTGAATATGGATATCAACTGGGCGAGCACCAATTGCACAACCACCTGGCAGTGATACTTGCGCTTCACCAAAACGGGCAACTAAAGGGCCTAATGCAAGCACTGAGGCACGCATTTGCTTTACCAACTCATACGGTGCAAGTGTTTTATCAACCGTCGCACCATCAATGATTAGCTTGTCTTGCTGCCACTCGACATTTGCACCCAGTGTTTTTAACAAGGCTTCTGTGGTGCCGATATCGCGTAAACGAGGAACATTACTAAAGGTACTTTTTCCCTGCCCTAAAAGCGCAGCAAAAAGAATTGGAAGAGCGGCATTTTTAGCGCCAGAAATAGTGACTTCACCTGCCAGCGAGGTGCCACCTTGAATAACAAATTGATCCATTAGGAGGCCCTGCGACTATTGAGGTAAAATAAATTTTTGTTCGCGTTTCCATTCAGTCGGTGTGAACGCTTTGATAGATACAGCGTGGATTGTACCGTCTGAGATTGTTGACATTAACGGAGCATAAACCAACTGTTGCTTCTTCACGCGAGATAAACCATCAAAACACTCACCAACAGCAATCACTTCATAGTGGCTACCATTTGCTTTAACAATCACTTCATCTAGTTTTAGTTCGTCGCGTAATAACGTTTCGACTTGGCTTGTTTCCATAAATCTCACTCAAATAGGTTTGTGACCTGACCCAACTGCATTAAATTTTGCAATTGTTCAGGGCTATTTTGCAGTTCAAGGTGAATACCTTGCTGCTTTAATTCTGCGAAAGAGTGAATTAACCAAGCTAAGCCCGCCGTGTCAACCCTAGATAGCCCAGAAAGGTCAAAATACCATGTTTTATGGCTAGAATCTGGCTTGGCGTTCAGAAGGCGTTCACGGCCAATTGAATTTCGAGTCAGTTCGCCACTGACTCGAAACTGGTTATCTTCAAGTTGAGTAATCTCGACTTTACTCATCGCCACCATCACCTCTAAATTGCACTGGCAGTTGGCTCTTCTGCTCTAGTAAGTCACTTACATAATCTAGACCATGTTGGCGTAAAATACCTTGTAATTCACTTTGTTTAGCATCAAGCAAACTAATACCCTCTGCTATCATATCGTACGCGCCCCAGTCACCACTGCGGTCTTCACGTACTTTAAAGTCGATTCTGATATCAGGTTTACCGGCTTCAACAATCTTAGTTTTAACAACCACCACATCTTGGCCTTTGAAAGGCTGAGGCGGAGCAAACTCAACGCTTTGATTAGTGTATTGAGTAAACACACCTGCGTAAGTAGCAATTAAATACTTTTGAAAAACGTCAATGAAGCGTTGTAACTCTTTAATCGCTTTCGCTTTTTCCTCTTTATCTTCGATAGCACGAACCTTTGACACGTGATTACCTAGTACGCGCAGTGCAGCATACTTGTAGTCAATGTAAGGCATTAGCTCTTCTTGTACGATAACGCGAAGATGCTCTTTGTCTTTCGCAATAAGAGGTTGATCTTTCGTAATACGAGCAAAAGTATTATCTGACACTGTACGAACCATTTTGTACGGGTCTTTTAAATCAACCTTAGGTTCAGCGGCTTGTGCGTTTAGGCTAAACAGCACAGCAATACATAATAAAAACTTCTTAAACATAATTATTCACCACCCTGGTTGAATAAGAACTGACCGATTAACTCTTCTAAAACAAGCGCTGATTTCGTATCAGTAATGTAGTCACCATCTGCAAGCGCTTTACTCTCAACACCAAATAAATCATCTAGATCTGTATCATGCTCACTTGCTGTTACATCTTCACCCATACAGCGTTGCTCAGCAGATTCAGGAGCAATAACAGGGTTAATGCCTAAGTACTGCTCACCTAAAATACCTGATGTCAAAATAGAGATTGATGTTGTGTCTGAAAACTTACATAAGTAATTTGCATCAATCGCCATATTTACCACAGGCACAAACTCTTTTGGGTGAATAAAGATTGATTCAACTCGGCCAACAACTACACCACCTACTTTAATCGGCGCACGAGCTTTTAAAGAACCAATGTTTTCAAACTTTGCGTTCAGTTGGTAAGTCTCACCACTACCACTAATGCCGGCATTCGCAACTTTAAATGCTAATAATGCAAATGCAGCGATACCAAGGGCTACAAAAAAGCCAACTAATATTTCTAATTTCCGTGAATTCATCTTTATACCCTAATTAGCTGGTAAACATTACCGCTGTTAAAATAAAGTCAAAACCTAATACTGCCAATGACGAGTGCACAACGGTTTCTGTTGTCGCTTTACTGATCCCCTCAGATGTAGGAACACAGTCATAGCCTTTGTAAAGTGCAATCCAAGTCACAATCATGGCGAATACAAAACTCTTAATCATGCCGTTCACAATATCTTGTTGGAACGACACTTGCGCTTGCATGATTGACCAGAAGCTTCCTGAGTCAACACCAAGCCAATCAACACCCACTAAATGAGCGCCGATAATAGCAACCGCAGAAAATATTAATGCAAGTAATGGCATACTGATAAAACCAGCCCAAAAACGCGGTGCAATAATGCGTTTAAGTGGATCAATCGCCATCATTTCTAAACTTGATAATTGCTCGGTTGCTTTCATTAAACCAATTTCAGCAGTAAGTGCACTGCCCGCGCGGCCTGCAAACAGTAACGCTGTTACTACAGGGCCTAACTCACGTAATAAGCTCAATGCCACTAAAGGCCCTAAGCTATCTTCAGCACCATAGCCTACTAATACGGTGTAACCCTGCAGGGCGAGCACCATACCGATGAATAAGCCTGACACCATAATGATTAAAAGAGATTGCGAGCCCACCATATATAATTGGCGAACAAGTAAAGGCGTGCCTTTTTTGAAGTTCGGCACATTAACGAGTGCACCAAACAGCATCTGAGTAGAACGGCCAAGCGCAGCAAAGCGCCCTAATGTTTTGTGACCTAACTTCTGGAATAGATCAAGCATTATGCACTCCTAGTAATTCATCATCATACGCAGGAGCTGGGAAATGGAATGGTACAGGGCCATCCGATAAACCATTTAAGAACTGTTGTACAAGTTCGGATTCATGGTTTTGCATTTGCTCTGGTGAACCTTCGCCTATCACCCCTTGATCAGCAATGATGATCACGTGATCAGCGATGCTCATCACCTCTGTTACATCATGGGTCACAATCAGTGATGATAAACCTAGCACCTCATTCAGTGACTTTATTAGTTTAACTAACACACCCATAGAGATAGGATCTTGGCCAGCAAATGGCTCATCGTACATGATAAGCTCTGGATCAAGAGCAATTGAACGCGCTAAAGCAGCACGGCGAGCCATACCACCAGAAAGCTCAGACGGCATTAAGTCTTGTGCGCCACGTAAGCCGACAGCTTGTAATTTCATTAAAACGACAAGTCGGATTAAATCTTCGCTGAGTTGAGTATGTTCGCGCAAAGGAAAGGCGATATTGTCAAACACTGACATATCGGTAAATAAAGCGCCACTTTGAAACAGCATACTCATTTTGGTGCGGGCAGCATAAAGTTCCTTGCGAGTCATGCCAGGAATGCTGTTGCCTTCAAATAAAATGTCACCAGAATCAGGTTTAAGCTGACCGCCAATTAAGCGCAACATGGTGGTTTTACCAATGCCGCTTGGTCCCATGATAGCGGTAATCTTGCCTTTCGGAATGTTAAAACTCATATTTCTATATATGATTCTATCGCCCCGTGAAAAGGTTACATCCTTGATTTCTACTATTGATTGCGACAAGTCGCTCTCCATAACGTTTTTCACTAGTTTTGCCATTTTAAGGGTTTTTTAGTCAAGATGGAAAAAACAAATCGTAAAATTTTGTAATATTTTCTATCAATAAATTCTAAAGCTAGCTGCAAAGAGCTTAACGACACCTGAAATTTAGTTTCCTTGCTAAGCACGCTTTATGCTCGCCAGCCCATTCTTTTACTTATACTTTCAGGTTCGCTTTTGTTACTATTTGCAGTCATCTGTATAAGTAATGTTGGCGTATCACAATGGTGACTTCTTTTGTCATTTTAATTATTGGTTTTGCTGCACTCGTTTGGAGTGCCGATCGGTTTGTTTATGGGGCGGCTGCACTCGCAAAAAATATGGGGATCCCCACCCTAATCATTGGTTTAACCGTTGTTGCTATGGGCTCATCAGCCCCTGAAATGATGGTATCTGCATCGGCAGCACTTGCTGATAAAACAGATACTGCGGTAGGTAATGCGGTCGGCTCTAACATTACTAACATCTTACTTGTACTTGGTGTCACAGCTTTACTACGCCCTCTTTCAGTATCTTCAATGACACTTAAACGTGAAATGCCGCTGGTCCTGTTAATCTCTGTAGCTGCTTGGTATGTGTTCTCAGATAACTATTTTTCGTTCGCTGAAGGCATTGCCTTGATGATTGCTTTTGCCGTGTTTATTGGTGGCTTAGTTATTGTGTCTCTGCGTGCTAAAAACCAAGATGACCCATTTGTCAGCGAAGCATGTGAAGACGTTCCGAACGATGTAAGCACTAAATCAGCCGTATTTTGGTTAGTCATCGGCATGATTTTATTACCCATTAGTTCACACTTTTTAGTTGAATCAGCCGTTGATATTGCGAAATATTTTGGTCTATCAGACCTTGTAATAGGCTTAACCATTATTGCTATTGGTACCAGCTTACCAGAGCTGGCAGCCTGTATTGCAGGGGTATTAAAAAACGAAGACGATTTAGCGCTTGGGAATATCGTTGGCTCAAACATTTTCAATTTACTCGCCGTATTACCACTTGCGGGTATTATCAACCCATCAGTTATTGACCCTTCTGCGGCAAACCGCGATGCACTTATCATGATTGCAGCAACCGTTGTATTGATTGCCATGTCATTGAACTTTAAAGGTGCTCGTCGTATCAATAGAGTAGAAGGTGGCTTCTTGTTAGTCGCATTTATTGCATATCAGGGCTATATTTTCAGCCAAGTAGGATAATTAATGACACAACCTAGCTTTATCGCGCAGGGTAAGCGCGTACTCGAAATTGAAGCACAAGCTTTACAAGAAATTGAGCAATATATAAATCAAGATTTCGATAACGCTTGCCAATTAATGTTCCAATGTACAGGTCGTATTATTGTGATTGGTATGGGCAAGTCTGGCCACGTTGGTAATAAAATTGCGGCGACCCTTGCAAGTACTGGCACACCGGCATTTTTTGTTCACCCTGGCGAAGCAAGCCATGGTGATTTAGGCATGATCACCCGTGATGATGTGGTAATGTGTATTTCGAACTCAGGTGAGACCAGCGAAGTACTTAGTATTATCCCCGTTATTAAGCGTATTGGCGCAAAGATGATTTCACTCACTGGCAACCCAGACTCAACCATGGCAAAACTGTCTGATGTACATGTGTGCATTAAAGTAAGCCAAGAGGCATGCCCGTTAGGCCTTGCCCCAACTGCAAGTACCACAGCAACCTTGGTGATGGGTGATGCAATGGCGGTTGCGTTACTTGAAACCCGTGGTTTCACAGCCGATGATTTTGCGCTTTCGCACCCGGGTGGCAGCTTAGGTAAACGTTTATTGCTTACATTAGATGATGTGATGCACGCAGGCGACGCCACGCCAATCGTTAGCGAAACCCAAAGCATTAAAGACGCACTAATCGAAATGTCAGCCAAGGGCCTTGGTATGACCGCGGTGATTGGTGCAGATGAAAAGTTAGCCGGATTATTCACTGATGGTGACTTACGCCGTATTTTAGAGCAGCGCATCGATATCCATAATACGGCAATTAGCCAAGTAATGACCCGTTCATGTACAACTGCTCGCCCTGATATGCTTGCAGCTGAAGCTTTAAATATTATGGAACGTAAACGTATCAATGGTTTAATTGTGGTAGATCAAAGTAATACGCCAATTGGTGCCCTTAATATGCAAGACCTATTAAAAGCAGGAGTTCTTTAAGCAATGACATTCGCCGAGCTATACCAGCCTCTTAGCCCTGATGTGAGTCAGCGCGCACAAAAAGTAAAATTGCTAATCTGTGATATAGATGGCGTTTTTTCTGATGGCCGAATTTATATAGGTAATGATGGCGAAGAGCTTAAAGCATTTAATACTAAAGATGGCTTTGGTATTAAAGCGCTCATTAATAGTGGCTTTGAAGTGGCAGTGATTACTGGCCGCCATTCACAAATAGTTCAGCAGCGAATGACTAGCCTAACAGTTCAGCACATTTATCAGGGACAAGAAGATAAGCTGATTGCTTATCAAGAGTTAAAAGATAAACTGGGGCTGACCGATGAACAAATTGCCTATATTGGTGATGATGGTCCAGACTTACCAGTAATGGAAAAAGTAGGGTTTGCTGTTGCTGTAAACGACGCACACCCACTGATTAAAAAGCTGGCTCATTACACCACATTATTACCAGGTGGCTTTGGAGCTGTGCGTGAATTAACTGATTTACTCATGTTAGAAAACGGTAAGCCGTTAACTAGCGATGGAACCAGCGCATGAATATAGCCCGTATTTTACTGAGTATTGTTTTTGTTTGTTGCATGGTGTGGTTATGGTACCCGTACTTTAACCAATCAACAGACACAATAACTAGTGAAGACGAGATCATCGCAACACCTGATTACACCGCAGTGGCGTTAAAGCAAACAGCGTATGACGAGCAAGGCAAAATTAGTCATAAAGTGGCTGCTGCTAAAATGGAGTTGTATCAACAATTAGGGTTTACCTTTTTTGAGCAACCTATTTTTACTATTTATGGCGACCAGCAGGTTTGGCAAGTAAAAGCCAAAGAAGCCACATTGTACGAAAACGATCAGCTGATTTTTGAAGGGGATGTAGTTGCTAAAAACTTAACCCATAACGGCATGATCGAAGATATAAAAGCAGAAAACATTAATGTCGACATTGATAAAATGACCATGTTTTCTAAGCAACCTGTGACACTAACAGGACCGAATTTAAAGATTACCGGTAAAGGCTTAAAAGCCGATTTAAAAACCGAAATTGTTGAGTTAACTAACCATACACGAACCATATACTATGACCAATAAACTGAAGAAATTACTCCTGATCCCAAGCTTATTGATTGCCTTTTCGGGCGCAGCTGCCGAGCAAACTGGCGCTCAAATTAGCATTAGCTCAGATCGCCAAGTAGGTAAACTAAAAGATGGCGTTGGCATATTTGAAGGTAACGTAGAGATCGTGCATGGTAATCGTCGTATTACCGCTGAACGCCTTGAAGCACACGGCGGTGACACCGAAGGTACAGTAGAGTTGATTATTGCCACAGGTAAGCCTGCTTACTTCGAAGAAAAGCAAGCTGATGGCACCGTAATGAGCGCTAGCGCAGAAGAAGTACGTTATGATGTTGCAAAACGCTTCTTAACCTTAAATGGTGAAGCTGAAGTTACTCAAGCAGGTCAAAAAGTAACAGCAAAAAGCATTACCTATGATATGGCACAGCAGCTGATCAGTGCTGAAAAAGACGAAAATTCAACAGATCGTGTACACACTATTTTAGTGCCTGTTGAAAATAAAAAAGATAATAAAGGCCAACCATGAGCACATTAAAAGCAGAGCTTTTAGCTAAAAGCTACAAAGGCCGCCAAGTGGTTAAAAATGTCGGTCTTGAAGTTGAAGCTGGCAGTATTGTTGGCTTGCTTGGTCCAAATGGCGCAGGTAAAACAACGACCTTCTATATGATTGTAGGCCTAGTACCTAGCGACAAAGGTAAAATCAGTATTGATGATAACGATATCACCCTTTTACCAATGCATAGCCGTGCGCGTTTAGGTATTGGCTATCTGCCACAAGAATCGTCAATTTTTCGAAAGTTGACGGTTTACCAAAACTTGATGGCCATTTTAGAAACTCGTAAAGATCTAAATAAAACCACCCGCGAAGAAACACTCAATAGCTTACTTGATGAGTTTAGTATTCAACACATTCGTGACAGCCAAGGTATGGCGCTGTCAGGTGGTGAGCGACGCCGTGTAGAAATTGCTCGCGCATTAGCCGCTAATCCTAAATTTATCCTTTTAGATGAGCCTTTTGCTGGTGTTGATCCAATTTCAGTGTTAGATATAAAGAAAATTATTGAGCACCTAAAAAATCGTGGTATCGGTGTACTAATTACTGACCATAATGTTCGAGAAACCCTTGATGTTTGTGAAAAAGCCTACATTGTTTCTCATGGGGAGCTAATTGCATCAGGCACACCTGAGCACGTATTAGCAGACCAAACTGTACGCGATGTATATCTAGGCGAGCAATTCAGGCTGTAACCATTACGCCAGCGACTAGAGCATCTGCTAGACTTATAACAATGACAATAAATCGATAACTGTGTTTATACAGGTATCGATAACTTAAAAAGGATTGTTAGGGATACATGAGGCAATCATTACAGCTGCGCATGGGCCAGCAACTTACAATGACTCCACAACTGCAACAAGCTATTCGTTTGTTGCAGCTCAGTACATTGGATCTCCAGCAAGAAATTCAAGAAGCGCTTGATAGTAATCCTCTACTTGAAGTGGAAGAAGCGGATTACAACGAAGAAAGCACCGGCAAGAATGAGCAAAAAGCTGAATCTGACGATGTACAAGTCAGCGCGTCTGCCGAAGAAGCACCTAGCGAGTACGAGCAAGAAAGTAGTGATGCTCTCAATAAAGACACCGTAAGCGATGACTTAGCAATGGATGTTACCTGGGATGAGTACATGAGTGCCGCCCCTTCAACATCGTCAGGGCCAATGCCTGAAGATGAATCTATCTATCAGGGAGCATCAACCGAAACCCTTCACGAATACCTGATGTGGCAATTGCAACTCACGCCATTTAGCCCTACTGATGAAGCGATTGCTGTGGCAATTGTAGAAGCTATCGATGACTCAGGTATTTTAACGGTAAGCTGTGAAGATATCGTCGAAAGCTTTAATCAAAATAACGATGAAGAAGAAATCGAACTTGATGAAGTCGAAGCGGTCTTAAAAAGAATTCAGTTATTTGATCCTGTGGGTATTGGCGCGCGCAGTTTACAAGAATGCCTGTGCATTCAGCTACGCCAATTCGATGCCGATACGCCATATTTAGCTGAAACTAAAATGGTTTTATCTGAGCATATCGAATTATTAGCGAGTCGCGACTATCGAACTTTGATGAAAAAGACTAAGCTTAAAGAAAATGAGCTTAAAGAAGTGATGACGCTTATTCACAGCTTAAATCCTAAGCCTGCGGATAGCATAGTACGCGAAGAATCTGAGTACGTTATACCTGATGTATCAGTGAAAAAAGTGAAAGGCCGCTGGGTAGTCGAGTTAAACCCAGATTGTATGCCAAAGATTAGAGTGAACAGCCAATATGCGGCGATGTCTCGCTCTGTTAAATCAAGTAGCGACAGCCAATTTATTCGCTCTCACTTACAAGAAGCAAAGTGGTTTATTAAGAGCTTAGAAAGCCGTAACGATACGCTATTAAAAGTGACCAACTGTATCGTTCAACAACAACAAGCTTTCTTTGAGCATGGCCCTGAGGCAATGAAGCCGATGGTGCTAAATGATGTTGCTGAAATGGTCGAAATGCATGAATCGACGATTTCACGGGTAACAACGCAAAAATATATGCATACCCCACGGGGTATTTTTGAGTTGAAATATTTCTTCTCAAGCCATGTCAGCACCGAAAATGGTGGTGAGTGTTCTTCTACAGCAATACGCGCTTTAATCAAGAAGTTAGTCGCTGCAGAAAACTCAGCTAAACCATTGAGTGATAGCAAAATTGCAGATATATTGGCTGAGCAAGGAATTAAAGTAGCTAGACGTACAATTGCAAAATATCGTGAGTCTCTAGCAATACCTCCGTCTAATCAGCGTAAGAGTCTGATTTAGACGTTTTACATAGAAGGAAAAATGCTTATGCAACTAAATTTAACTGGTCGTCATGTAGAAATCACAGATTCATTAAGAGACTATGTAAACACCAAGTTTGCGAAACTAGAAAGGCATTTTGACCATATTAATAATGTTCATGTCATTCTAGATGTAGAAAAATTAAGCCAAAAAGCAGAAGCAACTTTACATGTAAACGGAGGCGAATTGTTCGCTTCTACAGAACATCAAGATATGTACGCAGCCATTGACTCACTGATCGATAAACTTGATCGCCAAGTCATTAAACACAAAGAGAAATTAGCTCGACATTAAATTATGAAACTAAGTTCACTTACTAACCAGGACTGCAGCAAAGCTGCGGTCCTTTTTAATAGCAAAAAAAGAATTCTTGAATATATCAGCGAACTGGCCCACCAGCAGCTTCCTCATTTATCGCAACAAGATATCCTAGATGCTTTACTCAACCGAGAAAAACTAGGTAGCACCGGCATTGGCCGAGGTATTGCTATTCCACATGGCCGAATGAGCGGCGCAGATGAGCCTCATGCATTTGTGATAGTGAGTGAATCCCCTATTAATTTTGATGCAATTGATAATCGTCCAGTTGATATTTTTGTGGCACTCATCGTACCAGATGGTGACTGTCAGCTTCACCTAAAGACCTTATCAACAATTGCTGATAGACTTAAAGATAAAGAATTTTGTAAACAGCTGCGTAGTGCTACTACCGATCAGCAACTGTTTCAGGTCATATCAGCAGAGGCATAAATGGAATTAATAATTATCAGCGGTCGCTCAGGCTCAGGTAAATCGGTCGCTTTACGAGTACTTGAAGACTTAGGCTATTATTGCGTTGATAATATTCCGGTTAATTTACTGCCTTCGCTCGTACGAAGTGTGTCTGATAACTACGATAAAATAGCGGTCAGCATCGACGTGCGTAACTTACCGAAAGAGCAGCAAGAATTTAATGATATTCTTGAGTACCTGCCAGGTTTCGCAAACCCAACACTATTCTATTTAGACAGTGATGACCAAACTCTGATCAAGCGCTTTTCAGAAACACGCCGCTTGCATCCACTATCTATTGATTCTTTGCCGCTTGATCTGGCCATTAAACAAGAAAAAATCCTGCTTGATGTGTTGATCACTCGCGCTGACTTTATGATTGATACCACTGATCTGAGTGTTCATCAGTTAGCAGAATCAATTCGCGAAAAGATTTTAGGTAAAAAAGATAAAAAGCTGATTATTACTTTTATGTCGTTTGGCTTTAAGCATGGTATTCCAAAAGAAGCTGACTACGTTTTTGATGCACGCTTTTTACCTAACCCACACTGGGAACCTGATTTAAAGCCACTAACCGGCCTTGATCAACCAGTAAAAGATTACCTAGCTAGCCACAGCATAGTACAAAAGTTCACGTGGCAAATACAAACCTTTGTGCAAACTTGGTTACCGCACTTAGAGCGCAATAACCGCAGTTACCTGACTATTGCTATTGGCTGTACCGGTGGCCAACATCGCTCTGTTTACTTAGCGCAAACAATTGGTGAGAGCTTTGCCAAAAGCCATGCTAATGTAAAAATTCGCCACCGCGAACAAGACATTTAATTAGGCACCAACAATGCACGCTGAAGATACCTTTTTAATTCAAAATAAACTTGGCTTACATGCTCGTGCTGCTACTGTTTTAGCGCAATTAGCACTGCAATTTGATGCCAAAATTACGCTTTATCAAGATGATAAAGAAGCTGAAGGCGACAGCGTGTTAGCATTAATGCTACTTGAAAGTAGTCAGGGTAAAGAAGTTCGCGTTGTATGCGAAGGCCCTGACGCCGATGCTGCATTAACGGCAATCGGCGAATTAATTGCACAACGCTTCCACGAGCAAGAATAGCATTTGCTAAGACTTCAAGGTTTACGGTAAACTTAATTCGGATATTTAAAATTCCCTTTAAATATCCTACTTTTATATCGCTCGCTTTTCTAAATTACAAAACTCTTAATAAATTTATCGCAGTGCGACGATATCTCTGCAAATACACTACAAAGCAACTATGCTGTATTTGCTTAGCCTATTTAAACTTTTTTCAGTTGTAAGGACGCCAATGCCAGAAGCCTTTGAACAAGATTACCCACTACAACAACTCAAACAAGTGACCAAGTCACTCAATAGTGGTCAATTTGTTCAAGTGCGCGGAATGTTAGCCAAAACGGCACCTTGTGATACAGCCCTTTTACTTGAATCTTCTCCCCATAAAATTCGTCGTATGCTTTGGCAGCTGGTTGATCCAGATGTCCGTGGTGATGTTCTAGAAGAACTCTCTGAAGATGTACGTCTTGGCATTATTGCCCAGATGGAGCCTGAGCACATTGCTGCTGCCACTGAAGATATGGACGACGATGACTTAGGTGAGGTTTTACGTAGTCTTCCTGATACTGTATATCAAGACGTTGTCAGTGCCATGGATTCGCAAGATAGAGAGAGAGCAACTCAAGCACTTTCTTATCAAGAGCGTTCAGCCGGTGCCTTGATGAACAGCGATACGGTTACCATTCGTCCTGACGTTACTCTCGATGTTGTACTGCGCTATTTACGCTTACGAGGTGAGCTACCAGAGGGTACCGATGACTTATATGTAGTTGATAAGCATAACTGCTTTTTAGGCGCGCTTTCATTAACTACATTGCTGACCAGCCCATCAGATAAAATTGTTCGTGATTTAATGGATGAAGACTGTGAGTCAATCCTAATCTCTATGGATGAAAGTGATGTAGCGCAATTGTTTGAACGTCACAACTGGATTTCAGCCCCTGTCGTCGATGATAACGCTCACTTGCTTGGTCGTATTACCATCGATGATATCGTTGACGTAATCCGTGAAGATGCTGAACACAGCATGCTTAGCCTCGCTGGTCTTGACGACGAAGAAGATACCTTTGCGCCAGTGCTAAAAAGTTCGCAGCGTCGCTCTATTTGGCTTGGGGTTAACTTATTAACCGCATTGTTAGCAGCCATTGTGGCAAGCTTTTTCGAAAACACCTTAGCAATCTTGCCTATTTTAGCGGTACTCAATGGTATCGTCCCTTCAATGGGGGGTGTTGCGGGTAGCCAAACCCTAACTCTGGTTATTCGTGGTATAGCGGTTGGTCATATCAACCAAACCAACCAACGCTTCTTATTACTTAAGGAGCTGGCGATTGGCGCACTGAATGGCATTATTTGGTCGATATTAATTGCTGGTGTGGTTGCCCTATGGCAGTGGGACTTTAAACTCGGCGCAGTGCTGGCCTTTGCAATGTTTATGAATCTTGTTGCCGCTGGTATTGCGGGTGCGAGCATTCCATTAATTCTTAAGAAAATGAAAATTGACCCAGCCCTTGCAGGGAGCGTAGTGCTGACAACCGTCACTGATATTGTTGGTATCTTTGCCTTTTTAGGCACCGCGACTTGGTTATTGATCTAATACCAATTCGCAATAATACTTAGTTAAGCGAATTGGTATAAATAAAAACGGCCCTTAAAGGGCCGTATTTATCTCTTTTACTTTGCGCGCTGCTTATTTTTACCTACTCGAGGTTTGGTATTGGCCTTTTTAAACTGGCTAAAACCGGTGTGACGAGTCAGTGCCGCACGGCCTTTACCGCCCTTTCCTCTAGCAGCTTTCTCGTTACGACCTTCTTCAGGTACCAAACAGTTCGGTCCTTTACCGATTAGATTCGCTTTGCCCATTTTTCTTAGTGCTTCACGGATCATCGGCCAACCAGCAGGATCGTGGTAACGTAAAATCGCTTTGTGTAAGCGACGCTGGCGTGCGCCTTTTGGAACAGGCACTTGCTCAGTATTGTTCTTAATATTACGCAGCGAGTTCATCTCAGTGTGATAAATCGTGGTTGCATTGGCCATTGGCGATGGATAAAAGTTTTGCACTTGATCAAGCTTAAAGTCATTAGACTTTAACCACAACGCCATGTTCACCATGTCTTCGTCTTTCGTTCCTGGGTGAGCAGAAATAAAATACGGGATCAAATACTGCTTTTTACCCGCTTCTTTTGAGTATTTATCAAATAGCTCTTTAAACTTATCGTAAGCACCCATGCCCGGCTTCATCATCTTAGACAATGGACCATCTTCAGTATGCTCAGGGGCAATTTTTAAGTACCCGCCTACGTGATGGGTAACCAACTCTTTTACATAGCGAGGGTCTTCTACAGCTAAGTCATAACGTACGCCAGACGCAATTAGGATTTTCTTGACACCTTTTACATCACGGGCTTTTTTATAAAGCTCAATAGTTGGGGTGTGATCCGTGTCCATGTGCTTACAGATATCAGGATAAACACATGATAAACGTCGGCATGTACTCTCTGCTTTTTTACTCTTACAGCGCAACTTGTACATATTCGCTGTCGGTCCACCTAAGTCAGAGATAACCCCAGTGAAGCCCGGTACTCTGTCACGAATTTGCTCAATTTCATCAATAATTGATTGCTCAGAACGGCTTTGAATAATACGTCCTTCGTGCTCTGTAATCGAACAGAAAGAACAGCCACCAAAGCAACCACGCATGATGTTCACCGAGGTTTTAATCATTTCATAGGCTGGGATTTTTTCATCGCCGTAGCTTGGGTGCGGAATACGCTGATATGGCAAACCAAATACGCCATCCATTTCTTCAGTTTCAAGCGGAAATGCAGGCGGGTTAACCCAAATAGAACGGTCTCCATGGCGTTGAAATAACGCACGGGCGCAACCTGGGTTTGTTTCTTGGTGCAAAATACGCGAGGCATGGGCATAAAGCGGTTTATTCACGCTTACTTGCTCATACGCTGGTAGCTTAACGTAGGTCTTTTCCCAAGGCTTAGGACGAGCTGGCTGAATAGTGATTGGCTTAGCCGCCTCGGCACTTAAATCAATACCTGCTTTTTTAAATTCAGATTTACTACAACCCACATCATCTGCGCCATACGGGTTTGGAATTGGATCAATCTTACCTATTTTATCTATTGCAGTTGAGTCACTACCACGCCAACCCGGTAATGGTTCTTTACGAATAACCGCAGTACCACGAATATCTTGAATTGTCTCAACCGACTCACCTGCGGCAATACGGTGGGCAACTTCAACAAGTGGGCGCTCAGCATTACCGTAAATTAGAATGTCAGCTTTGGCATCAAACAATACGCTACGGCGTACTTTTTCTTGCCAATAATCATAATGAGCAATACGGCGTAAACTCGCCTCAATACCACCAATGATCAGCGGCACATCTTTATAAGCTTCACGGCAGCGTTGGCTGTATACAACTACCGCACGGTCAGGACGTTTACCGCCTATGTTACCCGGCGTATAAGCATCATCATGACGCATACGCTTTTCAGCAGTATAACGGTTGATCATCGAGTCCATATTACCCGCTGTAACACCAAAGAATAAGTTAGGCTTACCTAGTGCCATAAAGGCATCTTTTGAGTTCCAATCAGGCTGTGCAATTATACCCACACGAAAACCCTGTGACTCAAGCATACGCCCTATCACAGCCATACCGAAACTTGGGTGATCTACATACGCATCACCACTGACAATGATCACGTCACAGCTATCCCAGCCTAACGCGTCCATTTCTGCGCGAGTGGTTGGTAAAAATGGCGCCGTGCCATAGCATTCAGCCCAATACTTAGGGTAAGAAAACAGGCCTCGCTCGGCTTTTAATGCGCTCATAAAGTGTACTCTGCTAACAAAAGGGGCGAATTATACCCCACTCTTATGGATTATTATAGAAAACAAAACGCCCTTCACATGGGAGGGCGCTGTTTAATTAGTATGCTTTTGTTGAAACTTGCTATTGCTTAGCTTGCAGGTAGGTAATTAACTCTTTTTCTGGCATAGGCTTAGCATACATGAAGCCTTGCACTTCATCACAGCCAAGCTGGGCTAAATAATCTGCTTGCGCTTGTGTTTCGACCCCTTCTGCTATGGTTTTTAAACCCAGCCTTGCACCTAAAGAAATAATTAACGCAGCAATCGCCTGACAATCTTGACCTGGTAAGTCTTTAATAAAGTCGCGATCAATTTTGAGTCTGTCTAGTGGCAGCTTTTGCAAGTAACTTAACGATGAGAACCCTGTACCAAAGTCGTCAATCGCAATCTCAATACCAAACTCTTTAAGCTCTTTTAATGTGGTGATCACATTAGCTAGCTCATCCATTACCACACTTTCTGTCACTTCGAGTTCAATAAACTGCGGCTTTACATCGTACTTAATTAAAGTGTCTTTAACCTGCTGCGCATAGCCTTTAACTTTAAATTGCGGCACTGAGACATTTACAGCAATGCTAATTGCAAAGCCCATTGCTTCGAGGCGCTTTTGCTGCATACATGCTTGCTCTAGCACCCATTGCCCTATTTCAACAATTAAACCGGCATCTTCAGCCATTGGAACGAAAATCGCTGGCGAAATATACTGACCATTACCTGACGGCCAACGCAGTAGCGCTTCACAGCCAATGATTTCAAGGGTGTTTAAATCAAGTTGTGGCTGAAACCAAACCTCTAATTTACGTTGCTCAAAATCTTGGCGAAGCTGTCTGATGATCCCTAAACGCCAAGCCATTTTCTCTTCCATGTCTGGGGTATACGTCACCACCATTTCAGAAGATTGTTTTTTAGCCTGGTTAAGCGCAATGTAGCCCAGCTTTAAGGTCTCGATCCCTGCTTGCAGGAAGTCACCTTGATAACATAAACCAATTTTAAAGTTGATTGGTAAAATGTGTTCACCTGCATTGAACGGCAAACTTAAGTGCTCGCGTAGTAGCTCAACGTCACATTCAGCAACTGGTAACAGTAAGCCAAATACATCTGCACCAATGCGCGAGAGCAGCTCAGCATTTGGGTATTCTTGATGCAGTCTATCAACAATGGCATTTAGTAATAAATTACCAATCTCCTGGCCTAAGCCATTGTTAATATCTGAGAATTGCGCAACATCAATTAATAAAAAGACATAATCACTTTTACCCGGCTGGTAGTAACGCTCCACTTTATTCATGAAATCGTTACGATTCGATAAGCCAGTTAAAACATCTTTATAAGCTGCATCACGTAAACGGTTGAACAACCTAACATTATCAAGACCAACACTGACATTAGTTAAAAATATCTCTGCAAATTGTAGTTGCGAAGGACTTGGTGTGTGCTCGGTTTCTAAGTAAATAGCTGCTTGGCGGTTTTTGCTTTTTAATAAGTACGTACTGTCTACATCGGTATGCTGATGCTCACCTTGGGCTAGGCAGTTGTTAACTTGCATGATAATACGGCCATCATCAAGCTGCTCAATACCCTGGCCGATAAACTCATTATATTCAGCACAACCACCTAAAACATAAACCTGGTTATCATCTTCAATAGAACCACACAGTAAACCTTGCGGTTCGCAATCTAAAATAATTGAGAGCTGCTTAATCACTGCCATTGAAAAGGCTTTGATATCAGTAAAACCAAGAATAGCCTTAGATGCATACAAAATATTATTTAACGCGCGGCTTTGAAATTCGAGCTGACATACTTGCTCATAAGAGCGAATAGCAGTAACCAGGGCGGTGATAAGTTTACTACGTGTAAGTTCTGTTTTTGTTTTGTAGTCATTGATATCGTATTCGCGGATCACTTTTTCTTCAGGTGCATAGCCTGGTTGTCCGGTACGTAAAATAATGCGCACATTGTGATTATTGAGGCATTCTCTAACCTGCTTTACAACTTGCAAGCCGGCATCATCTGACTCCATAACCACATCAAGAAGAATTACCGAAATCGAATGGTCATTTTTAAGTAGTTCGAGCGCTTCTGCACCTGAGTAGGCATGGTGGAATCGCAGCCCTTTATCCCAAAACTCAACGCCTGAGAGGGCAAGCTTAGTAACTGAATGTATTTCTGGATCATCATCGACAATTAATACGTCCCAAAAATCAGAGACAGTTTCATCCACTAACTGTTCGTCATCTTGGTCACTAAACAAAAAGTCGTTACTCTCTGATGCCATTAATAATTCCTTAGAGTGATCCCCGTAATACTGTAACTATGGCGCCACTCCATTTTACAGCGATGCTCAAAATTCTATCACTTATTTAACTATGATACATTAGTGATAGCTTATATAGTATCAAACAGATTATAGTCTATGTTACGTATAATGTTATGAAAGTTATAAAACAATTGCCTGAGGTGAGATTATTAAAATACTCATTTTTACCCTAAAAGCGATTTTTATCAGCATTCTGATCTCACTTGTGATTGGGCTTATGCTTTCACCGCAATATACCGTTCACAAATCAATTAAAGTGAATGCGAGCAGTGCTGAGGTTGCGAGCCTTGTTGGCGACTTTAATCAATGGCCCAAATGGCAACCATGGCAGGCTGTCGACCCGAGTATCGAATTTACCATTGCAGAACCTAGCCAAGGAGTAGGTGCACATCAATTTTGGCAAAGTCGCTTTGGCGAAGGTGAAATGACCATCACCCAACTCGACAACAGCCAGCTTTCATTTAATATCTTATTTAATAAAGAACACATTGCCCAAGGCACAATTCGCTATTTACCTGAAGGCGATAACGTTAACATTGAGTGTTCATTAAAAGGTGAGGTCAACACCCCTATTATTGGTGGCTACCTTGCTTTACTAAGCCAGTATATTCTCAATAACACAGTAAAACTGGCGCTCAATAACATCAAAACTCATGCGCAGTTAGCAACAACAGGCAAGGACAGTGTGACCGATGACAGTGAAAGCAGCTCAGGCGAGAGTTAATCTTGCTAATATCATAGAAAACCAGCTTGGCTACCCTATTCATAAGGCATCATCGGCTAGGATCAACCATGCGAGTGATGACAGCTATTCAGCACAAGGTCAACAGCAGTTAGCTTATCAAATTAAAGCGCAAGCAAGCCTTTTAGAGCGCGCTCAAACTCGCCAAGAAATTCAATTCATTAAACGCCAAGAAAATATCGAAACCATTATGGCGATGGCTATGACGTTTTGCCCCGATGTCACGGGCCAACAACAACCAGATTTTGATTGGATAGAGCGCTTTATTAGTTTATGTGAAGACACAGCTAATTCTTCAATGCAAAAGCTATGGGCAAAAATACTCGCAGGTGAAACCGTTTCACCGGGCACCTTTTCGATTAAAAGCTTACAAACACTTAAACACATGACTCAGCGCGAAGCAGATGCTCTTCAGCGCTGTACATCACTGTGTGGCTTCAATGAAAAAGATAACAGCCACTTAATTTTACTCGGCTTTTACAAAAAACCTTCGTTGTTTGATTTACTTAGAAAAGGTAACAAGGTGTCATTTAATTTAGGGAAAACCCCTGTTAGCTTTCCGGACATTCTTACCCTGATGGATATTAACTTGCTGTATCGAAAAGAAATCGAATCAGCTGTTTTAAAAGCTGGCCAAGAACTGGTGCTGAGCTTTATGAATCAACGCTTGGTTTTAAAAGCAAAAAGTAATGACTTAGTACTCAGTTATTATAAATTTACACAAACGGGTGACGAGTTAAGAAAGCTAATCGCATCGCCAATAAATAAGGCTTATAAGCAGATACTTTCAACATCATTAGAAGATGAATTTGAAGTTAGCTGGCAAGCTTTAAAATAAAACTGCCAGCTAAATATAAACCGAAAAACTCGATTAGAAGTGGATTTGAATACCCGCAAATGGACCTGATGCATCTAAATCTGTGTAGATATCATCAATATCATCAAGCTCTAAAGTCATTGAGCGGTAACCCGCTTTAATGTCCATATCAATTGCTAAGTTATCAAGTAAAGCGTATGCAACACCCGCTTGGTAGTCTTGAATTTTGCTATCGTCGATAGCCAGTAAGCTACCTTCAAAGAATACGCTTAAACCTGTTAACGGCAAGCCAACTTCAGCACGACCATACACTAAAGGTACGAAACCAGAAAAATCAACGCGCTCAGTTGTACTTGGGCCACCTTCTTGCGAAGTACCCGTTACCGTAATTTCACCGTCAAATTGTTTAGCGTTTACACCTAAATCAATTGAAACCAAATCATTATCAAAGATTTCGTAATATAGGATGTAGTCAACATGTGATAAATCACTCACTGTGCCTACTTGTGTGCCTACAACGTAATCAGAACCACCAAAACTAAATGTTTCATCAAGTGTTGTATCACCATTTAACTCAAGTTCAGTGTATTTTAGTTTAATGTTTGGTACTAACGGCACTGGGTGCTCAAGTGCTGCGTAGTAGCTCGTAAACGTTTCATCATCAAATTTAAAGCTTTGTAGATTTCCGTCTTGAGCAAAACTACCGCTGTTATCTGATTGCCAGCCATCAACACCTAGGTATAAACCTAATAATGTATCAGCTTGCGCTGTTGGAGCTAAACAGGCCATTGAAAGGGCAGCTGCTAAACAGTACTTTTTCATCATTTTATCCTTGCGCTAAAAGTTCGCTAAGTTCAATTAGAGCCGCATTGGCTCGAGAAATATAATTCGCCATGACCAGTGAGTGGTTAGCAACAAAACCAAAACCACTGCCATTTAAGATCATTGGGCTCCACACAGTTTCTTGCGTGGCCTCTAATTCACGAATAATTTGTTGCAGACTAACACGAGCATTTTTCTTTTCTAAGACATCAGCAAAATCATATTCAACCGCTTGTAAAAAGTGCAGTAATGCCCACGTTGCACCACGCGATTCATAAAATACATCATCAATTTGCCACCAAGATGTTTTTACTTGGCTTTGCAAAGGGGTGTATGTTGCTTGATGAGCCGCAGTATCGCCAGCTAAATCAGTGTTCAAACGATCTTGGCCAACACTTGCGCTTAGACGCTGACTTAAACTACCTAAGCGCTTTTCAGCTTCTTTTAACCAGCCACGTAAGTTATCGGCACGGGCATAAAACTGGCTATCTCGATCGTTCTGATCCGCAATTTGAGTGCGATACACAACCAGTAAATCAATACCCTTTTGATATTCAGTTTCTGCGCTAGGCCATGCCCATGCTACCGAGCTTATATTAAATTGCGGCTGTGCTTTTTTAAGAGCTTCGTGCTCAGTTGATTGAGACTGTGAACGACTGAAGTCTTTACGCATCGACAACACTAAATCTCGGGTCATCTCAAGCGCGCCATATTCCCACGCCGGCATGTTATCCATCATTACACTTGGTGGCATCATATCGTTAGATAAGTAGCCGCCAGGCTTATTTAATAATGTACTTGCCACATTGATCAACGTAGTTGTTGTTGTGTAGCCGGTGACAAACTTTTCACCGCGCATTTGCGCTTCCTGTTTTGCCTTGCTAACAACATCCATACGAGCAGGTTCACTACTCCAGTAAACAGCAATCGCGTAAAAAATAATTAGTATAATAAGTAATGCACTGGCTATTTTTCCTTTATGCTCAGACATAATACCTCCTAGTGATGTGAGTGCTCTTTACTTTTTTTTGATGCCTGCTCAGACATTTCTTGTAAAGACACAACCTTGGCTTGAGTAAAAACTCGATTGCCATCATTAAAATATAGCGTGAGTTTTCGTTCTTGCCCTGCTTTTAGTTGATCTTCAGGTTCAAACACCATTAAGTGATAACCACCCGCTTTAAACTCAACACTGCTGTGACCATCAATCTTTAATGATAAAACCTGTTCCATTTTCATCATGCCATCAACATGAGTATGCTGATGAATTTCAACACGTCCTAAACCATCAAGCTCAGCTTTAGTTAATACCGTTGCATGCTCACTTGGGTTAGTAATAGTTAAATAAGCCACGCTGGCTTTACTGGCTGGTAAAAATTCACGTACCTGCGCATTACTTACGGCTACTTCGGCAACATCGCTATGATCATGGCCACTATGGGCAGATAAAAAAGTACTAAAGAATAAACTTGCGGTAAGAAAAGAGAGTGCGGGCCACAGTTTCATTATGTTTTAATCCTTGTTAAGACATTAACTTACCCGCTAAATTTAGCATATTTTATGTATTAAGGCAGTTTATTAGTACCTTAAGCTGGCGATTTTTTGTTATCGGCAATCAACCAGCATAATGCTGCGATTAGTAAAAGTGGCCATGCAATCATTACTGAGCCAAATAAAAACGCAAGCACAACACCAATCAAAGCAACAACACCTGCGCCTAGCAGCCCAATAGTGAATAGCGCAACACCTGCAACGACGGCAATGACTGCCACTATTGCACCGATGACCTCAAGCCCAGCCCAACTCATATCAGCAATTGATAAAGGTAATTGCCATGAGTCAAACGATACAAATGAAACCGCATCAGTGCATAGTAATAACATTGCCAAAATGATGATAGCTAACGTTTTCATGTCCTACTCCTAGTAACCTTTCACTGGTAAAGTGCAATGAGCCACTAAATAACCCACGCCTATTAACAGCGGCATTTGAATAAGTAATATGATCATGACCAGACGTGTTGACCATACAGGGAAGCCCAAGCGCGCAGCGAGTCCGCTACATACACCCGAGATCTTTTTATTACTCAGATCACGGTACCAACGTGTCGATGTGTGATAAGTATTCATTATTAACCTCCTAAGCCGACTGCTTCATCGTTGCTTTCAAGTCAGCAAGCTCTTTATCGATTGCTTCATCTTTCTCAAGGGCAGCGAATTGTGCTGCTGTTGAATTTGCAGCATCACTTTGTGTCAGTTCATACGCCTCAACTTGCGACTCAATGTTTTCAACGCGCTGCTCTAAGTAGTCAAAACGCGCTAATGCATCTTCAACTTTACTGCTATGGAGCTGCTCTTTTACTTTTAAACGTGCTGTAACAACGCGTTCTTTTTGCATGTAAGTCAGCTGTTTGGCCTTTGCATCTGCAAGCTTGTTTTGTAAACGCTGACAATCTTCTGTCAATTTAGCGAGTGACTCTGCCACTTTATCCATTTCAGCTTGTTGCGCTTCGATTTCTGTCGTTAAACGCTGCTTTTCAACTAATGCTGCTTTGGCAAGATCATCACGATCTTTACTCAACGCTTTTTCTGCTTTCGCTTGCCAATCAGCAACTTTCGCTTGTTTCGCTGCAATTTCACGCTTCATTTGCTTTTCTTGCGTTAAGAATGTCGCAGCAGTTGCACGGCATTCAGTCAGTGCATCCTGCATTTCTTGCACGAGTAGATTAAGTAACTTTTCAGGATCTTCAGCTTTGTCTAATGCTGCAGAAAGGTTTGCCTGAATAATGTCATTAACGCGATTTAATACACCCATGTGACTCTCCTGTTGATTATTGGGTTAATACAGCTAGGAGATTCCAATTCTTGTGCCAACTAACGAATAAATTAAAATTATCATTTATATACAATAAGTTGAGTCAATTAAATTTAGATTTAGGCTGACTAGTGACTGAATGAAAAATAACTAATTTGACTAAAAAATTAACTTTTTCACTAAATTTTAGGATCAAAAAAAGCCACAAAATGTGGCTTTTTTAATAGGATATTAGATTAGGCTTCTGGGACAAAACTTAAGGCTTTATCCATAACAGATAAATCGGCCGCTTTACCATGGCCTTTTTCTGAAAGGTGGCGTCTAAAACCACGCGCACCAGGTTGGCCTTGAAAAATTCCCAACATATGGCGAGCAATATGCCAAAAGTTAGCGCCTTTACTCATTTCGTCTTCAATATAGTCGTACATCGAGCGTACAACCTGATGACGACTTAGCGTAAAGGCTTCATCACCATAAATGTTTTCGTCAACCTCAGACAAAATAAACGGATTACTATACGCCTCACGACCAATCATAATGCCATCAACATACTCAAGGTGAGCTACGCTATCAGCAATTGTTTTCACGCCACCATTTAAGCTTAAGTGAAGTTGCGGATAATCTTTTTTCAACTGGTAAACCCGCGGGTAATCAAGAGGTGGGATCTCACGATTCTCTTTTGGGCTTAAGCCATTTAACCACGCTTTACGCGCATG
Source organism: Pseudoalteromonas sp. P80D2 (assembly GCF_036680945.1). Classification (NCBI taxonomy): domain Bacteria; kingdom Pseudomonadati; phylum Pseudomonadota; class Gammaproteobacteria; order Alteromonadales; family Pseudoalteromonadaceae; genus Pseudoalteromonas; species Pseudoalteromonas sp. P80D2. The sequence continues at coordinate 473,265 of NZ_JAZDAR010000026.1, forward strand.
AATAATAAAGTCATCACAGCCAACATCATGACTTGCTTCAATTAAAGCACATAAAAACTCATACGAGTCTTGCTCATCAATACCAATGCGAGTTTTAACAGTAACAGGAATAGTCACCTCGGCCTTCATTGCAGCAACGCAGTCAGCAACCAGTTTAGGCTCAGCCATTAAACAAGCACCAAAACGACCATTTTGTACACGATCAGACGGACAGCCAACATTTAAATTTACTTCATGATAGCCGCGCTCCGCCGCTAACTTTGCACACTTAGCCAACGCTTCAGGATCTGAGCCACCAAGTTGCAATGCCACTGGGCCTTCATGCTCATTAAAGTGTAAGTAATCGCCTTTACCAAATAAAATAGCGCCGGTTGTCACCATCTCAGTGTAAAGCACAGCATGCTTAGTCATTTTGCGGTGAAAGGTTCGACAGTGACGATCTGTCCAATCTAACATGGGTGCCACGGAAAAACGGCGGTTTAATGTCGTTGTGCTCATAACATGGCCCCTTTAAAGATCAATGCATTTACTTGCAACTTAAATTACCTAATACGATTAACGCTTAATATAGCGATGACACATACCCTTTAGGTATGCACCGAAATGAAAAATTGCGACCATTATACCACCGAAGCTGGCTCGCGGCATGGCTTAATCGAAGATCTGATAATGAAAAGAGGCGAAGAAGTGTACTGCAATCTCACTTCTTTGATGAATAAGGTAAAATGCTAAGTCTACATTTTTACTTTACTTAGGAGATGTTCAAGGTTTTGGCCCGTAAGCTCCAAAATCGTAATTTCAAGCTCTTTGTAGTCCTCGTTTTTCAGGTTAACTAACTTAGCACCCACTGCAATTCGCGCTACTTTCTCAACGGGGTCCATTTCGACAATTTCAATTGATGCACGCGTATCATGATCTTTTGATTGCACATAATATTCACTAAAGAAGGTACCATCTGCACGTACATTTGGATTACTGTCAGACACAGACTGCAGGAGCGTGCCTTTCTTTAAATCACTTTTACGAAGTGAAAAGCTGTATTCCGCCACATTGGCATGACCAACAATTACGGTTACTGCGCTTTCACCATTAATTTTAAAATCATGATCTGTTACTTCAATGACTTTTAGCTTACCACTATCATAGGTCGGCTCCATGCAAGCACCTAAACTAAAAATCAGAAAAACAGATAAGACGACATTTTTGATTAGCATTCTTTGTTCCTTAAATTTTATATTGCCTTCTTTAAAGTTAGATAAAAGAAGGCAATTATTCAAAGTTTAAATCACTGAAAATGCACTTTAAATTAAAACTAGCCGACAACACTCAAACCGAAGTAGTGAGCGATACCGCCTAAGATATTAGTCACCGCCACTGACGATAAAATTAAGCCCATCACCCGGCTAATAATACTCGCGCCACTATCACCAATTAACTTATGAACATGCGTGGCAAGTAGTAATAAAACCAGTACGATTATTAACACAGAAAGCATAATTGATGAGGTAATTAGCTGCTCATACCAAGTGTATTCGGTATTTCGAGTCATCAGTACTGCACCAAGCATGGCACCGGGGCTGGCAATAGAAGGAATCGCCAAAGGGAAAATAGCGGTTTCTGTGCTATCTCGAACACTTTTGATTTCTGTTTCTGGTTTACTTTCACCGAAGATCATCGACAGAGCAAAAAGTAATAATACGATACCTCCGGCAATCTGAAATGCCGAAAGTGGAATATTGATCGCGTTTAAAAGTAACTCGCCCGCAACAACAAAAAATAATAGCACCAATGCCGAAACGCCAACCGCTTTTAATGCAACTTTGCGCTTGAACTTGGCATCATCCCAGCGTGTAACAGCAATAAAAACAGGCACGGTCCCGATAGGATCAATGACGGCAAAAAAGAAAATGAATGCAGCTAGCAATTCACTCATTAAGAAAACTCCCTGAAAACGTGTTAGCGAATAAAAACACTGCAACTACAATACAGTATGTTAGTATATCACGGTAGCGTAAGGATAAGAGAAGATGAATATAGAATCACTCGTCAGTAAAGCAAAACAAGTATGCGATAATCGTGGTGCACGTTTCACACCTATCCGTGAAAAAGTATTCCGCCTATTAGCTAGTGCGCAAGGTGGTGTGGGTGCTTATGACCTATTAGAACAACTCAAATTAACTGAGTCAGGCGCAAAACCTGCCACTATTTATCGAGCGCTCGATTTCTTATCGGAACTTGGCTTTATTCATAAAATTGAAAGCACCAACTCATTTATGCTGTGCCATCATTTTGATCACATTCACCCTGTACAGTTATTAATTTGTGACAGCTGTGGTTATGTAAAAGAATTGCATTCAACAGTAATTTCTCATGAACTTAATAACTTAGCGGCAGAAAGTGGATTTATTGTCTCAGGACAAACAATTGAAGCGCACGGTAAATGCGAAAAATGCAAAGAATAAGTGCGGTGTTTGAAACAACCACTACACTTAAAGTATGATTAACGGCATTTCGAAACCTAAGGGAAAATAAATAATGAATGTGGAGTTCATCAACCCTTTTTTATCATCATTATTAAATGTATTGAGCACTATGGCTCAAACAGAATTAAAGCCGGGTAAACCTAGTTTAAAGAAAGACGAACTAGCCCGTGGCGATGTATCAGGTTTGATTGGTATGGTTGGCCCACAAACTAAAGGTTCACTTTCAATCACCTTTGATGAAAATCTAGCACTGACCATTATGGAAAGAATGCTAGGTGAACGCCCTGATACGGTGAACGAAGAAGTAACCGACATGGTAGGTGAAATTACTAACATGGTAACAGGTGGCGCTAAAAACCTACTTGGCGAAAAAGGCTATGAGTTTGATATGGCAACGCCAGTTGTAGTGTCTGGTAAGGGACATACAATTGCACATAAATGTGAAGGCGCTAAAGTGTTAATTCCATTCACATCTGCTGATGGTAACGCCAATATTGAAGTTAGCTTTGATAAACTATGAGCTGGCAGCAAAAAACCATTCAATTGAAGCCTCGCTCACGAGGCTTTCACATCATTGATGACGAGCTACTTCGTCAACTTCCAGAGATAGCACAATACAAAGTCGGCTTATTACACCTATTCATTCAACACACTTCTGCAAGCTTAACTATTAACGAAAATGCAGATCCTACAGTAAGAATGGATATGGAAAGTCACTTCAATCATTTTGTGCCAGAACGACAAAGTTATTATCGTCATGATTATGAAGGTGATGACGATATGCCAGCCCATATAAAAAGCAGTACATTAGGTGCTGAACTCACCATACCAATTAATCAAGGCCGCTTAATGCTAGGCACATGGCAAGGTATTTATTTAGGTGAACACCGAGATCATGGTGGCGCTAGACGTATTATCGCGACGGTTCAAGGCCAGATCTAAAACTAGCTGTAAGCTGTAAGCTGTAAGCTGTAAGCTGTAAGCTGTAAGCTGTAAGCAAAATTCTAAACGCTAGTTGATTGCTTGCTA